>JAJRYT010000160.1 GCA_024275635.1 Chloroflexota bacterium | reverse complement strand
GTGTCTATACAGGCATTATCATGCAACTATGACTTCATCCCCCCTCGTCAAACCGTGCGTGCGGTTTTCCCGCACACGGCTTTCCGATAGGCTTCTTCTAAAAGCATTCGCAGTTTTGTCAGGTCTAGCATTTCGACGGGTCAATCAATCCATATTTCTCGACTAACACTTCAAACGCTCCTTGGCGGTAGAGCTTGCTTTTCCTCTGACTCTTTCGTTTATAATACCGATTCAATTTCTCTCTCAAATAGTATCTCAAGTCCCTCAACGCCTTCTTTGGATAGCTTACCCCTCTAATCTGGAAGTAATTTATCCATCCCCTTATTATCCTGTTTAGCCCTGCGGCTATCTCGGATGGGGAGGCTGTTCTGTTCCTGTTCAACCATTCTTTGATTTTCTCTCATATTTTCTTACAAGATTTTTGACTTGGTATTATGTTCCAGTATTGTAACTATACAGGTGGACACAGAGTACACAGAGGCGGCTCAGAGAACACGGAGAGAAAAATGCTTTCAGATGCGGGCCATGAAGTGGGCGTGCGCCCAACGGCCGTCGCCGATACTTTGGAATCGTTTAGTGCCTTCGATTTCGAAACCGAATTTCTCGTATAGACGGATGCCGGCGGGGTTGTCGATGTGAACTTCCAGTTCGACTCGTTGGAGATTGATCCAATTATCGGCGACGTCGAGGAGCGCTCCCAGCAGCTTTGTCCCTATGCCCTGCCCCCAGTAATCGGGGTGTACCATCATGCCCAATCCGCCGCAGTGGCGGCTGCGCGGGTTTTGGTCAACGGTGAGATTAGCGTTGCCGACGACACGGCCGTCTACCTCAGCGACAAATCGGTGTCTGAAACTGGCGCTTTCCTTGCTTTGTTTGGCCACATCAGAATATTCCAGGCTGGGGATTTGCAGTGTGGTGCGGGCCACCAGTGGATGCCGCCGGATGGCATGCAGGGCGGCGGCATCGTCGGGGTGTTGGGTACGGATGGCGGCTGGTGGGTGGCGGCCGGTGGCTGGTTGTGGCGAGGCGGGCCTTGACGATTCACGGTTTACGAATAACGGTTCACGGATCCGGGCCATGACATGTTCATCGTGGAAACGGCCGTCGCCGCCAAAAATCGCCATCCGCCGCGTTCCCTCAATCTCAAAGCCAGCCTTCTTGTAAATGTGGATGGCCGCCGGATTGTCGCTGAACACTTCCAACTCTACCCGCATCAGACCCAACCAGTTGTCGGCCAAATCAAGCAGCGCCGCCATGAGCGCCGAGCCAATCCCGCGCCCCCAATAATTAGCGTGAACCAACAGGCCGACACTGCCGGAATGGGTCATTCGCGCCCGCAAATTTTGTCTGATTGAAGCCGAGCCGACAACTTTGCCGTTTAACTCGGCCACCAGACGGTGACTGCCCGACCTTTTCTCATTGATCCACTTTTCCTCCTCGGCGTATTCCATGCTGGGGACGAAGACCAGCGTGCCGACCACGCGCGGGTCAATGATCATTTCGTAGAGGTCGGCGGCGTCGTTGGGGTGTAACGGCCGTATCAGTAAATTTTCCGTCATCAATCGCTCCTATGGGGTATCAATCTGCCAATTTTTGCAAGGACAGGACAACGGCCGTTGTCCAGGCCAACACCTTAAACGCCCCATTTGCCAGCGCCGCTTCCAACTCGTCGCGGCTCAGAAAAAGCAGCTCCTGCTCCTCCAAATCATCAGCGTCCGGCGCGGCAATGGGGCGGGCGCGGCGCGCCAAAAACAAGTGCGCCGTCCCCGCGCCGCGATTGCCGTCCACGACGTAGCTGCCCAGGTTAAGCCACTCGTCGGCCTCGTAACCGGTTTCCTCTAACAGTTCACGCCTGGCGGCGGCAAGCGGTTCCTCCCCTGGCTCCAGATAGCCGCCTACCGGAGCCAACGAGGTCCCGTCTACGCCATGTTTGTACTGCCGGAAGATGAGGAAACGGCCGTCTTTCGTTTCTGCCAGCACATTGATATAATCCGGTGTAATTATCCAGGCCCAATCGTCAATGACACGGCCGTCCGGCAGTTGCAGCACATGATTTTCCACACGCAAAAATTTATTGTGATTGAGTATCGTTCGTCGATCTAAAGTTTTCCAGGATTTCATGTTGTGACTCTATCGTTTTTGGCAGGAAATTACAAAAGTCCGGTAGCGTGTAAAAATAGAGATAGAGATAAGCATTCTCCCTCTATCTCTACACGCTATCTCTATCTATTTAGAGGAGACAACACGGGCATCTGCCCACCGTTCGGCGGATCTCACGCCGAAGCCGCGAAGGATGAAAATGGCGTTAGGGTGAGCGGCGCTTCACCCCTTCACCCGCTCACCCCTTCACCCCTTCATTTACAAGGGAGAATAAGATGAAGCGACGTAAGCGCGTAAAAAAGACGAAAAGAAAAGGAGCCGCCCGGGAGATTCCCCTATCTACGGGTAAGGCCATGCTTCGCCGCAGCAGCAAATGGCCTTTATTGGAGTGCATTATCTCGGCCGGGTGGCGTGAGACAAACCAAATTATCCAGCTTTGCGTTGTGCGACAATCGCCGCAAGGGGATGTGATTGCTGGCGTTTGTGTCATTGACTTGGGTTGTTTGGGCGTTAAAAACGCCTACGCGGCGCCTTTTCAATCGGTTTCCGAGTATCGCCGTGAATTAAGGTCTCACTTGACGAAGCATCAAAAACTAATCCCATGCGATTTGAATTTGGCGGCTAAAGTCATTGTGGAAGCAGTCCAATATGCAGGCAGCCTGGGTTTCAGGCCCAACCGAGACCTCAAAAACGTTCTGTTGGTGATGGGAGACACGCACCCGGAAACCTGCGCGGAGGAAGTTCCATTGGGCGGCGAAGATGGACGGCCGCTTTTCATTGCCGGCCCTTACGACGACCCAGCGCGGATTATGCGTGTTTTAGATCGCAAAGTAGGGCCGGGAAACTATCATTTTATCGCGCCCATGGACGATCCGGCATTTTTTGAGGAAGACGTTGAGGGAATGACGGCGGAAATAGACGATGAGTATGAGTGACCCGGCGCGGTCTAATCGGACGATAGCATAAGCAATTGCCCACCACATCGTAGGTCAAGTTTGCAAACTTAACCTACAGATGGTTGCGTCCTTCATAATTCATCCTTCATACTTCATAATTTTTAGAGGAGGTTTTTCGTGTCTGATAAATTTGATTTTGGCGGTGAAATTGTCTGGCGGCCAACGCCGGAATATATTGAGCGCAGTAATTTAAAGCGGTTCATGGATTGGCAGGGTATTGCCAGCTACGACGAATTGCAAGAACGGTCAACGGCCGATGTGGCCTGGTTCACCGACGCCGTGCTGAAATTCCTCGATATTCAATTCCAGAAACCGTATTTGCAGGTGGTTGATTTGTCGCATGGCATTCAACGCCCTGTCTGGTGTGTGGATGGCGAGATGAACATCGTCACCAACTGCGTGGACAAATGGGCGGAAAATGAGGCCACGGCCGGGCGCACGGCCGTTATCTATGAAAGCGAAGAAGGCGATACGCGCAGCTTGACCTACGCCGACCTGCACGCCGAAGTCAATCGCTGCGCCAATGCCCTGCGCGGGCTGGGGCTGGGCAAAGGGGACGGCATCGGCATCCACATGCCCATGACCCCCGAAATCGTCGTCACCGTGCTGGCGATTGCCAAAATCGGCGGCGTCATTTTGCCCCTGTTCTCCGGCTACGGCGTGGGGGCGATCCGATCCCGATTGGCCGACGCCGGAGCCAAAGCGCTGTTCACCGCCGACGGCTCTTTCCGGCGCGGCAAGGTTACGCCGCTTAAAGCGACGGCCGATAAAGCGTTAAAAAATGTGCCCACGTTGGAACACGCGATTGTCTTAAAGCGGGCGGGAAATGAGGTAACGATGGTGAACGGCCGTGACCATTGGTATCACGACCTCATTCCCAAGCAATCCGACAAAGCCGAGCCGGAACCCACCGCTGCCGAAGACCTCATCATGATCATCTACACCTCCGGCACGACTGGCAAGCCCAAAGGAGCCGTGCATACCCACTGCGGCTTCCCCGTGAAGGCGGCGCAGGACATGGCCTTCGGCACAGATGTTCAGCCCGGTGACGTGATTTACTGGATGACCGACATGGGCTGGATGATGGGGCCGTGGCTGGTTTTCGGCTCCCTGCTCTTGGGCGCAACTTTCTTTATTTATGATGGCGCGCCCGATTATCCCGCGCCCGACCGCCTCTGGCAGTTGGTTGAGCGGTACAAAATCACCCAGTTGGGCGTTTCGCCCACGCTCATCCGCGCCCTCAGCCCGCACGGCGACGAGATGGTGAAGAAACACGACCTCTCTTCCATCAAATTCTTCGCCTCGACGGGCGAACCGTGGAACCCTGATCCCTGGCTGTGGCTGTTCAACGTCGTCGGCGAGGGGGAGCGTCCCATCATCAACTACTCTGGCGGCACGGAAATCGCCGGCGGCATCGTCATGGGCAATCCCATCCTGCCGCTGAAACCGGCCGCCTTCTCCGCCCCCTGCCCCGGCATCGCCGCCGACGTGGTGGACGAGAACGGCAACTCCGTCTGCAATCAGGTCGGCGAGCTGGTCATTCGCGCTCCCTGGATTGGGATGACGCGCGGCTTCTGGCAGGATGAGCAGCGTTACCTGGATACGTACTGGTCAACCTTCGAGAACGTTTGGGTGCATGGCGACTTTGCGGCCATTGACGAGGATGGGATGTGGTACATTCTCGGCCGTTCCGACGACACGATTAAGGTGGCCGGCAAGCGGCTCGGCCCGGCGGAAGTGGAGTCGGTGTTGGTCAATCACGCGGCCGTCAGCGAAGCGGCCGCCATCGGCGTTCCTCATGAAATCAAGGGCAGCGCGGTCGTTTGCTTCTGCGTCCTCGCCCCCGGCTTCCAGCCAGCGGATGAACTGCGCGCCGAACTGCGAAAAAAAGTGGCGGCGGCGATGGGCAAGCCGTTAGCGCCGAAAGAAA
The DNA here is from genome assembly GCA_024275635.1 of Chloroflexota bacterium. Classification (GTDB taxonomy): domain Bacteria; phylum Chloroflexota; class Anaerolineae; order Promineifilales; family Promineifilaceae; genus JACKCC01. The sequence goes on along the minus strand of JAJRYT010000160.1, from coordinate 5,959 downwards.
TCTGGTTCGTCAGCGACATCCCCAAGACGCGCAACGCCAAAGTGATGCGCCGCATCGTTCGCAGCGCCTACCTGGGCCAGGACCCCGGCGATACGTCCAGCCTGGTCAACCCGGAGGCGGTAGAAGAAGTGCGGCGGGCGCGGTGAGAAAGTTAGACAATAAATTATATTGTATATACAATAAAGCGGTCTCGAAATGAGATATGAGTGGGATGAGAACAAACGAGCGGCCAATGTTGCCCGGCATGACGTTGATTTTGTGGCCGCCAAGGATTTTGCATGGGATACGGCCGTTGAGACAATAGATGATCGGTTTGATTATGACGAGGAACGTTGGGTCGCGTTAGGGTTTATCCACGAGCGCCTTCATGTGCTGGTTTACACCCATCGAACAGGTTTTATCCGCATTATCAGCTTACGCAGAGCCAACAGGCGTGAAAGAGATTTTTATGGATCAGCTAAAAAAGGTACCACAAGAGGATTGGGATGATGTAGATTCTCCGCCGCTCTCTGATGAAATGCTGGCGCGGATGCAGCCGGTTAAGGTGGCGCATCCCGATATACCGCCGCGCGTGCGCGGGCCACAGAAAGCGCCGGTTAAAGTGCCGGTTTCTATTCGGCTTAACCCGGAAGTGGTTGCCTATTTCAGGGCGCAGGGTAAAGGGTGGCAAACCCGAATCAACGAAGTTCTCGCCGAATATGTGACTAATCGTCAGGAATAAAAGTTGTGTAGGGGCGGGACGACCGGGGTTGATTTTTGCTTGGCGTATGGCGCTGGCTCCTGGTCGTCTCGCCCGCCCTATTCAGGCCATAAAAGGGCGAGATGGCGCGGAGATGAGGCCGTCCGTTTTTCTAAGATTATGCCGCGCCATCCCGCCCCTACGATAATTGGTTATGGATGAAAATTGGCAGGCGAAACTGCGCCGGTTGGGCGTGGCAAAAGGGACGCGGCATTTGAAACCGGCGGCGCAGGGAGCGGTCAGCCATCAGCTATCAGCGGTCAGCCCTCAGTCCTCATCACTCGAACCTCAGTCCTTAGAAAAATTACTGCCGGGAATGGCGTTGGTCGAGGCTAATGACGCTGCCTGCTACGTCCTGGACAAGGTGTACCCACTCAGTTACCGGCATGGGGGGGATGGGTTAGCGGATTTGCTGGCGTGGACGGTGGGGGCAACGGCCGTTTATCTCCAAGACCCCCGCCTCAACCATCTGAACTTCCGCGATTTCGTCTTCCTAGACACGGAAACGACGGGGCTGGCGGGAGCCGGGACCCTGGCTTTCATGGTCGGCGCGGCCTTTTTTGACGGCGAAGCGCTGGTGACGCGGCAGTATTTTTTGCGCGATCACGGCGACGAAGCGGCGATGCTGGCTTTGCTGGATGATTTGTTGGCGGACAAAGCGGGATTGGTGACATTTAACGGCCGTTCCTTCGACCTCCCCCTCCTCGACGCGCGCTACCTGATGAACCGGATGCACGGCCGTGTCCTCGGCCTGCCCCACATTGACCTGCTGCACCCGGCGCGCCGCTTGTGGCGGGCGCGGCTCGGCTCCTGCAAATTGGGCAGCCTGGAACAAAATCTGCTCGGTTTGCAGCGCAGCCACGAAGACGTGCCGGGCTACCTCATCCCCGGCCTGTACCACGATTACGTGCGCTCCGGCGACGGCCGTGAGATGGCCCGTGTCTTCTACCACAACGAAATTGATTTGGTTTCCATGGTTACGTTGGCGGCGCGGGTGGCGCGCCTGCTGGCCCGATCGGACAGCGACGACCATCCTGTTGACTTGTACAGCCTGGGAAAATGGCAGGCGGCGTTGGGCTTAACGGCCCAATCGGAACAAAACCTGCGGCTGGCGGCGGCGGGGGAGCTGCCGTTGGAACTGTACCGCAAGGCGCTGTATGAATTGGGCTGGCTGTTGAAGCGGAACGGCCGTCGCCCCGAAGCCGTCCCCCTCTGGCAGCAAATTGCCGCCACGACGTTTGAGGATGTGACGGCGCACATCGAGTTAGCCAAGTTTTATGAGTGGCAGAAGAAGGAGTTAGAAACGGCCGTTCGTTGGACGGAACAAGCGTTAAAATTGGCAGGCAACACGCTCGTCCGCGACGAATTGAACCATCGGCTGGCCCGCCTGCGGCGAAAGATTAAAGATTGAGCGCCAATCATCAATCATCAATCATCAATTCCCGAATCACCGTATCCAAATCCTTATCGCCGCGCCCGCTCAAATTGACCAAAATAATCTGATCGGAGCGCATTTTAGGGGCGCGTTTAATCGCTTCGGCGACCGCGTGCGCCGATTCCAGCGCCGGGATGATCCCCTCCGTTTGCGACAGCTCCTGGAACGCCGCCAACGCCTCCTCGTCGGTGGCGTAAGTGTAGAAGGCGCGTTCCTGGTCGCGCAGCAGCGCGTGTTCCGGGCCGACGCTGGGGTAATCCAGCCCGGCGCTGATGCTGTGCGTTTCCATGATTTGGCCGTCCGGCGTTTGCATGACGAAGCTCTTGGTTCCGTGCAGGACGCCGATGCGGGAGACGTTCGGGTCGGCGAAGCGGGCGGCGTGTCTGCCGCCGGCGATGCCTTCGCCGCCGGCTTCGACGCCAATCATGGCCACGTTTTCGTCGTCGCAGAAGGCGTGGAAAAGGCCGATGGCGTTGCTGCCGCCGCCCACGCAGGCAACCAGCGCATCGGGTAAACGACCGCACATCGCCAACACCTGTTCCCGCGCCTCTGCCCCAATCACGTTCTGGAAATCGCGCACCATCATGGGGTAGGGATGAGGGCCGAGGACTGAGCCAAGCAGGTAATGGGTCGTGGCCACGTTTGTCACCCAGTCGCGGATGGCTTCGTTGATGGCATCTTTGAGCGTGCGACTGCCGCTGGCGACCGGGCGCACTTCCGCCCCCAGCAGCTTCATGCGGAAGACGTTGGGCTGCTGCCGGGCGATGTCTACTTCGCCCATGTAGACGACGCATTCCAGGCCGAGGAGAGCGCAAGCCGTCGCCGTGCCGACGCCGTGCTGCCCCGCGCCCGTCTCGGCGATGATACGGCTTTTGCCCATGCGCTGTGCCAGTAATGCCTGCCCCAGGGCGTTGTTGATTTTGTGCGCGCCGGAATGGTTGAGGTCTTCGCGCTTGAGGTAAATTTGCGCCCCGCCCAGTTTTTGAGAAAGGCGTTTGGCGTGGGTGAGGGGTGACGGCCGTCCCACATACGTCTTGAGCAAATGGTCAAATTCCTGCATGAAGGCTGGGTCGTTCCGCGCCTCATCATAGACCCGGATGAGTTCTTCTAGGGCGGGCATGAGCGTTTCGGGTACAAATTGGCCGCCATACGGGCCGAATTTGCCGTGTTTGTCGGGGATATTTGTGTTTATGGTCATGATGGGTTCCTTATGTAACTTGTTCGCAACGCTCCAATGATGATGATCTGATTGTAAAACCAATTTAGCGCTACAACGAGATTTTGACATAATGTTGACTATCCGCTTGTACTATCCGCTGTACCGGTGATTGAAATCACCGTCTAACATGGGGAAACATGTTGAAACATGTTAAGAATGCGCCTCTTGAGTATGTTTTAACATACTTTCTATTGCTAGACACCGATTTCAATCGGTGGCGATGGCCGAAGAGAGCAAATCGTATCTCAGCGGTCACTTTTTCGCCAATGCGCCGCTGGGCGTGCATCATTTCCGGGGTTTCGTATGCGTTTCCAAGTTTACACGTAATCCGGGCGTGTTATAATTCCCCGCTATGTTTGTAAAAATTGATTTAGGCGATATTGTGCGCCTGCGTAAGAAACACCCCTGTGGGAGCTATGAATGGGAAGTCGTCCGCCTGGGCGCTGATATTGGTCTGGTTTGCCAGGAATGCGGACGGCGCATCCTGTTACCCCGCAGTACTTTCAACAAACGTCTTAAAACCATCGCCAAACACGCGAACTCTGAAGAATGATTCAATTATTAACTGTTTTGTATTTACTGGCAGCGGCCGGGTTGTCGCTGTACGGTTTTTTAGGGCTGCTAACGCTTTGGCTTTATTGGCAGCACCGGCATGATGAGTTTCCACTACCAGAGGTAACACGGGCCGAACTGCCCCCGGTTACTGTCCAACTCCCCATTTATAATGAAAGGTATGTGGTGGAACGGTTGATTGCAACGGCCGTTTCCCTCCACTACCCCGCCGACCGCCTGCAAATCCAGGTGATAGACGACTCCACCGACGACACTACCCAAAAAGCAGGGGAACTCGTCCGGCATTATCAAGGGAAAGGCGCTAACATCAGCCTACTCCATCGGGACAATCGCCGGGGATACAAGGCCGGGGCGCTGGCTGAGGCCATGCCCCAGGTTACCGGCGATTTCATCGCCATTTTTGACGCCGATTTCCAGCCCAAGCCTGATTTCCTCCAACAAACCATCCCCCACTTCATCCATGAACCGGAGCTAGACATGGTGCAAACGCGCTGGGGGCATTTGAACAACAGCGATTCCCCGCTGACGGCCGCTCAAGCCATCGCTCTGGACAAACATTTTGCCATGGAACAAACTGTCCGCCACCGCGCCGATCTGTTCCCCAAATTTAACGGTTCCGGCGGCGTCTGGCGGCGCAGCTGCATTGAAAAGGCCGGCGGTTGGCTGTCCGACACCGTCTGCGAAGATCTCTGTCTGAGTACGCGGGCCACGCTTAACGGCAGCCGGTTCCGGTTCTTGAATGATGTTGTCGCTCCGGCTGAGTTACCTGTCAGCATCATCGCGTACAAAAGCCAGCAGGCCCGCTGGGCCAAAGGCTCGATGCAATGTTTGTGGAAATACGGCCGTTCCATCCTCAGCGACCGTCAACACACCTTACTAGGGCGGCTTTACGCGCTGTTCTCCATGTCCGCCTACGTCACCCACCTGCTCCTCATCGCCCTGCTGCTGCTCCTGGTTCCCCTCATTGTCGCCGATCATGCCTTCTCGGCCAACATGCTCATCTTCTCCCTGGCCGGCGCCGGCCAACCGCTGCTGTTCATCCTGGGGCAGCAGGCGCTCTATCCCGATTGGCGGCGGCGGCTGCGCTACTTTCCCACCTTGCTGCTCATCGCCGTCGGCGTCGCCCCCAGTAACAGCCGGGCCATTTTGCAGGCGGTAGTCGGCCGTCAGCATCCCTTCATTCGCACTCCCAAAGTCGGAACTAAACACAGCGCCAACATTGCTTACCAGCAGCGTTTTGATGGGATCGTTCTAGGCGAACTGTTCCTGTCCCTTTACGCTGCCCTGGGCTTGGTATTCGCTTTAATACAGGGCAATTTCGGCCCGCTGTTCTTCCTCATCTCCTGCATCCTCGGCTTTGGCTACGTTGCCTTCCTCAGCCTACGTGAAGTTTTTCCGCGCGGGTGATGTGGCGTGGTAATTGAGTAATTGAGTAATTAAGTAATTGAGTAATTAAGCGATTGCCCAATTATAATAAAATTGTAAGCGTTCACTCCCCCCGGAGACTTTTGAAGTTTTGACGCTATGTGTGGTTGTGTATTCGACTGCAAAACTTCAAAAGTCTGTTGGTGGCTGAACGGTTACATAAAATTAACCCCGATATTAAGATTTTTCACAAAAACCAATCATTTTTTAATGAAATACTTGACAAAGTTGAGATTTTTTACTAATATTTCGATATTGATAAATATTTCTTACCAAGATATTGATTTTTTTCGAGAATAACGAGATTTTATTTGACCGTTCCGACCGGCGGGGTAGAGAACAAAAACCTCGCAGTCCCAATTACTCAATTACTCAATTACTCAATTACTCAATTACCAGTTACCAGCAAACTGCAAAGTTAATTTTGAACGAACCCTTAGCTCGACTTTATACATTCCTAACAGATTGCTTCCAAACCGTACTCGACCGCGTGGGTTTGTATTCAAATAATATTTGCATGTCACTCTTTTTATGCGATGTTCAAATATTCGTACTCGAGTAAAGTTGC
>JAJRYT010000007.1 GCA_024275635.1 Chloroflexota bacterium | reverse complement strand
GCCAAAGTGCGCGAGATGTATCAATCACCCGTCCATAAACTCAACGGTTTTGTCTATCGTGACAATTGGCTTGAAAACCTGCTTGTGGCCACCTCATTACAGGGCTTTCAGGTCAGCAACAAAAAATGTTAGAACTAGAAACTGCACATCCGTGTTGGACAGCAGGCCAACCTATTTGGAAGCAATCACATCCTCTGGCAAATCCTGATTAAGCATCCAACCCATTACTGTGCCGCAATCCTGGCAAAAAGCCTGGCTGTCGTCCATATTAACGCGATACGGCAGTTCCCAATCCTGTCTGATTCCCGATTCGGCCGGGGCCAAAACCAAGATCACATCATGCAGCAGTGCGTTTTGGTTGGCAATGTGTACGGATGATGGATTTTCCGCGTGAACGACGTAACGGTTCACGAGAATAAATCCAGCCCGTTTCAGAGTTTTGGTTAACGCCGACCATCCTTTAGGGTTCCAATGATGAAAAGTGAATACGAGTCGGCCGTTTTCTTTCTTCAAAACACGGTGACACTCATCAAAAATACCGCTTAAAATAGCAGTGTATTGCCCATTACCATTTGCCTGCTGGTCTACGGCCGCTTCGTCTAACGAATACGCCCAATTGGCGGCATCCGGCAGCAGCTTACGCAGCCAGACGCGGAAAAACGCGGCCAAGTCGCTGTACTGAACACTATCGAAATAGGGCGGATCAGTAATCACGTAATCTACGCTGTCATTGGGAACAGACAATGCCGCCGAAGATCCTTGCAACAACATAAAGCGCCGCGATCCTTTCTGTAAATCAGTAAATTGGACGACTTCAACCCCTTCATCAACCTCGCCTGAAATGACAACCTTCTGGGGTCGGTCGTTTCCGTTAATCACGCGCTCCACAGGTTCCTTTGCCCAGCGACGGCCGCGAACGATGCGACTGTAAAACAAGTTCTGTAAATTCCCTGACTGTTTCTTTCGATAGAGCGGATTATTCTCCAGCGCAGTGTAAGGAAACGAATAAGCGTGATGGGCAAACGTGTGTCGGATTGCGCCCGGCCGATTTTTCTTTGCCCCTTTATACCCACACAACATCGCATTAAACTCCAGCGATGTGGACACCAACAATGCCAGATTCAGGCGAACAAGCGGCTCAAAGGCTTCTAAATGCTCAATTGTCCGATTCAAAAACAATAATTGACGACTGGAAAACAAATCCAGATAACTGGCAACGCCTCGATTAAGCAGATCCTGAGATTTTGGGCCAAATTCTATACGGAAATCGTCGGCCGAAAAAGGCAATTGGGCGCGGCATTTATTGGCGTGAGCGATAATGTCCCGGTCTGCTTGCTGCGGCGCGGCCAAAAATAAGCCATGTTCCTTGCATTCTCCTACAATAGCGATGGGTTGGTATCGTTGATAAAAGGGGATGGCAATATCTTCTTTATACGCAGTGTGACAGTGCGAACAAGTTTTTACTTTCTTCTCCAAAATAGGCAATTTGTCTGCTGCATCAGATGCAGAAAGCAACTTGTCGTCAAGATAAATATCATGCGATTCAGGGTGAATATGGAAAATCGAACCATCGCTGTTGTAACGCAAAATCAAAGAATCCACGAAAAGCGCCTCGTTGACCGACGAGCCGCCACACTGACATTGCCGCCGCAAGCCGTACAAATTAAACCGTAATTCATATGACAGCGCGCATGTGGGGCAGGTTGTTCGATACAAAGGAGCTAATTCCGCATAAAGATTGTCGTAAAATCGATTAAAAGCGGCTTCTAATTCCGCCAAGGGTAATTCAGACAAGGTTGCGCGGGCTTGCAAAACAGGAATTGGATCAATATCGGCCCCCACGACATTAGCGCCAAGCCGAATCGCTTCATGCACCGTCGTGCCGCCGCCCATCATCGGGTCTAAAATGATTTTGCCTTCCAATCCACCGGGCGCATAATAGTTTTGATGCGCGTCATCAGGTACAAGATGCTTCAAAATAGCACGGAACGTACTGCCACATCGCCGCGCCCACCACTTATGCAAGTAAGTGTTGGGACGGTAGAGGTGTTTGTTATACGATTCAAGTTTGGCAATATCATCGGCAAACTTAATATCAAAATGGTTGTCAATTCGCATTATGTTTATGGGTTTATGGGTTAAACCAGAGCTTAACTACCCAAAATACCTTTCAGGCTGACACCCTCATCCAACGGTTCGCCCTCGTTCAACTTATCATCCAGTTTATCTTGCAAGAGATCGATAAATTCGTTTATTTCCCCAACAGGCGGGGTTGTAATTTTGTCTAATGAGGATTGGTAACGGGTATAAATCGTTTCCCGAAGAGCTAAATGATATTGATTCGCGGCCGGGTCTAAATCAAGACCATAGATAAGCCAGACTACTTCCGCATCTTCCGGTTTAACTGTGGGTAAGTCTGGCAATGTTTTGTAAAAATTTTCATGCAGCACAACATCTGTTTTCTTCTTCCAGGCATTGATAATTTTGCCTTTGTAAAGAATTTGAGGGACGAGGCGTTTGCGTGAGGATGACAAATAATCGGCTCGGACAAAGGTATCTGTCCATTCCATTTGAGCGCGATTAACACGATCGGCCATGTAATACTCAAAGGGACGCCTGATATTTCCAGAAATATAGACGGATTGTACTTTGACCGCGCCAAAATCAATGATTTGTCCCTTTTCGTTGTAGGCAACCAATACATAATCTATGTTACCGGCCGATTGCCCATTGCCATCATGTAATCGAATTTCTGGCAATGCTACCCAGGGCGTGTTTAACGAAAAAAAGAACTTAGCTGCATCGGAAATCACTTTCCAATCTTCACGAAAACGAACGGGACAAGTAATGGCGATTTTGTTACCAGAATACACGCTGCAAACGCCAAGCGGGTCTTTTGCTTTACTCTTAGTGCAAGATGGCACTTTATTGTTATATGGACAAAGATGCGCATTACGATAATGCTCTGCTCGATCTGATAGATTATCTGGGGGAAATCCAAAAATTTCAGCTAGTGGATATTTGAGCATAGTATTGTTCCAAAGAGGTGCATATGCAGAGATATAAACCTGACTCGAAGTGTAGCACAAATGAGCCATATAAACGATGATGGTTGACAAAAATTTTAAGGCCAAGTCAATCTATTGTGTGCAGTTCGGGGACGATGAAGGGGGACAGCGCGTAGGCGACGGCCTGGGCGAAAGCTTGGATGCGGGGGATGAGTCCGGCGGTCAGCGCCCCCACCGCGCCTCCTTTTTGTTTGGTGTTATGGTCGCCCAGGATGTCGTCCATCACGTCGCCCAGTTCCTCCCCGGCCCGCACCCGTTGGGCGATGTGCTGGGGTAAGGGTAAGCGGGCGGCTCCGGCGAGACCTTGACGGCCGTTCCCATCCACCACCGCCACCCAGCCCATCAACGTCAGCCCGAACGGTTCAGGATGCACCCCGCCTTCCAGCCCCACGCCCAGGTCAGCGCCAACCCGTTCGCGTGCCACCCTGGCCCGATTTATTGCACCGCGCCGTGTTTCCTCGTCGCTCATTGGCATCTCGTCCACACCGGAGGGGACGGAGACCGAAACAATCTCCACATCAGGCCAGACGCGGGCGGTCATGGCGCGCACAGCTTCTACTTTGACGGGGTTGGTGGAGCCAACAGCTATTTTCATGATGGAAGAATGATGATTGATGATTTTACTAAAACTTAAAAGATTGGTTCAATCTTTGAGATTGAACCAATCTAAGTAGTTTATCCCCGGCGACAGGGAGATGCAATTGTCAAAACGCAGCGAATGATCATGATACAACTTCCGGCTTAACGGCCGTCACCCGCGCGCTGAGCACCCGCACCCCCTCATCTAAACTGAGCGAACCGGCTAATTCCACCTCCGGCGCGGCCTTGTCACGCACCGAAATGTCGCTGAAGCCGGCGGCGCGAATGCCAGCCACATAATCAGCTACATCTTCAGCTCCGGCGATACAGCCGGTCCAAGAAGCCATGTCAGCCTGCTGTTTCGGCGTAAAGCGGCCCTGCGTAACGATGTCGGAAACGGCCAGCCGCCCGCCCGGTTTGAGGACGCGGAACGCTTCGCGGAAAACGGCCGTTTTGTCCGGCGCCAGATTAATGACACAGTTGGAAACGATCACATCCACCGAATCTGAGTCCACCGGCATCGCTTCAATCTGGCCTAATCGGAACTCTACATTGTCCAGCCCCACCTTTGCTTTGTTGCGATTGGCCTTTTCGATCATAGATGGCGTCATATCCACGCCGATGACATGACCGGTGGGGCCAACCTGCCGCGCCGCCATAAAGCAGTCAATCCCGCCGCCGGAACCGAGGTCGAGAACAGTCAGCCCTTCCGCCAGATTGGCTAAGGTGATGGGATCGCCGCAGCCCAGCGACAGCCCGGTCACGTCTTCGGGCAGCCAACTGGTATCGGCCTGGTACAGGTCGCTGAACATGTCGCCTTCGCTGCAACAGGTATCGGCCTCGTCGCCGCAGCAGGCGGCGGCCGTTTCAAGCTGGAATTCTTCGGCGATACGGCCGTATCGCGCCTTCACCTCTTCATGAATTTTATCGGGGGTTAAAGTTGTCATTTGTTCACCTCATATTGATATATGTCTATGCGTTCTTGCAAAAAAAAGGGTGTCTCATTCTGATACGGTTATCCGCTCCGGGGCAAAAACCTGCATGAGAACGCCACAGCAGGAAGCGACCGCATCCTGATTTAACGAGTAAAAAATCTGCTTGCCGTCGCGGCGGGTATGCACCAATCCGGCCTCGCGCAAAACCGCCAGGTGGTGGGAAACGGTCGGCTGTGAGACGCCGCCCAGCTTTTCCACCACGTCGCTGACGCACAACCATTGGCAGCAAAGATGGTTCATGATTTTTTGCCGGGTTTCATCGGCAATAGCTTTGCCAAAGGTTACGCTGTCCATGTTATACCCGTTTTCATATTGATAATTATCTATATGATGGCATTATAAAGCATATTTTTGCTTTGTCAACCCATCTGAATCTTGACAAGCGATAGGTATTCCCTATAATCCCCCGAAATTTCATAGCGGTCACAGGCGAAAGGCGTGATGACCGCCGAACACGTTGACCAGGACGAGTAACGGCTGCCCCTGCGCCAGAGAGCGATTGGCCGATAGGCTGGAAGCCATCGCCGCGAAGACGGCCGTGAAAACCACCTGGGAGTGGCTCCTTGAAAGTTCAAAGTTGGAAGTTGGAAGTGATAAGTTGTGAGTTAGGAGGGGCAAGTAGAGGAATCCGGTTGGCTCCGTTAACGGCCGTCAATGAGGAGCAATTTTAACCTATTGCTCGAAATTGGGTGGAATCGCGACGCCGTCGCCCCAGTGTGGGCGGTGGCGTTTTTAGTTTGGATGATTGATGATTGGTGATTGGCATGATTAATCTTCAATCATTAATCTTCAATCTTTCATCATTGGAGGTAAATACGATGAACAACAAAATACCTGTGGGCGTCCTGGGCGCAACGGGCACAGTGGGCCAACGGTTTGTGCAGTTGTTAGAAAATCATCCCTGGTTTGAAGTGGCCACGGTGACGGGATCAGAGCGGACGGTGGGACGGCCGTATGCCGACGGCGTCAACTGGAAAATCAACGGCGACATCCCCGATGGGGCTGCCAATCTCATCGTCCAGCCGACAGAGCCGAACCTGGGCATTAGCGGTACATCGCCGATTGTCTTTTCGGCCCTGCCTACTGCCGAAGCGCGGGAATGGGAGCCGCAGTTTGCCGCCGCCGGGTATGCCGTCGTCACTAATGCCTCCGCCTTCCGCATGACGCCTGATGTGCCGCTGCTCATCCCCGAAGTCAACCCGACACACACCGAGTTAATTCCGACACAGCAGGCTAATAACAATTGGTCCGGCTTCATCGTTGCCAGCCCTAACTGCTCGACAACCAGCGTCATTTTGCCGCTGAAGGTGTGGCAGGAGGCGTTTGGATTGGAAGCGGCGCTGATGACGACGATGCAGGCGATTTCCGGCGCCGGTTTCCCCGGCGTTTCTTCGATGGATATTTTGGATAATGTCGTGCCTTATATCGGCGGCGAGGATGGCAAATTGGAGAATGAGCCAAAGAAACTGCTGGGAACAGTTACAGACGGGGCGCTGGCGTTGGCGGATATCCGTGCCAGCGCCCAGGCGAACCGGGTGCCGGTGTTTGACGGTCATCTGGCGAGTGTGTCGGTGAAGCTGGGCCAAAAAGCCAGTGTGGCGGAAGCGATTGCGGCGCTGGAGACTTGGCAGCCCCCGGCTGTGTGTGCCGAACTGCCGTCGGCGCCAGAACGGCCGTTAATCTACCGCCACGAACCTGACCGCCCCCAACCCCGCCTGGATCGGGATTCCGAAGATGGTCTGGCCTGGACTGTGGGCAAAGTGCGCCAGTGCGGCGTCCTCGACCTGCGCTTCATGTCCATCACTCACAACACGCTGCGCGGTGCGGCCAGCGGCTCCATTTTGAACGCCGAACTGTTGGTCGCGCAGGGATTCATCAAGCGGTAAGGGTTCTCCTCAAAAAGTCGGGGCGTACCCTTATGGTCGCCCCGGCAGGCAGCCGGGGAACAGCGCGTTTCCCGGCTGTTTTGCTTTACCTTTCTCTTTCCTTTCATTTATTCAGCCAATCGGTCGCGCCACATCTCTTCGCAAAATAATCATCCTTAAAACTCTTATTTCGCCTTTTTTTATTCTGCATTTATGATAATATACAGAATAATCATTGACGTAAAGGGGATGAAAATGTTAGAATCTTCACCAGTGAATATGTTGGATGAATTGGATAAGCAAATCCTGGCAGAGCTGCAAGAAAACGGCCGTATCAGCAACGCTGACCTGGCCCGTCAAATCAACCTATCCTCGCCTGCCACCCATGCCCGCCTCAGACGATTGGAAGAGCAAGGGTACATTCGCGGCTATGTCGCCTTGTTAGACCGGGACAAAATGGGGTACGACATGCTCTGTTTTGTCCGCATCAGTTTACAAATTCACCAGCTCGATCAAGTCGAACGATTCCGGGCAGCGGTCAACCTCCTCCCGGAAATATTGGAATGTCATCACGTCACCGGCGAGTTCGATTACCTACTTAAAATTGCCGTCCGCAATCGGCACGATCTGGAACAATTCATGATGCGCCGGCTAACGCCCATTCCCGGCATTGCTCGTATCTATACCAGCCTGGCGCTGACTGAAGTGAAGGGAACGACGGCGCTGCCGGTAAATAAAGATTGAAGATTGATGATTGATGATTGATGATTGAGAGCAGCCGCTAATCTTCAATCTTTAATCATCAATCATTTTTTGAAAAGGAGCAACCTCTATGTCAAATATCATTCCCCAAACCATAGGCCAGCAATACGGCCGTCGTTCCTGGGCCGAACCCTGGAAAATCAAAATGGTCGAACCTATCCGCATGATCGGCCGCCAAGAGCGGGAACAGGCTTTGCAAGCAGCCGGATTCAACACCTTCCTCCTTCGTTCCGAAGATGTGTACATTGACCTGCTCACCGACAGCGGCACCAGCGCCATGAGCGATCGGCAGTGGGCGGGCATCATGATGGGCGACGAATCCTACGCCGGCAGCCGCAACTTCTACCACCTGGAAGAAGCCATCCAAACCTATTATGGTTACCGCTACATTGTCCCTACCCATCAGGGGCGCGGCGCGGAGCATCTCATCAGTCAGGCCGCCATCAAAAAGGGACAATTTATCCCTGGCAACATGTACTTCACCACAACCCGCCTGCATCAGGAGTTGGCCGGCGGCACATTTGTAGATGTGATCATTGATGAAGCCCACGATCCGGCCAGCCAGCGCCCTTTCAAGGGCAATATTGACCTGGACAAACTGCAAGCCCTCATTGATGAGAAAGGCGCAGCAAATATCGCCTACATCAGCCTGGCTGGAACGGTGAACATGGCCGGCGGTCAGCCGGTTAGCATGGCCAACGTTCGCGCCATTCACGAGTTATGCGGCCATTACAACATTCGTGTTTATTTGGATGCTACGCGCATGGTGGAAAACTGCTTCTTCATCCAGGAACGGGAAGAAGGGTACAGCGATAAGCCCATCACCGCCATCCTGAAAGAGTTTTGCAGTTACACTGACGGCGCCTGGATGAGCGCTAAGAAGGACAACCTGGTAAACATCGGCGGCTGGCTGGCCGTAAACCACGAAGATGTATTTGAGATGGCACGGAATATGGTTGTGGTTTACGAAGGGCTGCACACGTATGGCGGGATGGCCGGACGCGACATGGAAGCGTTGGCTATCGGCATCGCCGAATCAGTAGAGGATGACCATGTGCATGCGCGCGTGAACCAGGTGCGCTACCTGGGCGGACTGCTGACGGAGTGGGGCGTGCCCATCGTGCAGCCAGTGGGCGGCCATGCCATTTTCCTGGATGCGAAACGCTTTTATGACCACATCCCGCAAGACCAATTTCCAGCACAGACGCTGGCGGCGGAATTGTATTTGGATTCTGGTGTACGCAGCATGGAACGGGGAGTTGTCAGCGCGGGCCGTGACCCGAAAACGGGCGATCATCGTTATCCGGCCCTGGAGTTGACCCGCCTCACTATCCCCCGCCGTGTTTACACGCAGGCACACATGGATGTGGTGGCCGAGTCGGTGAAGGCGATTTATGATGTCCGCGAACAAACGCGGGGATTGAAGATGGCGTATGAACCGCAGTATTTGCGCTTTTTCCAGGCGCGGTTTGAGCGACTGTAAGCCGTTAGCCGTAGTCCGTAAACCGTCATCGGAATGCGGAATACGGAATACGGAATACGGAACACGCTCAGGGCGTAATGGTTACCGGGCTTGTGTACCAACTGGGGACTAGCTGCACCCAACTGTTACCAATTTGCAGGGGGAAAGGATTGCCGTCGGCGTCGGTGAAGGTGAGCATGTCGTTACGTGCCTCCCGATGCCAATTAACCGGGTACTGCCGCCCATCGCGCAGGATGATGCCGCTGCCAGAACCCCACAATTGAATTTGGACAGATAGGGCGACGCATTGGTTGTTTTCGATCTGTTCGCAGATGGTGGGGTCTTCGACGTGAATGGGGGAGATGATGATGATGTTGGCGGCGCTGACTTGTTCGTTGCTGTTGCCGTCGCGGTGGGGTTCGCCGCCAGCCCAGCGGTAATAACGGCCGTCTTCCGCATCATAGCGCCATTCCACCACTTCCCACAGATAATCAATCGCCGCAGAGGTGGCCGGCTCGCCCCCCTCTGGCGCTTCGCTGCTAAAAGCCATCATGGTGTTAAAGTGCGGCGGCACATTGATCCCCCTGGCCTCCATCGCCCGGTAAAACCCCGCCGGATCGCCGTACAACGTATGCTCAAACGGCTTATCTTCCCCGGTGCGGTAATACCCTTCCTCCGCCGAGCGCATAATTCGCTCGGTAAAATCAGACCCGTTGAGCCGCTGGTTGACGCCTACGCTGGCGCCGGAAAAGAACAGGGCGGCGTCGTACATGGCGGGCAGTTCCACATCAATCAGTCGGGCGCTGCGGATGGGGCCGATTTTAGGCGGCGTTTTGCCATAAAAGACAGCCGTGAAGCGGGTGATGCTGCCTTCGGCCAGATGTTCGTAAATAATGTCGGCGTCATTCAGTCCGGATTGGGGGCGCACGTAACTGGGCGGGGCGTTGGAGATTTTGACGGTAAACGGCCGTCGCGCCAACACACTGGGATCAGCCACTAACTCGCCCGTCAGCGGGTTGTGGTCATTACCAAAGTCGGCCGCGGAAAGCAGTAGAACAGCCTCCGGCATAGGGCTGGCCAGGGGCGGGGTGACTGTAGGCGGCGGGGCCAGGGTTGGCGGCGGGGGGAGCGTAGGGGGGGGAGAAACGGCCTTTGTCGGTATCGCTGTCATACCCATGCTTCCGGCAGCCAGTAACGTGGGAGTCGGTAGTAATATCGGAGCGGCCTCCTGTTCACCACAACCGATCAACCCAGTTAGCGCCAACAGTGCAAGAACAAGTTTCCAATGCTTCATAACAAAAATTCCTTAAAACCATGTACCCATCAGCCCACTCAGAGGTCAGCCTGATGAAATCAGCCAACTACGCGTAAACCTGCAGGAGGACGCCTTAGTAGCTACTATCATCCAAGACATTGGGCGCTATTCTGTCCTGACTATCGGATATCTGTCAAATACTTTCTATAAAAACTTGCCCATTTTTCCAGGGTGGCTATACTATTTCACCACAACATTGGTCCAAAATCAGGAATTTAGTACTATTTCGAGTGAATAAGCCGTTTATCAACGAAGAGATTTCTTTTTGTACACAAAAAAAACGCTACTCACAGAACGATTGCTTATTTGTCAAGCGCATAATGCAACGGAAGCAGACAAACCTTGCGAACTATGCAGACCTCACGCGACTGGTGGGCAAGTCACCAATTTGCCGTTTTATTACACCAGCATAATACAACTCGTTTATTCTCCTGTGATGAATTAAAAATACATCACATGTAACTGTAAAACAATTGAAAGCGTAACCATAACCTCCCGAAGTTCTTTGACTGGGCGATTAAGGTTATCTTTTGGAAGGAGGTGCAATCCCAAACTATATAGTTCAACATACTTTTTGAAAAAAGTTAGAAATTTTTTAGCAATCCATATTTGGAGGAGAGATATTCGATGAACAAAAAACGTTTGATTCTTGTTTTTGGACTGGCCCTGTTAACATTACTGCTCGTTGCTTGTGGCGGCGGCGACACTGGCGACTCGGCTGCCTTACAGACTGAAATTGATGGCTTGACTCAGCAGTTGGCAGATGCCAACGCCGCTCTGGCCGAAGCCCAGGCCGCTGCCGCGGATGCTGGCTCGGCTGCTCCCGAAGTTGTCAAATTTGCCGGTGGCGGCGACACGTTGGGCGAAGTGCAGGGACGCGGCATTTTGAACTGCGGCGTTAGCGGCTCCCTACTGGCCTTCAGCTTCCCCGATGATAGTGGCGTCATGCAAGGCTTTGACGCCGATTACTGCCGGGCGGTAGCTGCAGCTACGCTGGGTGATGCCGAAGCGGTTGAATTCCGCAGCAGCAACGCCAGCGAGCGCTTCCCGATCCTGCAAAGTGGCGAGATTGACGTCCTGATTCGTAACACGACCTGGACCCTCAGCCGCGACACTTCCCTAGGTTTCAACTTTGCGCCTACCACATTCTATGATGGGCAGGGCATGTTGGTACGCAAGGATTCCGGCATCACCACACTCGAAGACATGGATGGCGGCACCGTTTGCGTCAATGCCGGCACGACCACCGAGAAAAATCTGGCCGACGTCTTCCGCAGCCGGGGCATTAACTTCGAAACCGTTGTTTTCGCCGAAACGGCCGATGTGCGTACCGCCTATGACGAAGGCCGTTGCGATGGATGGACAACTGACAAATCAGGTTTAATCGCCAACAGCGCTCTGTTAACCGACCCCGCAAATCACACGATTCTCGAAGAAACCATGTCCAAAGAGCCTCTGGGACCGCTGGTACGCCACGGCGACGACAACTGGTTCGACATTGTCAAGTGGACAGTCAACTGCACCATCCAGGCTGAAGACCTGGGCGTGGATTCCAGCAACGTAGACGACATGTTGGGCAGCGACGATCCCCGGATTCTCAACATGCTGGGTGTTGAAGGCGATTTAGCCCAGGCATTGGGACTGAACAACGACTTCTGCTACCAGGTTGTCAAGCAAGTTGGCAACTATGCGGAAATCTACAATCGTGCGCTTGGCCCGGATACGCCCTACAACGTACCGCGCGGCCAGAATTCCCAGTGGACTGAGGGCGGTCTGCTCTACTCGCCGCCGTTCCGTTAATCTCCAAAATCTAAGCGCCGACCACCGATAAACTTCGTTCTGGTGTGACCGACGCTTTAATACAAAAGGCAGCCCGGCGATGCCGGGCTGCCTTCAATATCGCGGTAGAATATTGTAGCGCGATTTGGTAAATCGCGTATCGAATTACCAGTTCGATTTACAGAGGAGGAAAGATATGGCGCAATTGGCATCCCCTCCCCCGGAGACTCAGTCATCTCCTGTCTGGCGCACAGCGTTAGGCTTCCTTTTCGATGTGCGCGTGCTGGGCGTCCTGGGGCAAATCGGTTTTATAATTCTCGTCATCTTCGGCGCGCGCGCCATCGGCGGCAACTTCGCCGAAAACGCCAGTAAACTTGGGGAATCTCAATTCATTTGTCGTGATGGCACCTTCAGCTATCGCTGCGCCTATGATTTCATGAGCAGCGAGGCTGGTTTTGATATTTCAGATACGGCACTGGATTACACCAATACAGATCCTTATTGGTACGCTTTTTATTTGGGCATTCTCAATACACTTAAAGTCGCCGTTTTGGGTGTTATTCTGACTTCGATTGTGGGCACTACAGCCGGCATTGCCCGGCTCTCTGAAAACTGGCTCATCAGCAAGATCGCGCTTTGGTATGTGGAGCTGATGCGTAATACTCCCTTGCTGATCCAATTGTTTTTCATTTACTTTGGGGTCATCCTGGCTGCCCCCAATCTTAATGAAGCGATACAACCTCTGGGCCTGCCCATCTTTTTATCTCAACGCGGTTTAAATTTCCCTTCGCCTCAGTTCACCTCATCGGCTGCCATTTGGTTGGCTTTCCTGGTATTGGGTATTATTCAATTTCAGGTAACGTGGATTATATTGGGAAGGCGCGAGGAACGTACCGGACAGGCCAATAACAAAGTGCAAACGGGGCTTATTTTGTTCTTGATCATTGCTGGGTTTGGCTGGGTTGTGGCCGGCGCCGTTTCTGAAACACAGGGGGTGCTTGTTTCTAAAGCCAGCCGCATACGCGATCTAGACAGCCTGGAAAAAATCATGCTGCAGCGCACCGGTCTGAACAACCTTGGCGATGTAGATACATTGTCAGAAGAAGAGATTGCCGCTGCGGCCTTCCAGGTGTGTGTTTTGACGGACTCGCCATCGGAAACAAACCTGGCTAAGCAGTTACGACGCATGGGGATTCCTTTCAAAATGCACCGATCGGGCCGGCCGGATCAGGCAACTGCTGATTATGCGGAAGGAACCTGTGAAGCGTTTGCAGCGTCAAAGTCAGTTTTGGCGGCCGAACGTTCGACGTTGGAAAACTTGAGCAGTCATCTCATTATTCCAATTAAGGAAAATCCCATTGTATGGAGTATACCAACGCTTGAAGGATTAAATATGGTTGGCGGCTCCAGTTTCCGACCAGAATTTGCCGCGCTACTGTTGACGCTTATCCTCTTTTATGGCGGCACGCTGGCCGAAATTGTGCGTGCCGGTATTCAGTCTGTGTCTAAGGGGCAGTCGGAAGCGGCTAGAGCATTAGGGCTGACTGAAGGGCAGCGTTTACAACTGGTGGTCATGCCGCAGGCGCTGCGGGTTATTATCCCGCCGGGCATCGGCGTTTTTCTCAGTCTGGCGAAGGACACCAGTGTGGGTATTGCAATTGGGTTCCCGGATATGTATTCGGTGTCGTTTACAACGATGAATCAATCGGGACGGACGCTTCAATTGTTTGTGCTCATGATGTTGGTGTATGCGTTGATCAGCCTGGTATTTTCCGTCTTATTGAACTGGTACAATGAGCGGATTAAACTGGTGGAGAGGTAATCATGACAACGATAGCTGAGAATATCATCCAACTTCGGACTTCTGTTGGCAGGGGAATAAACTGGCAACTATTTTTACAAGATAATATTACTGGGTCGTGGTACCAAATGGTCATTGTCGGGTTGTTGACGTTGATTACGGCCGTTTACACTGTGGGCCAATTAAACGAATCGCCCATCTCGACTATTATCATTTTGGTTGCCTGGTTAGTTGGCATCACCCTGGTGGTATTTGGCGAACTGCGGCACAAGCACACGGCTTTAAGCCGCTGGCTGAAAAACAACCTGTTTAGCTCTGTTTCCAACACGCTGCTCACGCTGCTGATTGCTCTGATACTTATTGCCGCGGTGATGGGCATGGTTCAGTGGGGCATTATTAATGCGACTTTTGACGCTGCCAGGACGGCTCCTGAATTTCAGCCGGAAAATGGCGCCACTTGGGGCGTGATTTGGGGCGCGCGTAAGCTGTTACTCACCGGTCTTCTATCGCCAGACTTGTCCTGGCGTGCCTGGCTGGCATTAGGGTTTATCATAGTACTGTGGGCGCTTACCTACATTACGAGCCGTTCGGCGCTTAAAGAAAGGCTGCGCGTTGTACGGCGAGTGATTAATGTTTTTTGGCTACTTTCTCCGGTCATCTTGTACATTTTCCTGGCCGGTATACCGGATGACTCGTATAACTTGCGCGGCGTGATTACTGGGGCGGTTGTTTTACTGGCGATCTATGCTTTGCTTTATTGGCAAAAGGTGATTAATTCCAGTGTGACCGGGCTTGTGGGAACGGCCGCAGCCTGGCCGCTTTTCTATACAATTTGGTGGGCAATTGGTCAGAGCGGCGCGCTTCCTGCCATTAACGTAGATGATTGGGGCGGTTTATTGTTGACATTGATCATTGCCAGTTCAGTCATTCTCTTGTCCTTGCCGCTGGGGGTGATACTGGCCTTTGGCCGGCGCAGTGAAGTGTATGGCATCCCCAACTGGATCGTCTGGCCTTTAGCCATTGGCGCAACGATTTGGGGATTCACAACCACGCCGGAATTATTGGCTACATCACGCAACACCATAGAACAGATATTGGCTTTTTGGCCTATCCTGATAGTGGCAGGGGCCTATCTTCTGCAAAACTACTTCCAGGGCAACGTCGTGGCTGGAGCCAGCACCACCTTCATTGAATTGATACGAAGCGTACCGCTCATCACACTGCTGTTCATGGGTATTGTGATGGCTCCCTTCTTTTTCAAGACGGGAACTGATATCGCCAAACCCTGGCCGGTTATCGTTGGCTACACGCTTTTTTCATCGGCATACATGGCTGAGACGATACGCGGCGGCTTGCAGGCGATTCCCAAAGGGCAGTATGAAGCGGCCGATGCGCTGGGCTTCAACGCCCTGCAAAAGATGCGGTTTATCATTCTGCCTCAGGCGCTGCGCATCGTCATTCCGCCCATCGTCGGCCAATTCATTGGCGCATTCAAGTCCTCCTCACTGGTCTCCATTGTCGGCCTATTTGACCTCTTGGGCATTCAAAAAGCGATTTTGGCAAACGCCCAATGGCAGGGGCTGCGGCTTGAATTATATGTGACATTGGGTGTTGTTTACTTCATCGGCAGCTTTGTGATGTCCTCTTACAGCCGCCGGTTGGAAACAAGATTGGGTGTGGGTGAACGATAAAATCAATGAAAGTCAATAAGGCTCAGACGCCGGCGAGGAATTCGGCGCTTCCGAGAATTTGAGGAGAACAATTATGACAATGGAAGGTCCAACACAAAGTTTTGTAGATGAGCTTATCATTTGTGAGAATGTGCATAAATGGTTTGGAGAATTTGAAGCCTTGCGGGGCGTTAATCTGAGAGTGAAACCGGGCGAAGTGATCGTCATCATCGGCCCGTCTGGCTCCGGTAAATCCACCTTTATTCGCTGCATCAACCGCCTGGAAGAACATCAAGAAGGGCGTATCATTGTGGATGGCATTGAACTATCCCACGATTTGCGTAATATCCAGGAAATCCGCCGCGAAGTGGGCATGGTGTTCCAGCAGTTCAATTTGTTCCCACACCTGACGGTGTTGGACAATATCACACTGGCGCCGATCAATGTCCGTAAATGGACGCGAGATCATGCGGAAGAAATTGCCATGACCTGGCTGACGCGCGTGGGCATCCCGGAACAGGCGAACAAATATCCGGGTCAGCTTTCGGGCGGTCAGCAGCAGCGGGTGGCGATTGCGCGCACGCTGACGATGCAGCCGAAGATTTTGCTGTTTGACGAGCCAACATCGGCGCTTGATCCGGAGATGATTTCGGAAGTGTTGGATGTAATGCGCGATCTGGCGCGAGCCGGGTACACGATTTTGGCAGTAACGCATGAGATGGGGTTTGCCCGCGAGGTGGCAGATCGGGTGATTTTCTTTGACGCCGGACAGGTTGTAGAATCGTCTAAACCGGAGGAGTTTTTCACCAATCCGAAAGAGGAACGGACGCAGTTGTTCCTAAACCAGATTTTACATCATTAGACCTTCTTGGGAATAGGATTTGGATCCCTTGGTAGAATCAGGAACGGCCGTTGGCAACCCCCAACGGCCGTTTTTTGTGGGCGCAGGTGCCCCGGTCCGCTTTTTTGTTGCCGGGCTGCCGCTGCCCCGGTAAGATCGCCGGATGTTATTTCATGATCATTTAGTCATTCTGCGCGGGGGGGGCGATCTGGCGACGGGTGTGGCTTACCGGCTGCATCAGGCCGGGTTCCCCGTCGTGGTGCTGGAGTTGGCACGGCCGTTAGTCATCCGTCGTAAAGTCGCCCTGGCAACGGCCGTTCTCGAAGGCCATATCCAGATCGAAAACCTGCATGCCCAACTGGCTCACTCCCCCGCTGAAGCCCGCCAACTGGTCCAAACCGGCGTCATCCCCGTCCTCATCTCCCCCCAATTACCCTCATCCCTCATCCCTCATCCCTCATCCCTCATTGACGCCCGCCTCGCCAAACGCAACATAGACACCCACATCAACCAGGCTCCGCTTGTCATCGGCCTGGGGCCGGGCTTCACCGCCGGGGTGGACTGCCACGCCGTCATCGAGACGATGCGCGGCCATCGCCTGGGGCGAGTCATCTGGGCGGGGGGGGCGCTGCCCAACACCGGCACGCCGGGCGTCATCGCCGGCAAGGGGGCGGAGCGGGTGATACGCGCGCCGGTGGGGGGCGTGGTTAACTGGAGACTGGAGATTGGAGAGTTGGTAAAAACTGGCGATTTGTTAGGCGACGTCTCTGGCAAGATGGTGGCTGCGCCGTTTGATGGGGTGGTTCGGGGGCTGATTGCGCCGGGAACGGCCGTTACCACTGGCATGAAAATCGGCGACGTGGATGCGCGGGCGGACGTAGCCGCCTGTTTCACCATCTCCGACAAGGCGCTGGCGATGGGCGGCGCGGCCCTGGAAGCGATCTTGACACATCTCAACCGCTGACGGCTATTTTCTGCGGGGGGCAAGCTGGTCAAACTGACCAGTCGTCGGCTCCGCTCAGCAGAACCAATCTTCGGTGAGGCGGGGCGGGGCGGGTTGAAACAAGTTGGGGGGGAGATCGTGGGGCGGGGAACGGCCGTCCATCTCATACGCCAGTTTTTCCACCGCCGCAAAAACCGCAACCGCATCCTCGCCGCCCCCTTCGGCCAGACGCGAAACTGCCTGTTGCAGCCCGTCCATTCGCGGGTCAGGGTGCCGCCATCGGTAGGTGAAATCAGCTGCATCCAGCGGGCCGAGCCATTCGACGGCGGCGGGGTGATCAAGCAAGGCGCTTTGCGGCGGAACCAACAAGCGTATTGAAAGCTGCACAGAGGGCACATGCTGGATGAGGCCACAAGCGCGAATCCAGGCCAGCATCTCAATATAGTCGGCCAGCGTTGTCCAGGGCGTGAAGGGAACCCAGGTTGGCTGGACGTGAATGTCCGCGTCGGCCAGGATTGCCAGCGCCGCTTCCATATCGGCAACCGTGTGCCCTTTGTCCAACCGCGTCAGCGCCCGGCTGCTGGTCGCCTCAAATGCCGAAATAACAAAGCGGCATCCCAACCGGCGCAGTTCCGGGAACAGATCGCGGTGTTTGCGGATGTGTTCGACTTTTGTCGTGAAATCAAAAGTCAACTCCGGAAATTCGGCGTGCAGGGCGCGGGCGATTTTGAGCGCATGACCGGGGCCGTTCAAAAAGTCGGGATCGCCAAAGGTGATGTGACCGGCCCCGGCGGCGGCCTGCTGACGGATGTCGGCCATGACCACTGCCAGCGGAATGATGAAGAAACGGCCGTCATACACGGGCACAACCGGGCAGTGGCGGCAGGTGTGCAGGCAGCCCCGGCTGGCTTCCACGTACCCGGCCAGTCGGGTTGAGCCGTTGTGCATGTAGCGGGCATATTGATCCAGCGGCGGCAAATCAACTCTGTCGGGGATGGGGAAGTTGAGACGGGCGATGTGGGGCGCTGCTTCGTGGGCGGTGGTAGTGAGGCCGGGAACGGCCGTCACCCTCTCCCCCGCCGCCAGCGCCCGCACCAATCCCAACAGCGGCTCCTCATACTCCCCGCCAATAACCGAGTCGGCGACGCCGGCCAGCAAATAATCCCGGTTCAGCCAGGCATACAGCCCATAAAAGCAAATGTGCGCTTCTGGATTGACGGCCCGCACCTGTCTGGCAGCCGCCACGCCCAGCCGCAGCGCGGTGTGCATGGGAACGGCAATCGCCGCCAGGTGGGCCTGGGCGGCTCTGGTTTGGGGAAAGGGCGCGACGGCAAGGTCAACGGCCGTCACCTCAAACCCATTCCGCCGCAAAAAAGCCAGCGGCCAGGCCAGACTGAGCGGCTGGTGGCCCAGTTCGTAACATGCCAGGAGAAGCGTTCGCATATTTCGTAATCCGCGCTGCGTATTCCGTATTCCGTATTCCGTATTCCATATTCCGTATTCCGTATTCGGACAACGGATAACGGATAACGGACTACGGATCACTTCTTCGCCGGTGCGCCGCCGCCGGCCTCGGGAACCGAAGCGTCGCCGCCGAAAAGGAACGCTTCCATCTGTTCAAACAGAAAATCGTTGGCGCGGGGATCGGCCATGTTTAGGCCGTAATGATTGATGACGAGGGTAGCCTGTTCTTGCCATGAATCCCAGGCTAAGGCAGACACATTCTCATAAATGCGCTGCCCCAATTCGCCGGGAAAGGGAGCCTTATCCAGCGCGGGCAGATCTTTATTAAACTTGGCGCATTGAACAATTGTGATGGTTTTGGTTTCTCTGGTCATAATTACCTCATTTAGGTGACAAGTATATAGCGACTTGGGGCGAATGGCGAGGGTTTTTACAATATTTATCTTCTAAATTGCCGTTTGCCCTGCCTGGAAGCCACCTGTAGAATCCGCCTCAATCATCCCAGGAGGTAATCATGTCTGCCGTTCACCTACATCGTCCCCGATTTTCTGTGGAAGCTGCTCAGGGAATTGCCTGGAAAATGTACGGCTTCAAGGCTCTGGCGCGGCCGTTGCCCAGCTATGAAGACCAAAACTTTTATCTGATCACCGATTCTGGCGCCCAATTTGTTCTCAAAATTTCTAGCGCGGCCGTCTCGCCGGAACTGCTCGATTTGCAGAACCAGGCGATGACTCTCCTGGCAGTTGACGAGACACTCCGCTGCCCGCAAGTTTGCCCTACGCAATCCGGTGAACTGATGACGGCCGTCACCGACGAGGCCGGCAGCCAATACCTGGCGCGGATCGTGACCTATCTTCCCGGCACAGTCCTGACCAAGTACCAGCCACAATCACCTAAATTGTTGCATGAAATCGGCCGTTTTTTGGGCCAAATGGACAATAGGCTGGCCGCTTTCACGCACCCGGCCGCGCACCGCCTATCTGATTGGGATGTTCGCCATGCGTCTGCTGCCATTCGTCGCCACCTTTCAGCGATTGAACAACCGGAACGGCAAAAGCTGGTGGAAAATTTTCTGGCGCGGTACGAGACGGCCGTCCTCCCCCACCTGTCCCACCTGCGCGCCAGCATCATTCACAACGACGCTAATGAATATAATCTTATCATTTCCCCTGCGGATGAGGTCAGCCTGATTGATTTCGGCGACCTGGTACATACGATTACCATCGCCGAACTGGCCGTTGCCGCCGCCTACATCATGCTAAACAAACCAGACCCGCTTGCGGCCGTAGCCCATTTAGTTGGCGGCTACCATGCTGTTCACCCGCTTACTAAATTGGAACAGGAGTTACTCTACTACCTTATCCCCATCCGGCTGTGCGTCAGCGTGGTTATGTCGGCGCACCTTCAAAAGCGGGAACCGGAAAACCGGTACATCTCCATCTCGGCCAAACCGGCCTGGGAGACGTTGGCAATGCTGGTTGACATCCCGGTTGAACAGGCGCAGGAGGCCCTGCGCCGCGCTTGTTACACGCCGCCAATTGGCTTGAGCAAAGCGGAGATTCTTGACAGGCGGCAGCGTCATCTGGGACAGTCGTTGAGCGTTTCCTACCGGGAGCCGCTCAAAATTGTGCGCGGGACGGGGCAGTTTTTGTATGATGAAGGGGGACGGCCGTATCTCGACTGTGTCAACAACGTCTGCCACGTCGGCCACAGCCACCCTCGCGTGGTCGAAGCCGCCGTCCGGCAGATGGCTCTTCTCAACACCAACACCCGCTACCTGCACGACAGCATCATCCACTACGCCGAGCGCCTCCTTGCCACCCTGCCCGATCCGCTCAGCGTCTGCTTCTTCGTCAACAGCGGCAGCGAGGCTAACGACCTGGCCCTACGGCTGGCCTGGGCGCACACCGGGCGGCGGGATATCATCGTCCTGGATGGAGCCTATCACGGCAACCTCTCCTCGCTCATCGCCATCAGCCCCTACAAATTCAACGGCCCCGGCGGGCAAGGTAAACCGGCGCACACCCACATCGCTCCTATGCCCGACCCCTATCGCGGCCCCTACCGGGCAGACGACCCGCAGGCCGGGAGCAAATACGCGGCCCATGTGGCCGACATCATTGCCGACCTGGGGCAGCGGGACGCCGCCCCCGCCGCCTTCATCGCCGAATCGCTGTTGGGCTGCGGCGGCCAGATCGTCTTGCCCGACGGCTATCTGGCGGAGGCGTACCGGCTGGTGCGGGCGGCGGGCGGCGTTTGTATCGCCGACGAGGTGCAGGTGGGCTTGGGCCGGGTGGGGACGCATTTCTGGGGCTTTGAAATGCAGGGCGTGATTCCCGACATTGTGACGATAGGCAAACCGATCGGCAACGGGCATCCGTTAGCGGCCGTCGTCACCACGCCGGAAATCGCCCAATCGTTTCACAACGGGATGGAGTATTTCAATACCTTTGGCGGCAATCCTGTTTCTTGCGCTGTCGGACTGGCGGTTTTGGATGTGATTGAAGAGGAGCGCTTGCAGGAAAATGCCCGGCGTGTGGGTGAGCATTTTCTGGCGGAGCTGCGCGGATTGATGGCAAAGCGCCCCATCATCGGCGACGTGCGCGGGCGGGGATTGTTTATCGGTGTGGAACTGGTGCGGGATCGGGCGACATTGGAACCGGCGGCGGCGGCGGCAACGGCCGTTATCGAGCGCATGAAAGAACACGGTATTCTCCTCAGCGCCGACGGCCCACTGCACAATGTCCTCAAAATCAAACCGCCCATCGTCTTCACCGAGGAAAACGCCGATCTTGTGGCGACGTTGCTGGATCAGGCTTTGTCGGACACGGATGAACACAGATGAACACGGATTTTTGATCTGTGTCCCAAAAAGGATTTTTTCATGCGGGTTTTGTATTTGGGCATGTTAGGTGACTTTTCGCGTTTTCCGCTGGCGGCGCTGTTAGCGACCGGCGTGGACGTGTGCGGCGTGGTTGTGCCCGGTCAAAAATTGGCCGACGGCTCGCCCATCATTCCCCTGCCGCCGCAGAAATCAGTTACCGGTCTGCCCCTGCTCACGCCCTACCCGGCTTACAACATCATCCACCTGGCCTGGGAACATGGCGTCCCCGCTTTTGCAATGCGCCAGCCCGGCCACCCGGACACGCTGGCGGCGCTGGCCGAACTGCGCCCGGATGTGGCCGTCGTCGCCTGCTTTCCGCAGCGCATCCCGGCCCCTTTGCTGGCGCTGCCCCGGCATGGTTTTCTCAACCTGCATCCGTCATTGCTGCCCGCCTATCGCGGCCCCAATCCTGTTTTCTGGCAACTGCGGCAGGGGGAGACGGAGACGGGCGTCACCATTCACTTCATGGATGAGGGATTGGACACCGGGGAGATCGTGCGACAGGCGCGGGTCGCTTTCCCAGCCGGGGCCAGCGGCGCGCAACTGGACCGGTTGCTGGCTGAAGCGAGAGTCGGATTGCTGCCGGAGGCGCTGGCCCAACTGGAAGCGGACACGCTGACTCGGTGGCCGCAGTCCCCAGGCGGCAGCGCCCAACCGGCGCCCCAACCGGCCGATTTTTGCCTGGACACGGACTGGACAGCGCGTCGTGCGTTTAATTTTATGCGGGGGACGTATGATTGGGGACGGCCGTATCCCGTCACCGTTGCCGGACAAACGTTCCAGCTTCAGGAGGCCCAGGGGTACGAGCCGGATGCTGTTCTGGAAAAGCCGCTGCTGCATGACGACCGTAACGTGTGGATACAGTTCTCGCCGGGGGTGGTAAACGGCCGTCGAATTCGTTGAAATTATGAACTGACTCACGGTATAATAGGTGCATGGAGCGTGAATTGCAGCAGATTTGCGACGCACTGGAAGCGATTGGCGAGCTGTTGGATGCCGTAGACCGCGGTTACAATGACCGGGCATGGGGACAAATTGACCGTCAGTCAGCCATCGTCAAAAATCTGGTTGCCGCTCTCCCCGCAGAAATACGCCGCCAGCTTCCTCGTTTGCGCCACGACACCCGCGCTTTGGACAGTCTGCACATCCGCTGGGTTACCTACCTGAATGAAGTTAAATCGCTGATGAAGCGCCTAAGCTGACTTAGCGACAGATATTCAGATAAATTTTGGGATTGGAGTCAAGGCTTTGGCCGGGATACAACCGGCTAGAGCCTCAACCCCAAAAATAAACCCAATATATTTTTCTTAACATCATCTATCATTGGAGAAATCTTTGCCGCACGCACCTGTTCCCAATCAACATAATTTTGATGCCCTGGCCGAACCGCACCGGCACGAACTACAAGTCCACTGCTACCGGATGCTGGGGTCATTCCAGGAGGCGGAGGACCTGGTGCAAGAAACTTTTCTGCGCGCCTGGAAGCGGCTGGATACCTATGAAAGACGCGCCCCTTTCCGCGCCTGGCTCTACAAAATTGCCACCAACGCCTGTCTGGACACACTTAAACAACGCCGTCGGCGCGGCCTGCCCACAACCTCCTACCCTCCGGCCGATCCGGACAAGCCGTTTGCCCCGCCTACCAATGAATTCCTCTGGTTGGAACCCTATCCTGATTCGTTGATGGCCGGCCTCACGCCCAACCCGGAAGCGCGTTACGCGGCTCAGGAAAGCGTGCGGTTGGCTTTTCTGATCGCCTTGCAGGCGCTGCCGCCGCGGCAAAGGGCGGCGCTCATCTTGCGCGATGTGCTGGACTGGCGGGCGAAAGAGGTGGCTGTGGCATTGGATACGACGGTTTCGGCCGTCAACAGCGCGTTGAACCGGGCGCGGACGACACTTGCCCAACATTATCAAACTGGTGACTCCTTTCACATCCAACCAGAAGATACGTCTACGCGCAAACTGCTTGATGAATACGTTCATCGTTGGGAAACGGCCGATATTTCCGGTCTGGTTTCCTTACTTAAGCAAGATGCCGCTTTTGCCATGCCGCCCTCGCCATCCTGGTACCAGGGACGCGCTGCTATCGGCCAGTTCCTTTCCGGTATCCTGCCCCCTGTTCAGTGGCGGTTACGGCCGTGCCGCGCCAACAATCAGCCTGCTTTTGGCCTGTACCAGTTTGACCCGGCAAATGGTCATTTCCGACCTTTTGCTGTTCAGGTTTTATCTTTGTCCGGCGAGCAGATAAGCGCCGTGACGACATTCCTCTACCCCACCTTGTTTGCGGCGTTTGGCCTGCCTGATAAGGTTGGCGACTCGGCGCTCTAGCAGCTACAAATCTTCGCCGCGACTTGTCCGAGTAAATTAGATTGTGACACAAGGAAATATGGACGAACAGACTTTTTCGTTGACGGATACGCGCAACGGCCGTTTCTTTCTCTTTGGGTTGTTGTACTTTGTGCAGGGAGCTATGCTGGCATATGTCCTGGTTTTCAATAATCTGTACCTGCGCCAATTTGGGGCGTCGGCCGGTCAGTTGTCCCTACTCAATGGGCTGCTAGTCGTCCCGTTCATCCTAAAAATCGGCATTGGTCTGCTGAGTGACAAGGTTCCACTGGCGCTGCCCTGGTTGGGGCGCGGTCATCGGCGGCCCTATATTTCGCTGGGGTTGATGCTCATTGCGGTGGGGGGCGTTGCCGCCGCTTTTGTCCCGCCGGTTGACAGGTATCCGCTTTTTGTGACGGTGGCGCTGTTCATCGCCCTGGGGCTGTCGTTGTATGATACGGTGATGGACGGGCTGGCGATTGATGTGACGCCGGACGATGAACAGGCCCAGGTGCAGGGGGTGATGGTTATCGGGCGGGCGTTGGGGCTGGTGATGATGGCGGCGATTTACGGCCGTATCATCGCCGTTTATGGCTGGCAAATTATTTTTGGGGCGGTGGCTTTGTTTGCGCTTCTGCCCCTGCCTTTGTTGGGGCGCGTGCGCGAACCGCCGCACCGTTTGGCGGCGCAGATGTTTAGCTGGAAGGCGCTGCGCGGATTGTGGCGGGCCGAAATCGGCCGTTTCTCGTTGTATGCTGTTGTTTACTCAACGGCCGTTTACGGGGCCAATGCTATCATCACCCTGTTTGCCAATGAAGAGTTGGGCGGGACACTGGTGCAGGTTGGAGATGTGGCCGCGCTGGGTGGAATAGGCATGTTAATCGGCGGCGGCTGGGGGATGGTCATGGCAAAACGGATTTCAATCTGGCGGCAGGGCCTGTGGACAACCGGGGTTGTCTCACTTGTCTTGCTGCTCATTGCGGCCGTGGCTACGCTAAACAATATCGCCGCCATCACCCTGCTGTGGGGCGTGGCGTTGGCGGCGGCGGAACTGGTTTTTATCACACTGGCTATGGCCAAATCTGACCGGCGCATGGGCGCAGGGCAGTTTGCCATCTTCATGGCGATTTCTAATGCGGGTACTGGGCTGGGCCAGGCAGTAACGACCGGCTTGATTGACACGGTTGACTTTCGCTGGATTTTTGTGGGGCTGGCATTGGTCAATTTGCTGGCGCTGCCGCTGTTAGCGGCGATGCGAGCCGACGGGAGGATGTTGGTCGTGGATGGCCAACAGTCGCCTTTGCTGACGGATAGTTGAGTAGCGAGTTGGGCCGGAACGGCCGTTAGCAATTCAACAAAACCTGCATCCCCTCTGCACAACTTCTACAGATTTGTCCGGTAAGATTCGTTATTGGCAGGTGATGATATGACGAAAGATGAGCAGCGGCCGTACCAAAACAATCGCGCCCGGCGGCAGGAAACGGACCGGAAATTCTTTTGGATGGTCTTGTTTACCCTGGTCGTCATTGGGGGCGGCCTTATTGCCCTGGTCTATGGCCCGACCGCACTTCTGACCTCCCTGCCTGTCTTGTTGGGCGGCGCTGTCCTTATCGTTGTGCCGTTCTTGGCGTTACAAGGGATAGAATGGTTGTTAAAGCGGCATAATGGGGAAAGTTAGCATTTCCGATCGGGTATCAATGGACTTATGTTGAAAAAACGCATTTTGGTGGTGGATGATGATAAAGAGGTCGTTCGGTTGATGCGGGCCTACCTGGAACAGTCCGGCTATGATGTGTTGGTGGCTTATAATGGGGAAACGGCCGTTCACACCCTGCGCCGCGAAAAACCAGACCTGGTTCTGCTCGATTTGATGCTGCCGGATCGGGACGGCTGGGATATCACCCGGCTGGTACGCAGCGACGTCACTCTCTCCTCCATCCCCATCATCATGCTCACCGCCCGCGTGGATGATACCGATAAAATCGTGGGGCTGGAAATGGGGGCTGATGATTACGTCACTAAGCCGTACAACCCGCGCGAAGTGGTGGCGCGGGTGCGGGCGCGGCTGCGCAGCCCGGGAGCAGCGCCGCCAGCGCTGCTGCAAATAGGCGGCCTGGAAATGGATTTGAGGCGCAGAGAAGTGAAGGTAGACGGCCGTTCCATCGAACTAACGCCCACTGAATTTAATCTGCTGCAAGTCTTATTGGAACAAGCCGGCTATGTTTTCACCCGCAGCGAGCTTATTCGCAAAGGGTTAGGCACAGATTACGAAGGGATTGACCGTACACTGGACAGCCACATCCGCAACCTGCGCCGCAAAATCGAGCTTGATCCCAAAAATCCCACCTACATCCAAACCGTTTATGGGGTTGGTTATCGACTCGCAGGCGGTGGCGCATGAACCGCTTATGGATTCGTTTGAGTTTAGCATTTACGGCCGTTGTCCTCATCGTGATGATCGTCATCGGTATCATGACCCGTCTAGTCTTTGAATTTGACGCCGCCGCTGCCAGCGAAGTCCCGCCCGAAGTCCAGGCTTATTTTGAACAGCTTGACCGCAAACGGCCGCCTTTTGACATGACAATCGTGTTGACCATTGTTGGCGTCGTGGCGATTGCGGCTGGCGTGGGGATGAGCAGGAGCCTGACTGCGCCTTTAGATGCGTTGGGACAGGCCGCGCAGGCGATTGGCAAACAGAATCTGAGCCAGCGGGTGACAGTGAAAGGCACGGTCGAAATTCAAGCCGTCGCCGCGCGTTTTAACGAGATGGCTGGGGAGCTGGCAATCGCCGAAACCCTGCGCCGCAATTTGCTGGCCGACGTCGCTCATGAACTGCGCCACCCAATTCATATTTTGCAGGGCAATTTGCAGGCGATCCTGGATGATGTGTACCCGTTGAACAAAGAAGAAATTGCCCGCCTGTCTGATCAAACCCACCATTTGTCAGCGTTGGTCAATGATTTACATGAGCTTTCGCAGGCGGAGGCCCAGCAGTTGCCGCTGCACAAGCAAATGACAGATA
Organism: Chloroflexota bacterium; assembly: GCA_024275635.1. Classification (GTDB taxonomy): domain Bacteria; phylum Chloroflexota; class Anaerolineae; order Promineifilales; family Promineifilaceae; genus JACKCC01. Next base: position 83,259 of record JAJRYT010000007.1, on the reverse strand, counting down.
TGGCGCAGTTGGTGAAGGAAACGGCCGTGGCCTTCCAGCCGGTTGCCGCGGCCAAAAAGATCAAACTTCAGGTGGAATTGCTGGGAACGATTCCGCCCCTGAACGTAGACGCGGCCCGGATGCGTCAGGTGATGCACAACTTACTGAATAATGCGCTGCGGCATACAGGGAAAAACGACTGTATCATCGTCACCGTTGAAGTACAACAAGAAACCCTTCACGTTCGCGTACAAGACACTGGCTCCGGTATTGCCGCCGAACATTTGCCATACGTTTTTGACCGCTTCTACCGTACCGACAACGCCCGCAGCCGTGACGCTGGCGGAACAGGGCTGGGGTTAGCTATCGTGCGGGCCATTGTCGAAGCCCATCATGGACAGGTCTCTGCCGCCAGCGCCGGCGCTGAACAGGGCAGCGCCATCACTTTTAAGCTCCCCATAAAATAAAGGCGCAACCCATTTAGGTTACGCCTTTATTTTTGGAGTGCCAATCTGCGGCGCGAATAGCCGGCGCCACGGTTTGGCAAAGGATCACCGTCGTAGACGGGATGAGGCTCCACCTTTTCCAGAGCCAGGCAAGCGCCCAGAGGTAGACATAAACATAGTTGACGGCAGACTAAAACCGTAATTTTTAAGCCGGGCTTCACAGTTTGGTCGGATACCGCCGGGAACAAACTCACCCAAGACCTTTCCATCCTCTTCCCCATGTTCGTCAAACTTAAAAATATCCTGCATCACCACAATATCCCCTTCCATACCGGTGATTTCGGTGATTCTGGTCACTTTTCGGCTGCCATCGCGTAAACGCGCCTGTTGCACAATCAGATCAACGGCCGATACAATTTGCTGGCGCACAACGGAAAGCGGCAAATCCATCCCCGCCATCAACACCAGCGTTTCCATGCGAGAAATCGTATCGCGGGGGCTGTTGGCATGAATTGTCGTCAGGCTGCCGTCATGCCCGGTATTCATCGCCTGCAGCATGTCCAGCGCCTCGCCGCCGCGACATTCGCCCACCACAATGCGCTCTGGACGCATACGCAAAGCGTTAATCACCAGGTCGCGGATTGTGACCTCACTGTCGCCCGCTTTAGATGGTTTTTTCGTTTCCAGGCGCACCACATGCCGTTGTTTCAAGCTCAATTCGGCGGCGTCTTCAATAGTAACAATCCGTTCTCCGTTGGGGATAAAGTCCGACAACACATTTAATAAGGTTGTTTTCCCCGATCCCGTCCCCCCGGCAACGACGATATTGAGTTTAGAAACCACTGCCGCTTCCAAAAATTCGGCCATTTCCCGATTCATACTGCCGAAATTGATCAAGTCTTGAAAGTTGAAAGGGTTTTTAGAAAATTTACGAATGGTGATATTCGGGCCATCAATTGCACAGGGGGGGATAACGGCGTTGACGCGGGAACCGTCCGGCAAGCGGGCATCTACCATAGGCGAGTCGCTGTTGATAACCCGGCCCAGTGGTTTAATGATTTTATTGATAATGCGCTCAACGTGATCGTTGTCATTGAATTGAATATCCGTTTCAATGAGCTTGCCTTTCTTTTCAATATAAATCAGATCAGCGCGATTAACCATCACTTCTGTCACCTGATCATCGCGCAAAATATTTTCCAATGGGCCTAACCCCAATATTTCATCGAAGAGCGCTTCTATAAATATTTCTTCCTGATCCGGCGGAATTTGAATCCGTGAGCGCTGCCGGGCCAATTCATAACGATCTTTGATTAATTTCATGGTTCCGGGACACCGTTCCAGCGAGATTTTGTCCGGCAAGGAAGCCTCGATTTTTTCAGCAAGCCATAATTTGAATCGGGCCAATTCTGGAGAGAAGGCTGTGGGCGCGGGTTTTGTTGCTACTGCCATGAAAAACATCCTTATTTTATGGGTGGGTGGCATTGGCTAGTAAACTATATAACCAGCCCCATTATAGGTTGGGTACGGCCGTACCCACTATAGCAACTTATTACCAGGACATTACTCCTACGTCCAATCACGCCAGTCTAACCTGTTGAGAAGAGCAACCAGATCATGTAAACTGGCCCTATGAGCAAAATCACCCGATTCCTCCCATTAATCAGCCTGCTTGCCCTGGCTGCCATAAGCGCCTGCCGCGCCGCCCCGGAACCGGAACCCAGGCCACAAGAAATCATCCAAAACACCGCCGCCCGGATGCAGGCGACAAGCGGTTTCCACTTTGCCATTGCCCAGACCGGCGCGCCTGCTTACCTCGATCCCACTGAAACCATTTCGCTGGTGCGGGCTGATGGCGATTACGCTGCGCCGGACAAAGCGCAGGCCACCGTCCTGGTGAAATTGACCGGCTTCGTTACCAAAGTAGATGTGATCAGCGTGGCCGACGCACAGTGGCAGACTAACCCGCTCACCGGAAAGTGGGAAGAACTCCCGCCGAATTGGGGGTTCAACCCGGCTGTTCTGTTTGACAGCGAGGTTGGTTTGCAAGCGATCCTGGCTACCGACATGTCGGAACTGGCGCTGACGGGCAAGGAGAAATTGGAAGGGGGGATTGATGCCGAACTGTATGCGCTGACCGGCGCCGTGGCTGGCGACCGGCTGTTCCGGATGAGCGGCGGACTTATCGGCCCAGCGGCCGCCGGCGTTCAACTTTGGGTTATGCCGGAGAGCTTTGAACTCGTCCGCGTCGTTCTGACAGAACCGGCGGTGGATGAAGCTGAACCAGCGAGTGTCTGGCAGGTGGATTTTGCTAATTTCGATCAGGCGGTGACGATAGAGCTACCGTAAAATCCAGTTGGCCGAGCGGCTTGAGCAAGCTGGCATTTAATCCTCAAATCCGGCGAACGTTAGGACAATAAATCACGTAAAGCCGGTTCTAAGTGGGTAAAGCGAAACGTATACCCGCTTTCTAACAAGCGGTTGGGGACGGCGCGCTGGCCGTCTAAAACAAGGGTCGCTTTCTCTCCCAGCGCCAGTTTGAGGGCCAAGGCAGGGGTGGAGAAGAAGGACGGCCGTCGCAACACCTTCCCCGCCACTTTGCCAAACTGAGCGCTGTTTACCGGGGTTGGCGCAGTCAAATTGTATGCGCCTTGAGCCGTCTCGCTTCCCAACAAGTAAAGGATAGCATCCACCTCATCCCGGATGTGAATCCAGGAGATGTCTTGTTGCCCGCTGCCCAACGGCCCGCCGATAAAAAGACGGAAGGGCAGCAGCATCATGGGCAAAATGCCACCGGTTTTGGTCATAACCAGCCCGGTACGGATGATGATGCGGCGCACGCCCATCGCTTCGACCGCTTGGGTAGAGTCTTCCCAATCTACGCAAACCTGCGCCAGAAAATCATCGCCCGGCGGACTGTCGGCAACGACATCTTCGTGGCCACGCGGCCCGTAGTAGCCGACGGCCGAGGACTGTACCAAAACGCGCGGTTTGTTAGCAGCGGCTTTAATGGCCTGAGTAATTGCTTGCCCGGCGTCGGTACGGCTTTGTCGGATGCGCTGTTTGATTGCCTTACTCCAACGCTGGGTGAGGATGCCGCCCAGCCCTTCGCCGGCAATGCTGGCGCCGGCCAGGTTGATGATGGCGTCCGCGGTCTCGATGAGGCGTCCCCAGCCCTGGGGGGTACGGCCGTTCCATTTCACAAGCTCGATTCCGGGCATCACAGCCCGATGTTTTTGCGGATTCCGGCTCAAAACCGTTACCTGGCAGCCTTTGGCGAGCAGTTCTTTTGCTAATATTCGGCCAATCAAACCGGTTCCACCAGTCATCAAAATGTTCATATTTATCTCCCCTTTCTGAGAAACCTGGCAGGTCTTTTTATGATCTTTCCAGGGGTACGCTTTACCTCTAACATCCAGCCGCTGCGCCGGGAAAAGCAGCTACAATCCGCCCAGAATCAGTTGTAAAACAAAGAAAGTATACGCCTCGATGGGAACCCAGCCCAGGGTCAAACCGGTGACGGGCGCAGTAAAAACGGGGCGGGGTCAGATTGGCGTGAATGATAGAGATTGTACTCGCCGCAAGGAGCGTTTTGATATTTTTTTCTCGCTTTGTTAAACCTTCGTAAAAGACGGCCGTTTCCATAGAACATTCCCCCGCTATCAGGTATAATCAGCCTGTTTCCAATTGGAGTGCGACTGTAATGAGAGTTACCGAAGAGATTAAAAGCCGACTGGATATAGTAGACATCGTTTCCGATTATCTGCCGCTGCGGAAATCGGGACGTTCCTTCTCAGGTTTTTGTCCTTTTCACCAAAACACACGCACCCCCGCTTTTTACGTTTTCCCTGAAACCCAAACCTGGCACTGTTTTGGCGCATGCGCTGAGGGCGGCGACCTTTTTTCCTTTGTGATGAAGAAGGAAGGGTGGGATTTTAAGGAAGCGTTGGCGAAATTGGCGAGCAAGGCCGGGGTGGAACTGGAGCCGTTCAATCCGGTAAACAAGAAAAAACAAGCGACCGAGGATAAAATGGCCGCGCTCCTGGCGGCGGCGGCCGACTATTTCCACATGCTCTTTTTGCACGCGCCCCAAGCCGAAGCGGCCCGGAATTATGTGGCCCAACGGGCGCTGAATGAGGAGACGATTGCTGTTTTTAAGCTAGGCTATGCGCTTCAATCCTGGAACGCTTGCCGCACGCATTTCCAAGATCAAGGATACAGCGATTCGGAACTGCTGGCCGCGGGGCTGCTGACGGAGAACCCGGATAAAGGGACGCGCTATGACCGTTTTCGCAACCGGCTGATGATTCCAATTCGGGATGTGAACGGCCGTATCGCCGGCTTCGGCGCGCGTACCCTGGAAAAGGACGGCATTCCCAAATATCTCAATTCGCCCCAAACCAAATTATTCAACAAAAGCCACCTGCTGTTTGGGCTGGATGGGGCCAAGCGGCACATCCGCGAAGCCCGGCAAGTCGTTATCGTCGAAGGCTACATGGACGTGATGCAGGGCTGGCAGGCTGGCTTCCGTAACATGGCAGCCCAGATGGGGACGGCGTTGACAGAAGCGCAACTGCGCCAGTTAAAACGGTACACCAAACGCTTTGTCCTGGCCCTGGACGCCGACGCCGCCGGACAAAAAGCGACGATGCGCGGCTTGCAAGTGGCGCGCGAGACGCTGGATCGAGAAGTCGAGGTCAAGTTTGACGCGCGGGGATTGGTGCAACATGAAGGACGCTTGCAGGCCGATATTCGCATTGTCACCCTGCCGGAAGGGAATGACCCGGACAAAATCATCCGCACTGATTCGGCGCAATGGCTTCAATTATTGGCGCAGGCGCAGCCGGTCGTGGCCTATGTGATTGACATGGCAACCCGTGATCTGGATATGACGGATGCGAAAGCGAAAACGGCCGTTGCCCAACAAGTTCTTCCGCTCATTAAAGATATCGTAGACCCGGTAGAGCGTGACCATTACTGGCAGGCATTGGCGCGGGCGCTGCGCGTAGACGAACGCGCCCTGCGCCAGATACAGGTACAAGAAAAACCGCGTGTCTATTCCCATCCCGCGATGCCGCCCCCGCCGCCATCGTTGTCAGAATTAGAAATGCCGCCCCCCTCTCAATCCGGCAAAATAGTACGGCGCATTTCTGACGGCCGTATGGCTGCCGGGAAACGCGAAGCCAACTACCTGAGCCAATGCCTTCATCATCCCCAAATAATGCCGCAAGTCAACCAACGATTGGCCCAAAATCAGCAGCCCCCGGTCAATGCATCTGATTTTACGGCGGCTGAAGACCGCTTATTACTGCAACAAATGGTTCGTTGGCGGGAAGGGAGAGCGGTTGCCTCGATTGATGAATTGTGCGATAGTTTGGACGAAGCCCTCAATGAGCGGGTACAATCGTTACTTGCACTGTCTCCCACACCCGAATCTGAACTCGACCGTCTGGCCGATAAGTTGGCTTTATCCGTGTTGAATTGGCGACAAGAAAAGATTGGACAATTGGTTGGGGAAGTGAAACAACTTTTCCGCAAAGAACAGGCATTGGATAATACTGACGCCAGGGAAATGTATGAGAAGTTGAACGAGTGGACGTTAGCCGTATTACGTATTCACAAAGCGAAAAGCGCGATGTCGGCCGTAAGCCGGCGGAAGGCAGAAGATTTGGGAAACGGCCGTTTCTGAGAACAGGTATTCTAAAACATGGATGTTGAACACAACGATCTACAAGACAACCCTCAAGAAGATGTCGAAGAAATTGTCATCGAAGATGAAGCTGAAACAATTGATCTTGAGGCGCTTGTTAAAAAAGCGCGGCGTTCGCACGAAATAGATGCTTCCGATGTTCAAGCCGTTCTGGCCACAGCCGATGACGACCAGGCCGACCTGCTCTACGAGCGTTTGCAAAAACTAGGCATTCGCGTCATCTCAGCGACCGGACAAACTATTGATGATTTGGGCGAGGCCGTCAATCTCCTGACCGATTTCGATGACGACTTGAGCGCGACTAACGTGACCGAAACCTACCTGGGCAGCGGAGCTGAGGACGATCCGGTACATACATATCTAAAAGAAATTGGCCAGGTGCCTCTCTTAGCGGCTGAACAAGAAATTTGGCTGTCAACACAGTTAACGGCCGCCTCCACCCTCGATCGCTTGAGTCGGGAAGCCGCCAATGAGAGCAACGGAGACAATGAAGAGGACATTCACTTCCGTACCACAATGGCCAACTATGCTGAATTATTGACCAGTTGGGCCGACGTCTTGATCGCCAGCGCTCAAATTGACGTGGCAACTCCAGACCTGTTTGCACTCATTGAAGAGGCGCTCCAACTGCGGCGCAATTGGCATGAAGGCTCCGATTCCTATCTGCGCCAGTATCTTAACGAAGGCAGTTGGGGGCAAGATGATACGTGGACCGATCTGGCCAAGAAACTCTTTTATGTGTTCACTGCGCTTTATTTATTACCGACAACCCTTTCTGAACAAGTGAGCGACACATACAAGGATACCGGGCAGTTGCCAACTTTAGAAGCTATTCATACCTGGATGTCTGGAGACCGGCAAGCGCTCAAATACAACGAGTTTATGGTTTATCATTTGGCTGAAGAAGCCAAAACAAACTTGACAAGAGCCAATCTGCGTCTGGTTGTGAGTGTCGCCAAGCGGTACATGGGACGCGGTATTCATTTATTGGACTTGGTGCAGGAAGGCAATGTTGGGCTGCTGCGGGCTGTGGAGAAGTTTGATCACACCAAAGGGTACAAATTTAGCACTTATGCCACCTGGTGGATTCGTCAGGCAGTCAGCCGGGCAATTGCCGATCAGGCCCGCACCATCCGTATCCCGGTACATATGTTTGAAACCATCAATAAGATTGTGCGTGTGCGGCGCGATCTAGTGCAGGAATTCGGCCGTGAACCAACCGTTGAAGAACTGGCGCTGGAACTAGATTACATGACGCCGGAAGAAACGGACTCAATTAAGGAAGCGCGTAAGAATGACCAACCAATTGACCCTGTCCTGAATCGGAAATGGCGGCAGGCTGTGAGCAAAATCCGTGACATCATGCGTATTTCGATGGATCCGATGTCCTTGGAAACGCCGGTGGGAAATAACGAAGACTCCACTGAATTGGGCGATTTTATCGAGGATGAAAGCGTGATTGAACCTGTGGACGCAGCCTCGAAGGAATTGCTGCGCGAACAAATTCGCAATGTACTGAGTTTCTTGAGCGATCGAGAACGCGAGGTATTGGAGATGCGTTTTGGGCTTAACGACGGCAAGGATCATACGCTGGAAGAGGTGGGCAAAGAGTTTGGCGTGACGCGGGAACGCATTCGCCAGATTGAGGCAAAGGCATTACGCAAATTGCGTCATCCCAGCCGCAGTAAGTCTTTGCGCGACTATCTGAATTAGCTGAATATCTTCTTAAGCCCGGCTGGTTTTTTGAGCAGTCGGGTCTGTTTTTTAGACGGTTTTTTAACCGCCCCTGATAATCATATTTCTTTTGCTCCGCTATATCGCTTGTGATAGAATGCACGAGTAGAGGAGAATACCCAAAACCTCATAAAGAGATGTAACCACACTATGGATAATCAAATTTTAATTGACTACCTCCCCATAGCGGTTTTGCTTGGAATTTCTGTTTTTTTTGCAGTTTTGTTGCCTACGCTTTCGTTGACTTTGGGGCCGAAACGGCCGTCTAAGCGCAACCTGGCTCCCTACGAATCAGGCATGACAGCAATTGGCGAGGCGCAGCGTCGTCTGCCGGTGAAATTCTACCGCATTGCCGTCTTATTTATCCTCTTTGATGTTGACATCATTTTATTAGTTCCCTGGGCCGTTACCTTCCGTAAGTTAGGCTATTTCGGATTGGTTGCCATGCTTATTTTCATGGCAGTCTTCATCCTGGGTGATGCCTGGGTGTGGAGAAAAGGAGTATTGGAATGGGAATAGAACAAAAACTGGGCAACATGGGGGTCGTCACCTATCGTCTGGAAGACCTGGTGAATTGGGGCCGTTCCAATGCCATGTGGCCTATTTTGTTTGGCCTGGCCTGCTGCGCCATCGAAATGATGTCCTCACAGGCCGCCCACTACGATGCGTCCCGGTTTGGCATGGAGTTAAATCGGCCGTCGCCGCGCCAATCAGACCTGATGATTGTCGCCGGCCGTGTGTCCCGTAAAATGGCGCCCGTCATACGCCGCCTTTATGATCAGATGCCCAACCCCAAGTGGGTTATCGCCATGGGCGACTGCGCTTCTTGTGGCGGCGTCTTCAATAACTACGCTGTTGTCCAGGGCGTAGATGAAATTGTGCCCGTTGACGTGTATGTAGCCGGCTGTCCGCCGCGCCCCGAAGCGCTGATTGACGGGTTTATGACTTTGCACGAGAAAGTTCGCGGTGAAAAGCTAAAGGATTGGGCCTGATGAACCGAGATCGGTTAGTTGTTGACAAAATCAATGCTGCGCTTCCAGAAGCCATTGAAGAAACCCTCGACTTCCGCGGCGAGCAGACATTGTTCATAAAAAAAGACCAGATCAAGGCTGTGTGCCAACTTCTGCGTGATGATGCGGATTTGCAATACAATTTCCTCTCCGACATCAACGCCGACGATCTGCTTCCCGATTTCCCCCGATTTGCCATCAATTACCAGATTTATTCAATCTCCAACCAGCATCGTATTCGTTTACGCGTTTATGTTGAAGACCCTGACAATGGGCCGGAAACGATGGCGTCCGTCTGGCCCATTGCTACCTGGTTGGAAACAGAAGTTTGGGACTTGATGGGCGTGCGCTTCAAAGGGAATGGCAGCTTGCGCCGTTTATTCATGCCTGAAGATTGGCAGGGACACCCGCTGCGCAAGGATTACCCGTTGGGTTACGAAGAGGTGCAATTCTCCTTTAACTGGGAAGCGATTGGTGCCAGAAAACCGAACCCGCAAGAATAAATGATTGGAGATTGAAGATTAAAAATTGGAGACAACCGATTTTCAATCTTCAATCCTTGATCTTCGATTTTTTTGAGGTCGCCTATGATATCTGCTGGCAGTGACACAATTCAAGAACTAACTGTTGAAGAACTCCGGGCCAAAATGGGTACGGGGATGACGATTGAAGACCCTGAAGAGCATATGCTCTTGAGTATGGGACCGCAGCATCCCAGCACGCATGGTGTTTTGCGTTTGTTCGTGGAGTTGGATGGGGAAACCGTCGTTAATCTAGCGCCAGATATTGGCTTTTTGCACACCGGCATCGAGAAGACGATGGAGTCTAAGACCTACACCAAAGCATTGGTGCTGACAGACCGCATGGACTATCTTTCCCCCTGGTCCAACAATCTGGCGTATATTCTGGCAGTGGAAAAACTGCTGGGCGTTGAGGCGACGCCGCGCGCGCAGGTGATTCGCGTGATCTTGGCTGAACTATCCCGTATTTCCAGCCACCTGGTCTGGTTGGGAACCCATGCGCTGGACTTGGCCGCCATGTCTGTTTTCCTTTATTGTTTCCGTGAACGTGAATATTTGTTGGATATTTACGAGATGGTTGGCGGGCAGCGAATGATGGTGAGCTATTTCCGCCCCGGCGGCTTGTGGCGTGACTTACCAGAAGAGTTTGAACCGGCTGTACGCCATTTCCTCGATTTTTTTCCGGCCCGGATAGCCGATTATGAAGCACTGCTTAAAAATAATCCCATCTTCTTGAGGCGAACAAAAGGAATTGGCCTCATCTCGGCCGAAGATGCTACAGCTTGGGGGTTAACGGGCGGTAATTTACGCGGTTCTGGCGTGAATTATGATGTTCGTAAAGCGATGCCTTATTCTGGTTATGAAAACTACGTCTTTGACGTGCCTCTGGGCACAGATGGCGATGTGTATTCCCGTTACCGCGTGCGCATTGGCGAGCTGTGGCAGAGTTTACGGATTATCGAGCAAGCGTTGAATAATTTACCAGATGGTCCAGTGAATATTGATGATCGCAAGATTGTGCCGCCGCCTCGTTCGGAATTAGGGCAGAGTATGGAGGCGGTGATTCACCACTTTAAGCTGTGGACGGAAGGGTTTAACGCCCCGAAGGGGTTTGTGTACCAAAGCATCGAATCGCCGCGCGGCGAAATTTCTTGTTATTTGCGCGGCGACGGCGGTCCTAAACCCGCGCGGGTTCATTTCCGCGGGCCATCTTTTGTGAATTTGGCTTAGTTGCAGCAAATGGCGAAGGGGTTGTTTGTGGCTGATCTGGTGGCGATTATCGGGTCGCTGGATATTGTGCTGGGGGAGATTGACAGGTAGTGAATTGTAATTACGTAATTACGTAATTACGCGATTGGGAGATTATGGTGATCGCTGAAAAGTACGCAGAGGAAATTGAAGGGATTTTGGCGCGGTTTCCGCATAAGAAATCGGCCGTTTTACCGCTTATGCACCTGGCGCAACGGGAATATGGGTACATGAGCCGGGAGGCGATGCGCGAAGTAGCCGGCATTCTGGATTTAGATCCGACTCATGTGCTTTCGTTGGCCGGTTTTTATTCTTTGTTCCACGAAGAACCGACGGGTAAGTATGTGCTGGAGATTTGTAATGACCTGGCTTGCGCGCTGCGCGGCGCGGATGAGTTTGTGGAAATGGTCTGCCGCAAGTTAGATGTTCCATTAGGCGGTACGACCGAAGATGGACTGTTCACGGTTAAGGGCGCCATGTGCTTGGGCGCTTGCGACCGCGCGCCGATGCTTCAGTATAATTTGAAGTTTGCGGAACATCTGGATGAAGAGAAGTTTGATGCGTTAATTGCTTATTTGCGTGAGGAAGCGGTGTCTGGTAAAGAGGGGCCGTCGGTTGTGGAAAAGATTGCCGCTTACGCGAAAAGTCCTGAGATTGGGGTGAACAATGGCACATATTTTGTTGCGTCACCGAGATATTAAAGATATTTACAAGCTGGACGTTTACCAGGCCAATGGCGGGTATGGCGGGCTGAAGAAGGCGCTGGCGATGACTCCGGCCGAAGTTGTTGATGTGGTTAAGGCTTCGGGGTTGCGGGGGCGCGGCGGGGCGGGTTTTCCCACTGGCATTAAGTGGGGATTTATCCCCAAAGGTGCGGATGAGGTATACATTCTCATCAATACGGACGAGTCGGAGACGGGGACGTTTAAGGACCGGGAACTGTCGGAAAATAACCCGCATCAAATTATTGAAGGGGCGATTATTGCCGCTTACGCGGTGGGCGCTAAGAAGATTTACAATTATTTCCGAGGCGAGTTTATGGATGCCGGGTACGCCATGGAGGAGGCGGTGCAGGAATGCTACGCCAATGGCTTGCTAGGCGAGAATATCCTGGGAACGGATTTTAGTTGTGACTTCCACTGCCATTACGGGGCGGGGGCGTATATTTGCGGTGAGGAAACAGCGCTGATTAAATCTTTGGAAGGTGAGCGGGGGCAGCCGTGGTCGAAACCGCCGTTCCCGGCTATTGAAGGGTTGTATAGCAAACCGACGGTAGTGAATAACACGGAAACCTTGTCCAATGTACCGCTGATCTTGGTGAATGGAGCGGAGTGGTACACGAGTATGGGGACAGAGAAGAGTCCTGGCGTAAAGATTGTGTGTATGAGCGGACATGTGGAAAAGCCGGGCAATTATGAGGTTCCTCTAGGGACGACGTACCGCGAGTTGATTGAGATGGCCGGCGGTATGCGCGGCGGTAAGGCGTTTAAGGCGCTGCTGCCCAGCGGCGGTTCTGGCCCGGTGATCACGGCTGATTCGCTGGATGCCCCGTTGACGTATGAAGGGTTGACGGAGTATGGCTCGGTGATGGGTTCGGCGTCGGTTATTGTGATGGATGAGACGACGGACATGGTTTGGGCAGCATTGAAGATGATCCGCTTTTTCAGCCATGAGTCGTGCGGGAAGTGTACGCCGTGCCGTGAGGGGACGTTCTGGATGCGGAAGATGCTGCAGCGTATTTATGACGGCCAGGGCACAGAGGCGGATATCCAGGTGCTGGGCAGTGTGGCCAGACAGATGAAGGGACGGACGCTATGCGCGCTGGGCGAGTTTGCGGTTAACCCGGCCTTGTCCACGATTCACCATTTTATGGATGAGTATAAGGCGAAGGTAAGCGGGAATGGACAGATGGTGATGGTGGAAACGGCCGTTACCGCTGTCGATTAGTTTTACTAAGTTAAGTTTGGAAGAGAATCAACATGAGTGATCTCGTTACACTAACCATAGACGGCATTGAGATCAGCGTGCCAAAAGGAACGCTGATTGTTGACGCTGCCAAGCAAATAGGAAACGATATTCCGGTTTTCTGCTACCATCCCAAACTAGAACCGGTGGGGATGTGCCGGATGTGCCTGGTAGAAATTGGCTATCCGATGCGTGACCGGGCAACGGGCGAGTTGATGTGCGATGAAAATGGCGAGCCTAAGCTGAACTTTGGACGCGGGCTTCAAACGGCCTGTACCGTGCCGGTGGGTGAAGGCATTGCCGTGCGCACAACCACAGAAAATGTTACGGATGCACGCCGCTCAACCCTTGAGTTTCTGTTGAGCAGTCATCCGCTGGATTGTCCCATTTGCGACAAGGGGGGCGAATGCCCGCTGCAAAACCAGACAATGGCTTATGGTCTGGGAAAAAGCCGGGTTCATTATGGCGACAAGCTGCATTTGAATAAACACGTGTCGCTGGGCGAGTTAATTTATCTCGACCAGGAACGCTGCATTCAATGCGCGCGCTGCATCCGTTTCCAGCAGGAATTGGTAGATGACCCGGTGATTCAATTCCACGACCGGGGCCGCCATACGGAAATTGTGACCTTTTCTGACCCCGGATTTAACAGCTATTGGAGCGGGAATACAACGGATATTTGTCCGGTGGGCGCGTTGACAACGGCCGATTTTCGTTTCGGCGCGCGTCCCTGGGAGTTGACCCCGGTTGCCAGCCTGTGTACGCACTGCCCGGTAGGCTGTAACACGACAATGAGTACGCGGCGCGAGGCGCGGGCTGGCGGGCAGCGCGTCATCAAGCGCGTGATGCCCCGCCAGAATGAAGCGGTAAATGAACTTTGGATTTGTGATAAAGGACGCTTTGCCCGCCATTATGCGGATACCGGCGAACGATTGAGGACGCCGTTGATTCGCAAGAATGGCGAACTGGTTGAGGCTGACTGGTCAGAAGCGTTGGATTTGGTGGCGGGTAAGCTGCAGCAGCATGGCACGGCCGTTGCCGGACTCGCTGGTGGCAGATTAAGCAACGAAGACCACTTCCAATTCCAAAAACTATTCCGCAAAGGATTGGGCAGCGCTAATATTGACCTGGCTTCCCGCCGGTTAGCCGGGGGCGATGTCGTCGCCAAAGTTGGCCTCAGCAGCGGCAGTAATTTAAAAGCGTTGAGCGCAGGCGACGCCATCATCGTCGTCGCCACCGATTTGCACGAAGAAGCGCCGGTCTGGTGGCTGCGCGTTAAACAGGCAGCGGAACGTGGCGCCGCGATCATCATTTTGAATGCTCGCGCCCCCCGTTTAGATAAATTCGCTTCCCATGTGCGTCACTACCAGCCGGGTCAGGCGGTAGACGCAGTGCGCCAACTGGTCAATCTGGCCAAGGTGGATACGGAAACGAACGGCGACGCCTTAGCCGCTGCCGCCGAAATGGCCGCCCAGGCCAATAACCTGGTCGCTTTTTATGGCAGTGAAGGCGTCACTTACGAGGAAACAGACGCCATTGCCAGACTGCTGGCGAATTTGCTCCTGTTGAAAAATGGTGACGGCCACGCGGGACGGCCGAATAACGGTCTCATCCCGGTATGGCCGCACAACAACACGCAGGGCGCATGGGATATGGGCGTCCATCCTGCCTACGGGCCTGGTTATGCCGCGATTGAAAACCCCGGTTTGGGGGCAACGGCCGTCTATGAAGGCGCAGCCAATGGCAGCGTAAAAGCGTTGTTCATTGTGGGCGCTGATCCGGTTGGCGACGGTCTGATGGCCGGTCGCGGCCAACTTGAATTTTTGGTCGTGCAAGAACTGTTCCTGACAGAAACGGCCGCACTTGCCGATGTCGTCCTGCCCGCCCAAAGCTGGGCCGAGAGGGAAGGAACCTTCACCAACGGCGAGCGGCGCGTGCAGCGCTATTATCCGGCTATTGCTGCCCTGGGCGGCAGTAAAGCCGACTGGCAAATTCTGGCCGAAATCAGCGAACGGGTTGGCCTGGGCAAACCTGCCTTTGCCGCCAGCTTGGTCTTCAACGAGATTGCCAAAGCGGTTCCCCAGTACAAGGGGATGGATTACCGCACGCTGGCTAAGGTGGAAAAGCAGTGGCCGGATGTGGGCGGCGAGGATGCCTATTACGGTGGCAATGCCTACGAAAACCGCTCCGGCTTAGGCCAGCAGTGGGCGGCGCAGGCCGAATCAGAAGCTGTCGCTCCATTGGACGCGCCAGAAACGGCCGCTTACGCCAACGACGGTCTGGCGCTTATCCGCGCGGCTGCTTTGTACACGCCGGGGACGCTCATCAACCAATCGGCGATCTTGCAAGATCGGCTGGCCCAGCCCACGATTGCCATGAATGCGGCCGATGCCGCCGCCGCGGAACTGGTTGATGGGGATTTGATTGATGTGACAGTAGCCGGAACGGCCCAAACGGTCAAAAAGACCGTCACTGCCCTTGTCCATATCAGCAACACCCCATCTGGCTTGATGCTGCTGCGCGGCGTACCGTATGTAGCGGGAACGGCCGTGGCCGAAATCAGCAAACTAGAAAAAGAAGAGGAACTCGCATGACACCAGGTCAAATAGCTCTACGCGCCGTGATCGTCGGCTTCATCATGTCCCTGGTTGTAGTCACTGGCTTCGCCTACACCACCTTACTGGAGCGCAAACTATTGGCCCGTTTGCAGGGACGTGTCGGCCCCAACCGCGCCGGTTACATTCCCATCCCCCAGCGCGGCAAAAAAGAGCGCAAACTGCTCGGCGGCATCTTGCAGCCCGCTGCCGACGCTGTCAAACTCTTCTTCAAAGAAGACCCCACCCCGGCCAAAGCAGACCGCGTCGTTTACAATCTGGCCCCGATGTTGGCCGTCATCCCCGCTATCCTCATTTTGGCCGTCATCCCCTGGGCCGGCGAAATCAACATTTTTGGCGCTAAGTTTTCGCCCTATTTTGCCATCGCCCCCGGTATCAACGTTGGCGCTATTTTCATCCTTGCCGTCACTTCCATTGGCGTTTACGGCATCGTTTTGGGCGGCTGGTCGTCCAACAGCAAATACGCCGTCCTGGGCGGCGTCCGCGCCTCGGCGCAGATGATTAGTTACGAGTTGGCGATGGGGATGGCTATTTTAATCCCCGTCATGATGACTGGTTCGATGGATATGGGCGTCATCACGGCCGCCCAGCCCCATGTTTGGAACTGGTTTGTCTTTCGGCAGCCGGTTGCCGCCCTCATTTTTTGGATTGCGGTCATGGCCGAATTGCAGCGGCATCCATTCGATTTATTGGAAGCGGAACAAGAGCTTTCGGCCGGATTCAACGTTGAGTATGCCGGGATGCGCTTTGGCATGTTCTTCATGGCCGAGTACATGAAGATGGTTTCTCTGAGCGCAATCGCCGCCATCCTCTTCTTTGGCGGTTATCACGGCCCATTTGTTGACCAGATCCCCGCGCTGGGATTCCTGTACCTGGCGCTGAAAATCATTATTGGATTAGCCATCATGATTTGGATCCGGGCTTCCTGGCCGCGTTTTCGCTACGACCAACTCATGCAGTTTGGTTGGAAGCGGCTGCTGCCCATCATCGTGTTAAACTTCATCATTACCGGCGTCTATTTTGTCTTATTGGATGCCGGCGTGATGCCGCCCTTCATAGAAACACTGCATCGATTCTTTACGGGCTAACAAAACAGGGGCGAGTTTGGAGAAGACTATGTTTGGTGAACTTGGTGAATTAATCAAGGGAATGTACACAACGCTGAAGGTGGCCGTAAAACCACCCGTCACCATTCAGTACCCTGAAGTGAAACGGCCGGTCCGCGCACGATTTAAGGGCCGCCACGAACTAAAGCGATACGACAACGGTTTGGAAAAGTGTATTGGCTGTGCCCTTTGTGCCGCCGCCTGTCCCGCTGATGCCATTTTTGTCGAAGCGGCCGAAAACAGCGATGAAAACCGTTTCTCGCCCGGCGAACGGTATGCCAGTACGTATGAGATTAACCTGCTACGCTGCATTTACTGCGGTTTTTGCGCCGATGCCTGTCCTACTGAGGCGATTGTTCTCGAACATCAATACGAATTAAGTTTCTATGATCGGGCCAGCGCCATCTATACCAAGGATATGTTAATTGTAGATGTGCCGGTGAATGGAAATCCGACGCCGCAAGCTGTGGAACCGGGCCAATTTGATCGCTCAATTCCTGACATGGAGAATCCGAAATAGTAAAACGTAAAACGTCATCAGTACCATCTCGCGTTTCACGTTTCACGGGAAGAGCTATGGGAAATCCAATTGTATTTTTTATTCTGGCGGCCATTGCTATTGCCGCCGCGATGGGCATGTTGACCAGCCGTAACGCCGTACACAGCGCGTTGTTTCTGGTGCTGAATTTTGCCACGATTGCCGTTTTGTATATTGTATTGAACGCGCCTTTCATCGGCATGGTGCAGATAACAGTTTATGCCGGAGCCATCATGGTGTTGTTTCTGTTTGTCATCATGCTGCTTGGGGCTGATAAGTTGGGCGGCGTCGTCGGTGAAGATAAATGGCAGCGGTACCTGGCCGGTTTCTTGGCAGTGGCGCTGGTCGTTGTTTTTGGCATTGTCCTGGCTCAGGGTGGCGGTGTGGATACCGGTACAGCGACAGCGATTGATTCCAGTCCGGCGGCTTTGGGGATGCGTCTTTTTGAAGGGTATGTTTTCCCCTTTGAAGTGACGGGCGTTTTATTGTTGACCTCTATGATTGGCGTTGTGGTATTAGGCCGCAAAAAGAGAGGGAAAGATGCCTGATGTAACCATTGATTGGTATGTCGCTTTGAGCATAATTTTGTTTGCAATTGGCGCGCTGGGGGTGCTACTGCGCCGCAATGCCATCATCATTTTCATGTCGGTGGAGATGATGCTCAATTCGGCCAATCTGCTGTTCGTGGCCTTTTCCCGGCATTTGGGCGATTTGAACGGACAGGTGCTGGTCTTCTTCGTCATCACGGTGGCGGCGGCGGAAGTCGCGGTTGGCCTGGCCCTGATCGTGACGATCTTCCGCACGAAGCAGAGTATAAATATTGATGAGATTAATTTGCTGAAGGGGTAGAGGCGTAATTGCGTGTAATTACGTATTTTTTTATGAATGCTTTTAATTTGGCTCCCTTAATTTTAATCTTCCCGCTGATTGGCGTTTTGGCCAATGGTCTAGTCGGCCGTCGTTTCGTGGAAACGGATCGCAAAACGGGGGAAGTGTGGTCGGGCTGGTTTGGCAGTTTGATGGCGATTAGCTCGTTTGTGATCGCGGCGCTGTTATTTTTCAGTTTGCGCAGTCAGGAGTTCCACGCTGAAGTCATTTACCTGTTTGATTGGTTTAATGTCCCCTCGGCCGGTTTCCGCATTCCCTGGGCGCTCCAGGTGGATACGCTTTCGGTGACGATGATGCTGGTGGTGACGGGGGTTGGCTCGCTCATCCATATTTATGCCATCGGCTACATGCACGGCGACCCGGATTTTTCGCGGTTTTTCACCTATCTGAACCTGTTTCTGTTTTTCATGCTGATCCTGGTGACGGGCAGCAGCTACCTGATGTTGTTTGTCGGTTGGGAAGGCGTGGGGCTTTGCTCTTATTTGTTGATTGGGTTCTGGTTTGACCGGGTGGATGAGACGGGGCATCCGATGAATGCGACGGCCGGGCGCAAGGCGTTCGTGGCCAACCGGGTCGGCGACCTGGCGATGATTTTGGCGATGACGCTGACGTTTTGGACGTTTGGGTCGTTGGAATTTAACACGGTTTTCCAGTCGGCGGTGGAATTGTTTGAAAAGGGGCACATGGTTGAGTTTGGCTTGTTCAGCGCGTCGTTGGGGAGTGTGTTAACGGCCGTAACCGCCCTCTTCCTCATGGGCGCGGCTGGTAAATCCGCCCAAATCCCCCTCTACGTCTGGCTGCCCGACGCCATGGCCGGCCCGACGCCCGTTTCCGCCCTGATTCACGCGGCCACGATGGTCACTTCCGGCATTTACCTCATCGTCCGCAGCAACGTCCTGTTCGAGATTGTGCGCGCCAGCGGCAGCCTGATATTGGGCGTCATTTCCGCGCCTGATCTGGTAGCCTACACCGGCGCGGCGACGGCGCTGCTAGCCGGGATGATCGCCTTTACCCAGTTCGACATCAAAAAAGTGCTGGCTTACTCCACCGTTAGCCAGCTTGGCTTCATGATCGCCGCCGCCGGGATGGGCGCATACGTGGCCGCCATGTTCCACCTGATTACGCACGCCTTCTTCAAGGCGCTCCTTTTCCTCAGCGCCGGTTCCGTCATTCATGGCATGGAACATGGACATCACGAGATTGCGCACGGGGACCATCACGACGACGGCTTTGACCCGCAAGATATGCGGATGATGGGCGGGCTGCGCCACAAGATGCCGACGACTTACGTCGTGTACATGATCGGCGCGCTGGCGCTGTCCGGCATTGTGCCGCTGGCCGGGTTCTGGTCAAAGGACGAATTGCTGTCGCACGGCAGCGACAATAATTTTGCGGTCTATTTGATGTTGGCGCTGGCCGCTTTTTTCACCGCATTTTATATGGGCCGCCAACTCAAAATGGTGTTCTTTGGCGAGCCGCGCCACGCCGCCGCCGAACATGCCCACGAAAGCGCGCCGTTGATGACACGGCCGTTAATCGTCTTAGCAGCCCTGGCCGCCCTCGGCGGTTTCCTCAACCTCCCCTACTTCACCGAAGGGATGGCCGCCGCCAACCAGCACAAGCCGGGCGGCATCTTCCTCGGCTTAGAGGGCTGGCTGGAACATTCCATCCAATCATTTGAACTGACCGCAGAAGGGGTACTGCACATGCCGCATACATCCGTCGTCATGTCGCGCTCGGTCGCCGGACTGTCCACTCTTCTGGCTCTGGCCGCCTTAGCCTGGGCCTTCTACGGCGTCTATGGCAAGAAACCGAAAACGGCCGACGAGCGCGACCCGTTACAAAGTACCCCAATCTGGTGGTTTGCCATTCTACCGCTCAACACCTTCTACATGAAAGGGGTCATCCCCTTGTTCAACCGGTTGGCGCATTGGCTCGGCTACGCGCTGGATTGGGACTTCTGGCACGATTTCGTCCACAATCGCCTCATTCGCGATCCATTTGTCGGCTTTGCCAACTTTGCCGCCGACATCCTTGATACGCAAGGCGTTGACGGCCTCGTCAACGGCGCGGGCAAAACCGTCCGCCGCTTGGCGAGCGTTATTCGCTTATCACAAACAGGTTATGCCCGCAATTACGCCCTGAGCATTCTCCTGGGGGCGGTGGCGTTGGTGGCCTATTTCTTGTTGATGGTAAATTAAAGATTAATGATTAAAGACTAATGATTAAAGATTAAGGATTGAAAATTGGAGATTTGAAGGCTCCAATCATCAATCTTTATTACTTTGGAGAAAAGATGGGTATTTTAACGATTGTCACATTCTTGCCGCTGATTGGCGTGGCGCTGATTTTGCTCCTGAACCAGGGAGAGAATGAATCAGAAGATAAAATTAGATGGCTCGCGTTGGGAACCTCTGCCGTGACCTTCGTGGTTTCGTTGATCGTCCTGGCGAAGTTCAAAACAGGCGTTGGCGGGCTGCAAATGGTGGAACAGGCTGACTGGATACCGTCCTGGGGCATCCAATATTACCTGGGCATTGACGGCTTGAGCATCCTCATGATCTTGCTGACCGCATTCATCTCGCTGGTTTCCATTGCCGCTTCCTGGACAGCCATCGGGCATCAGATCAAGCAGTACTATATTTTCATGCTGTTAATGGAAATCGGCATGATGGGTGTCTTCCTGGCTCAGGATTTGTTCCTGTTCTACGTTTTCTGGGAATTCACCCTCATCCCCATGTATTTCCTCATCGGTATCTGGGGCGGCAAAGAACGTATTTACGCTTCCATCAAGTTCTTTTTATACACGATGGCCGGGTCGCTGCTCATGCTGCTGGCAATTTTGTACATGGGCATTAAGGGCGGGACCTTTGCCTTACCCGATTTGATTGCCGGACGCGCCGCTTTTGCCGATGTGCAAAACATCTTATTCCTCGGTTTTGCCATCGCCTTTGCCATCAAAGTGCCCATCTTTCCCTTCCACTCCTGGCTGCCAGATGCCCATACGCAAGCGCCAACGGCCGGTTCCATCGTCCTGGCTGGTGTCTTGCTGAAAATGGGGACGTATGGTTTTATCCGCTTTAACCTGCCGCTATTTCCGGAAGCGTCGGTACATTACGCGCCGGCTATCGCCGTGTTAGCTATCATCGGCATCATCTACGGCGCGCTTGTTTCCCTGCCACAGAAAGACGTGAAGAAGCTGGTTGCTTACTCCAGTGTCAGCCATCTGGGGTTTGTGATGCTAGGCATTTTCTCGTTGAATGAAGCCGGTATCCAGGGTGCGATTTTACAAGGCGTTAATCACGGCTTGAGCACAGGAGCCTTGTTCTTCCTGGTCGGCGTTTTGTACGAGCAGCGGCACACGCGCCTCTTCTCAGAGTATGGCGGCGTTTGGAAGGCGATGCCGGTCTTTAGCGTGTTGGCGCTGATTGTGACGCTGTCCAGCATGGGCTTGCCCGGGTTGAATGGCTTTGTGGGCGAGTTTACGATTTTACTGGGTTCGATGGGCGCCGCTTCGCTGGGACCGAATCCCTGGATTTATACAGCGTTTGCCACGACAGGGGTGATCTTAGCGGCCGTTTATCTGCTGTGGATGTTCCAGCGCGTCTTTATGGGGCCGTTGGACAACCCCAAAAACAAGGCGCTGCGGGACATAAACACCCGCGAGTTGACGATCATGTTAGCTTTCCTGCTATTCATTTTCTGGATTGGGATCGCACCATCCGGTTACTTTGCGTTGATGGACAGTTCGGTTGCTGAATTGGTATCGAATATTGGTACGGCCGTCGTCGCTTTACCCTGATTTTTAGCCGGATTCAGCCGGGGTGAATTGGCTCTATGAAAGGGTGTGGTTGTGCCTGACGAGATAGTCTACTTTGTCGTCATTAGCGACACGCACATTGGGCCAACGGCCGTTTACCACCGTCATGGTCATTATCCGCTACCGAACGCGCAAAAATTGGTAGCAGTCATTAACAATTTACCCGTCAAACCCGACTTCGTTATCCACACCGGCGACATCGTGACAGAACCTAACCCGGCCTCCTATCAATTTGCGGCCGAGGTTCTGTCCCAGATTAACGTCCCCGTTTACTACGTTGCCGGCAACCATGATACAGCGCGAGACATTCACCGCTACCTGTTAATGGGGCCGAAAAAAGACGTTTGTGATGATCCGGACGTGCTTTCTTACACATTTGATGTGAAAGGGTACCGCTTCCTGGTATTGGACGCGCGTGGCCCGGACGAGATCGACCCGCATGGCCTGTTATCCGCGGCGCAGTTAGACCTGGCGCGCCGGGAAGCACAGACGGAAGGCCCGCCGTTGACCGTATTTATCCATTATCCCGTGTTACCCATGGACTCGACTTGGATGGATGCGTACATGCTGGTAATTAACGGGGCCGATCTACATGAGGCGCTGCTGCCAGCCCGCGACCGTTTGCGCGGCGTCTTTTATGGACATGTTCATCAAAATATGCAAACCCTGCGGGACGGCATCTTGTACGCAGCGACGGCCAGCGCTTTTTCGCAGTTCACAGCCTGGCCCAACGACGTTGTAACAGGCTTCGATCCCGATCATTTACCGGCGTACAGTTTTGTGCATTTGATGCCGGAGCAGACGATTATTCATCAACACACATTTCAGAGAAGACCCTAAGGGTTTCCCAAACCCTTAGGGCCTGGTTCAAACACAAAGGCTTAAACGATGACGTTTCAAGTTCCTACCATAAATATGTTACTTATCGCTCCGGCCGTGATTGTTGCCGGTTGGGGCATGTTAATGATGCTGATTGAGCTTTTTATTTCCGAAGAAGCTCAAGAACAGTGGACGCGCATGATTCCCGGTTTGACGTTGGTGGGCTTGGCATTGGCATTTGTCCAGACCATCGGCCTATGGGGATTTGACGGCGGTACGTTTGCGTTAGCAAATGGACATCCGATGATTGTGGTGGATAATTTTGCCACTTTCCTGAACGCGGTTTTTCTAGTAACGGGATTCCTGACCGTATTGCTTTCCGTTGACTTTTTGCGCCGTACCGGATTGGATCGGCCGGAATTTTACATGCTAATGCTGTTTTCGATTAGCGGCATGATGCTGATGGGCATGGCCAATGATTTGATTCTGGTGTTCCTGGCGCTGGAACTGCTTTCGATTCCGCTTTACATCATGTCGGGGCTGGCCTGGCCGCGCACGGATTCAGAAGAAGCAGCGATGAAGTATTTCTTGCTGGGGGCGTTTTCGTCAGGTTTTTTGGTATTCGGCATTGCTTTAACGTATGGCGCAACGGGTACGACGCAGCTGCCAGGGATTTTAACGGGAATCGCTAATGGCGGTTCGCTGGGATTAGCCGGGGCGGCGTTCCTGCTGGTTGGGTTTGCCTTTAAGGTGGCCGCCGTTCCCTTCCATATGTGGACGCCGGATGTGTATCAGGGTGCGCCGACGGCCGTTACCGCCTTCATGTCCATTGGGGCGAAGGTTGGCGGCTTTGCCGCCATGCTGCGCGTCTTCGTCACCGCCCTGCCCGCCATTGGCGACACCTGGGCGCCAGCCATCGCCGTTTTATCGGCGTTGACCTTGATCGTGGGGAATGTTGTCGCCCTGGCGCAGCCTAACATCAAGCGTATGTTGGCTTATTCCAGTATCGCCCATGCCGGGTACATTTTGATCGCTGTTGCCGCTTTGCCTATCAATCCCGACGGCGTGAGTGCGGCGTTGTTTTACATGCTGGCTTATCTGTTCACCAACATGGGCGCGTTTGCCATCGTCATTGCCGTAGAGCGCAAGACGAATGAAGGCGTGATGTTGGATGATTATAAAGGTCTGGCAAAACGCAGCCCACTGTTGGCTCTAGCGATGGCTTATTTCATGTTGTCGCTGACGGGCGTGCCGCCGACGGGTGGTTTTTCGGGTAAGTTTTATGTGTTTCGGGCGGCAATTGAAGCGGATTTGATTTGGTTGACAATTGTAGGCGTGATTACGAGCGCCATCTCCGGCTATTATTACCTCCGCGTTGTGTACACGATGTTTATGGTTGATGGGGATGGGGAAGTGACAGCGCCGCCAGCGTTGGTTACGGCCGTTGCCCTCACAGTTATAGCCACCCTCATTCTCGGCTTCTTACCAGGAACCTGGTTTGATGTCGCGCGCGAAGCGGCGCTGCAAGGAGGGCTGGCGCTGGTCGGCGGCTAAGTTCCTCTGTTTAGAAAAGATATTGAAGGGCTTGTCCAATTGGGCAAGCCTTTTTTGGTAGTGGTCAGGTAGCAAGTGATAGGTTGTATTCATGGATGTACCACTTGGTAACCAAATGGTGAAACTTATCCGTTTTTGAAAACGACAAGGTCTTACAAATATAGCGGCTAATTCGCTGACGTAATGCGTTATTCCATCGCTCAACATGAGCTGTTTCCCCACTTTCTTTACCAACTGAACAATACCTTCCAGAATCAACAACCTGCCGGCAAGCGTGCCAGAGTGCGGCAACGACGGTATCTATGTTGAATTCGCTGCCACAACTTACGGCCGTCGGCGGCGCTTCGTTCACCGTCGCCCTCGGCTTATTGCTGGGCATTCTGTTCGACAATCCCGCCAGCGTGAACCTGTGGTTGGGGGCGGTGATGATGGCTTTGTTAATCCCCATGCTTCTGGCGGGAACAATGGGGCCGCATTACCCGGCCATCGCGCGTGCCATCATTCCCTGGATACCCTCGGTGGCGTTGGCGCAGGTGTTCCGCGCCTCATTCTCCAACGCGGCGGCTCCTAGCCTGATTTGGGCCAACCTGGGCAGCGTGGCGGCTTTTGCCGCGCTGATTTTTGCTCTGGTTGTTTGGCGGATGCGTCGTGTGTCGGTGTGAACGGCCGTCAAGCTGCACTTGAAATACGTGCGTAATTCGCTTAGAATATACGTATGAGGTGAACGATGTTAAAAGAAAAAACAAAACTGACTTTGCTTGTAGAAGTTGACCTGATTGAACGGGCGAAACAATATGCCAGCAAACATAATACTTCTGTTTCGCAATTAGTCTCGCGCTATTTAGCCAGTTTAGAACAAGTTGAAGAAAATGCGGTAGAACTTACACCAAGAATTAAAGAGCTAATAGGCGTTTTGCCGCCCGGCCCAGGTATCGAGGCATATCATCAATATCTAGATGAAAAATATGGGGGGTGACGTGCGCGTTCTTGTTGATCTCAATATTGTTTTAGATGTACTGGAAAATAGGGAACCCCATTTTCTTGATTCGGTAAGGGTATGGACTGCGATTGATAAAGGGAAAGTTGACGGCTGCCTGGCTGCGCACAGTTTAACAACCTTGTTTTACATCATGCGGCAGCGCGTTGGCTCGAAACAAGCGACAAAGTTGTTGGCCCAAACGCTCAATATCTTCTCCGTTGCCCCTGTAGACGAAAAGGTGATTCGTCAAGCCGTTTTATTGGACTGGAACGATTTTGAGGATGCGGTGCAAATATGTGCGGCGGCTCAAGCTGGCGCAGATTACTTAATCACGCGCAATGTCAAGGATTTCAAGGGGGGCAGTGTGCCGGTTATCATGCCCGCAGCTTTTGGATCATTGCTCAAAAGTGAATAGGGCCAGGCTGTATCATTGAGGTCGCCTGACGCCGCATAAAATATGGGGATGGTGCAGTCCCGTTCATGTACGCGTTAATGGTTAAGTTGGGTGGGGAAACGGCAGTGTTCCTCCCCCAACAGGTGGCACGGTCTGGAAAACCGCCACGGCCGGGAGTAACTGCGTTCTCGCTTATTATTCACCCTTTGGAACAACACGAAAATCTCGTGGATTGAATAATCTCCATCTTCTGCCAATTAATTTTGCCTCACCAGTCACTTCAATTGATTGCCAAGACTCGTGGGCATGAACGGCTTGTATATATTCCTTTGGTTTAAGTTCTACGATAATCTTTACAGTTCTCCCAATATCTGGTTTTCCCCATTCAACAACAACAGATTGACCAACGCCCAGCTTGCGAGGATCATCGGTAGAACTCAACCCGTAAACCAGCCCCCGAACTGTAAATGTATCATCTGGCTCCAGTTCTCTCAATTCGCTGGCAGCCTTAGATAAATACGCATAGTCTGTTTCGTCAAGAAGGATCGGGGGTACTTCTGCTATATCTTCTGGAGGTGGTATTTTGGGCGACCACAAAATACCATATTCGACCGTTGCCGCCTTGTTAGGCACATTCAAGAATTAAATCATCCTTTTCTATCCGCAGATTGCGCCGATTACGCAGAAAATATGGGTTCAATCTGTGAAATCAGTACAATCTGCGGATCATTATTTCTTTGAGTTGGCCTTACGTGAAATATCAATAATAGCCTTGCACATATTTGCGCTAAAGCCGCTGTTATAATACTGTACTAGAAAATCAACACTTTCTTGCTTGACAGCATTCTTTGTTGCAACTAACCCACGAATAATCCTTTCAACTACTCTTCTTGCTACAGGCGCGTCCGGCTCAATAGACTCAAACTCTTTAAACTTTAACTCCATTTGTTTATATTCAATGGGTGGTAGTGGTTGAATTCTAACTGGTGGCGCATTATTCAATCATTCAGATAGGCCCGACTTGAATAAAACATCTCCTGAAAAAAGGTGCGGCGGCAGGATTTTCTTTACCAAGCCCGAAATGTTTACCAGTCATTTATTTACCACTACCGTTTATTGTAAGCCTGGGCTTGCATTGTGTACTTAACTGCTCGGTCACCGACGAACTCGCTATTTACAGTTGCTTTCGCTTGAAAATTCAAAGCGCGAGTTGAGGCCGTATATTTACCTGTGGGTAAGTGTATTATTTCTCGAAAATACCCGTCTATCCCATAATCCTGGCGTTCTATGTTGAAGGCATAACCAGCCCTGGCAGCAACAGTTTGTAAATAGGCAAAGTTTAATTCTTGCTTTTCATCCCCTGGTTGTATGCTCATGGTGACTGCTCTTGAATTTCCCTATTGTTGAATGGCTTAAGACAGAGGATATTCTATGTCATATTCACATAACCTGTCAATCAAAACAAACATGACCACATGATGTTATGATGCAGCTAACACCAACCAGTTCACATTATCGTATAATCGAATAGATATTCTGCTTGCATTTAGGAAACAATAACTTTGGGGTTTTCTATCAGCTTTCAAACCGTTCTACCTGAAATGGGATTAGTTCGAAAGACGGCCGTTCCTCCCCCACCACCTCCGCCACCAACTTCCCCGTAATCGGCCCCATCGAGAGGCCCAACGTCGCATGACCGGCGGCCACAATCAGGTTTTGGTAGCGGCGGGTACGGCCGATGTATGGCAGTCCATCCGGTGTAACAGGCCGCATCCCCCGCCAGATTTCCACCAGTTCCCGCTCCCCGCTGCCGGCCAGATAGCCATCTGCCGCCCGCAAAATGGCGTTTACCCGCCGCTGGTTGATGGCAAAATCAAACCCGGCCAATTCCAGCGTCCCGGCAAAGCGTAAATGCGGCCCCATCGGTGTCACCGCAACCTTTGCTTCGCCCAGGTACAGGTATATGCGCGGCGCGTTAGACGGCCGTTTCACGGTAATGCTGTATCCTTTGGCCGGCTGTAAGGGCAGCTTGAGATTCAGGTCGCGAGCGATGGGCGCTGTCCAGGCGCCGGCGGCCAGGATGATTTGTTCGGCCCGCCGCTCACCGCGCGTGGTTTGGACGGCCGTAACCCGCCCATTCCCCGTTTCAAACCCTAACAGTTCCGTCTGCGTCAGGAAGGTTGCGCCGTGCGCCTGGGCCGCCGCCGCCAATCCGGTGACAAACAAGTCCGGCGTGATGTGGGCGTCCTCCTGGTAATGGATGCCGCCGATGACCTGGGGATGAACGGCCGTTTCCAGTTCCCGTATCGCCGTCCCATCCAACAGTTCCATCTGCAAGCCAAAACGCTGTAATTCGGCCGCTTCGCAGCGGCCGTGTGCAAACCCGCGTTCCGTCAGGTACAACGCCAGACCGCCATGCCGCTCAAAGTGGCAGTCCAGCTTTTCCTCTTCAATCAGCTCCTGGTACAAGGCTAAACTGGCCCGCTGCAAATCACGGATGAGAGGAACGGCCGTGTCAACCCAGCTTTGATTGCAGTACGATTGGAACCGCCACAGCCAACGAATCAAGTCTGAATCCAGACGGGGCTTGATGTAAAAAGGGCTTTCGGCGTCAAACAGCCATTTCAAGCCCTGGGTGAGGACGCCGGGCGCAGGAATCGGCGTGGAGTGACAGGGGCAAATCAGTCCGGCATTGCCGTAGGAACACCCCCTCCCGACCTCCCCCCTCTCGATAACGGTGACGCCCACACCGGCCCGCGCCAAAAAATAAGCGGCGCTCACCCCGATTATTCCCCCGCCAATGATCAATACGTCGTCACGCATCACGTCACGTTTCCGGCTGCAACAACCACAGTTTCAAAGCTAAATGAAGAGCCAGGCGCATATTGGCCTGGCTCAAATCCTGGCCGGTTAATTCTTTAATGCGTTCCAGCCGGTAAAGGAGGGTGTTGCGGTGGATGAAGAGCGATTCGGCCGTTTGGCTGATGTTGCCATGATGGTCAAAGTAAGCGTCAATCGTCTGCACTAAACTGCTGCGATGCTGCCGGTCATATTCAAACAGAGGGCCAATAATCTGCTGCGTAAATTCACGCACAGGGGGGATATCTTCCAACTGGCCCAATAATTGATAAACGCCCAAACTGCCGAAGTCAACAACATGGTTAAGATGGAGACGTTGGCCTAATTCCATCGCCTGTAACGCATCCTTATATACCTGGGGCCAATCGAGAAGTGCAGCGGCCGGGCCGCTGATGCCGCCCACCAACTGCGCTTCGGGAAATTCGGTGGCCGTTTGTTCATAAATACGCCGCGCCAACGTGTGCGCCGTCTCCATATCCTCGTCGTTCTTGAGCGCCTGGAAAATGCAAACATGCTGGTCGCCGTGAATGTGAACCAGCGCCGCCCGGCTGTGATTGGCTAATGTCCAGTGAACGGCCGTTTCCAGGCGGCGTAATGACGGTGTTTCCCGGCCAATCCATCTAAACGTCAAGACAGCGTGGGGGACGCTGGATTTATGGTCCAATCGGTTAGCCAACCTTTCAATCTCTGATCTGGATAACGTCCCCGCCAGCATCCCTTCCAGAAAATCGCCGCGTAATGCCTTACGCACATCGCTAACTGCCTTCGCCTTAGCCATTTCTAAGGCACAAGCCGCCGCGCCATGTTCCACTGTCAGGCTGTCCAGATTATCCAGTTCATCAGCCGGACCGACAACCGATAAATAGCCGCGCGCCCGATCTCCCGACACAATCGGGCTGATAAGCCGGCCCATGTTCTCGATTGGTAATAACTGCTGCCAATAGCTCTGCCGCGCTTTAGCCGCCGCTTTACGATTACGCAGCACCGCCGGCAGATCATCCCGTTTACTCAATATCTCCGTTAAATAAGATACATCAATTTCATTATTGCGCGGCATACTCAATGCCCGCACCTCCAGCCGCTTATCCTGAACAACCACAATTTTCCCGGTCAAATTAGCCATCACATCGGTCATGGCAGCCAGACTTTGTCCCTCGCGTGACATCTCCGAGAGCTTGCGATACAGCTGCATCCCCCGCTCACTGGTAGCCGTTTGCCGATCAATTAACAAGGCGGCAATCGCCCGGTGCGACTCGCGGACACTGGTTCCGAGCGGCGCAATTAACAGGGGGATGCTAAATTCATCTGCTTTGGCCCCTATGTCGTCGCTAACGGGTTGGAAGAGAAGCACCCCGGCAGCTTGCAGGTCAGATAATGCTTTTAATTTGAGCAGCAGTACGGGGCTGGTGATTTGCTTTTGTATGACTGGTGGAACCAGCGCCAGGTCGCCATTTTTTACCTGTTCCGGTAAATGGTCCCAGCTTGTGAGTAAGACCACCCACTGCACTTTGCGCCGCGTTTGTTTAGCTCCGGAGATAACGGCCGTATCCAACGGCAGCGCCAGCCGCAATATATCGCCAATGTTCACTTCAGTCGGCAGGGCCTGGTTTTTCATCATGCGCTATGATTCCACATCTCCAGCAGGCAAACGAATAATGAATGTCGTTCCTTCACCAGCATGGCTGACCACATTAACCTCGCCTTGGTGTTGTTCCACAATACGGTGGCAGGTAGCCAGCCCCAGTCCCGTCCCTTTGCCCGGATCCTTCGTTGTATAAAACGGTTCAAAAATATGGGCCAGCTCGGCTGATGACATCCCCTTCCCATTATCCCGTATGAATACCTGAACATATTTACCGTCCGCGCTTAACTGCGTTGTGATTTCGATCAGCCGGTTCTCTGGCAGTGACTGTACGGCGTCGCGGGCATTTACCAGCAAGTTCAGCCAGACACTCTTCAAATGCTCCACACTGGCAATGACATCAGGCAAATCATCGGCCAGGTCCAGAAACACCTCAATATTGGCTGTTTGCAACTGGTAATGAACCAGGTCGAGCGCCTGGTCAATCGTTCTGTTAATGCTGGCCGGAGTAAAATCATACTGTTCCTGACGAGCAAAATCCAGCAGACCGCGCACTACTTTGGTCGCCCGATCGCCAGCCAGGGCTATCAAATCAACCGATTCATAATTGTCATCTTCAATGGGAATGGTCATCTTCAACAATTGGGCATTGGCGTTGATAACCGTTAACGGATTGTTGATTTCATGGGCAACGCCGGCCGCCAGTTGACCAATTGCCGCCAGTTTACCTGCTTGCAGCAGGGAGTTTTCCAGACGGCGTTCTTCGGTGCGATCCTGCCATAAAATCACCGCTCGGGCCGCGCCGGTTTGAGCGCTGGGGATGGGATAGGCGTTAATATCCCATTCGCGGGGCAGGTGGTCGGGACCGTTCCATTTAACAACCCAATGCTGGGCTTGTTTGTGGGATAAGGTTAGCCCGGCCTGGCAATGTTCGCACGGCCGTTCCCGGCCAAAAAAAGTTTGATAACATACCTGTCCCGCCAATTCCTTATCGGTAGCGCTCAATTCATCGGTTTTACTCTTGTTCACCGACACAAGCTGCCAGTTATCGCTGATAGTGTAAATAGGGTGGGGAATGCCATCAATCAGGGCTTGTAAGGTGTTGCGGCCTTCGAGCAGTTCTTGCTGGCGCAGGCGAATGCGGTTAAACAGCCAGGCGTTTTCGATGGCTTCGCTGATGGAACTGGCCAGAGAGGCAAACAGGTCTAAATCTACTTCGGTGAAGGAGCCGTCTGTTTTATTGTAAGCGGTTAATACACCGACTGAATGGTCACGCACAACCAGCGGTGCAGAGATAATGGATTGGATGTGATCTTGATAAGGAGCATCTACCTGGGCCTGAAAACGGGGGTCTGTTTGGGGATGGTTGAGGAAAACGGCCGTTTTCTCTCTAAATGTAATCCCGATAATCCCCTGCCCTAGCTGGACGCTCGGAAACAAGTCTGGCAGCAAATCTTCATTCAGGCCGCTGACATATTGGTAACGCAGTTGCCCGCCTTCAACCATCAACACCGCCGCTAACGCCACCCCCAAAACGGCGTTGACCCCGTCAACGGCCGTTACCAATACCTCATGCGTTTCCAGCGTCGCCGCCACCCGCTGCCCCACCTGGTTCAACGCTGCCAACTGCTCGCTTTGCCGCTGTAACTGCTTTTCCAACTGCTGTGTGCGTAAAATCGTCTTTACCCGCGCCAGCAGTTCCTGCGGATAGTAGGGCTTGGTAATGTAATCATCCGCCCCGGCCGAGAGCGCTTCTACTTTTTCATGGCTGCCAGCCGCGGCCGTTAGCAGCACCACCCGTATATACTGCAAATCAGGATGCTGCCGAATCCAGTTCAGCACATCCTGCCCCGACATTACCGGCATCCGCATATCCAGCAGGACCAGGTCAAATTCCGTCTCCGTGCCAATCGCTGCTTGCAGCAAATCAATCGCCGTTCGTCCATCTCCAGCCAGCGATATTTTGAAGTTTTCCTTCTTCGTCAAATAGTCAGCCAACGACTCGGCAATCTCTGGCTCATCATCAACGACCAAAATATGAGCCGTCGGTTTTAACTGAACTTGTGGGGGATTTGCCTGAATCATGATCTGGCAATTTGAATAGAGACTGGAGATTAGAGACTGGAGACTGGGCCACAGCAGTCACCAATCTCCTAGTCTCCTGGTTGCTAGTCTCTCGTCCTTTCCGAAGAAAACGTATACCCATGCCCCTGAATCGTGCGAATATAAATCGGATGGCTGGGACGCGGTTCGATCTTCTCGCGTAAATTCTTAATATGCGCCCGCACCAACTCCGGGCTGCCTGTATCGCGGGGATAATCCCACACGTCCTGTAGGAGCTGTTGGCTGTTAAATACCTGGTCTACATGGCTTAACAGATGATAAAGCAGATCAAACTGCACATTGGTCAACAAAGCGACGCCATTGGGAGTTGTCACCCTGAATGTGCGGCAGTCTAGAATGGTATTACCCACAACAACTTCTGTCGGTGTCTCCGGCTCATCCATGGGTGAAGTCACCCGGCGTAAAATCGCTTTCACGCGCAGCTGCAGCTCTTCCATGTTAAACGGCTTACTCAAATAATCATCGGCGCCGGCGCGGAAGCCCTCAATCTTGTCTTCATCCTTACCTTTCGCCGTGAGGAAAAGAACAGGTAGGTCAGCCAGGAGCGGATCGCCGCGAATCTGGCGGCATACCTGGTATCCGTCCATCCCCGGCATCATAATGTCTAGGATAAACAGATCGGGGCGGTGTCGCCGGGCTAACTGCAGCCCTTCTGGGCCGCTGTTGGCTACCATCACTTGGTAGTCGTACAGCTTTAATGTGCGCTGTAAAGTCCGGGAAACCAATTCATCGTCATCAATGACTAGGATTGTGGCCATTGAACTCACCTCTTTTGAATTGATTGTGCTGCCAATAAAATAACAGGCGTGTTATGTGAACACCGTTATGTAAGTATAACAGATTTTAGCAAACTGGCTTTAAGAGGGGCAAGATGGCAAGGTCACCCTACCCCTCTGAATCTTACAAAAGCAACCGCAATGGTTCTTCCAAAATCGCCTTGAACGCCTGCATGTACTGGGCGGCTTCCGCGCCGTCGGTGACGCGGTGGTCGGCGGAGATGGTGGCTTTCATGCGCGTGCCGATGGTCAGTTGGCCGTCCACAGCGACGGGAACTTGCTTGGCCGAGCCGATGGCCAGGATGGCGGCGTCGGGCGGGTTGATGATGGCGATGAAGTGGTCTACATCGAACGCGCCCAGGTTGCTGACGGTGAAGGTGCCCCCGTCTACGTCTTCCGGCTTGATTTTGCCGGCGCGAGCACGGCCGATTATTGCCCGATTCTCCCTGGCTACCTGCGCCAGCGGGGCCAGGTCGGTATTCTTTTGCACGACGGTGAGCAGCCCGCCTTCGACAGCGACGGCGCTGCCCACGTTAATGCGGTTGTGGCGGATGAGCGTCGCGCCGTTGTAGCTAGCGTTGAGGTTGGGGAAATCACGCAGGGCCAGCGCCGCTGCTTTGACAATCATATCGTTGACGGTGACCTTTTCGCCTTCAGGCAGGGCGGCGTTGATTTGTTTACGCAAGGCCAGCGCCGGAGCCATGTCAATTTCGGTGGTGACGTAGAAGTGGGGGACAGTGGTTTTGCTCTCGGTCATGCGGCGGCCAATGGCCTGACGCAGACGGGTGGTAGGCAGTTCTTCACTATCCGGCCCGGCAGGAACCGGCGTAAATGCCGCCGGAGCAGGCACAACCAGGGCCGGCTGGTATGCCTCCACGTCGGCTTTGCGGATACGGCCGTCACTCCCCGTTCCCGTCACCAATCGCAAATCCACACCCAGTTCCCGCGCAATCCGCCGCGCCACCGGCGTCGCCTTGACGCCGCCAGGATACTTGCCGTTGGTTGGCGCCGGCGCAGTAGTTGGTGTGATGGCAACGGCCGTTCCCGCCCCTGCCGAAACCGACTCTTCCTTTATCTCTCGCTCCAGCCCCTCCCCTACCATGCCCGATACATCCTCGCCCTCTTCCCCGACAATTGCCAGATTCGCGCCCACCGGAACCACATCGCCCGCATCGGCTAACAGGCGCAGCAAGACGCCGCCCGCCTGCGCTTCCAGTTCCAGCGTCGCCTTATCTGATTCAATCTCGGCGATAACTTCCCCTTTTGTCACCGGCTCGCCTACAGCTTTGAGCCAATTATTCAACACCGCCTCGCGCATGTCAAAACCGAGCTTGGGCATCACAATAAATTCAGCCATTACACAATCTCCTTCACGGCAGCGATGACTTTATCCACGTTAATCAACGCCGACTGCTCCAACTCACGTGAGTAAGGCAGCGGCGCTTCCGCCTGAGCCACCCGCTTGATGGGTGCGTCCAGGTAATCAAACCCTTCTTCTTGAATGCGGGCCGCGATTTAGGCGCCGACGCCATAGGAGCGATGGCCTTCTTCCACCACAACGGCTTTGAAGGTTTTTTGGAATGATTTGAGAACCGGAGCCATGTCTAACGGCCGTAACGTCCTTAAATCCACCACCTCCGCCGCAATACCTTCCTTGTCCAATTTATCCGCCGCCGCCAGCGCAACCTGTAACCCCTGGGCATAAGCCACAATCGTCACATCCGTGCCTTCCCGCTTCACATCCGAAACGCCAATGGGAACCACAAAATCCCCTTCCGGCACCTCGCCGCGTACCTGGTACAGCGTGGCGTGTTCGATAAACAGCACCGGATCATCCGTGCGGATCGCTGCTTTCAGCAGTCCTTTAGCGTCATACGGCGTGGCCGGGGATACCACTTTCAGGCCGGGGAAATGAGCAAAGATCACATCCGGTGTGTGGCTATGCGTCGCCCCCAACTGGCGGCCGCCGCCGCCCGGCGCGCGCAGCACCAACGGCACGCGCATCTGCCCGCCAAACATGTAGTGCATCTTGGCCGCGTGGTTGACAATGGCGTCAAAAGCCACGAAGGCAAAGTTGATCGTCATAAACTCGGCGATGGGGCGCAGGCCGTTCATCGCTGCGCCAACGGCCGCTCCGCCAATGACCATTTCCGAAATCGGGGTGTCGCGCACACGGCGCGGGCCAAATTCATCGTAAAAACCGCGCGTGACGGCATACGTGCCGCCCCACACGCCCACTTCCTCCCCCATGATAAAAACGCGCTCGTCCCGGTACATCTCTTCGCGCAGCGCGTCGGTAATTGCTTGTCGCATGGTTATTTGTGCCATGATGTTCTCCAACATTGATGATTAAAGATTGAAGATTAAAGATTTCTCGAGGCCCCAATCATCAATCTTTAATTTTCTTCCACAAAAATATCCGTAAATAGTTCTTCCATCGCCGGCAGCGGGGAGGCTTCGGCAAAGGCGACGGCCTCGTCCAGTTTTGCTTCGACGGCCGTATCAATTGCTTCCAGTTTATCTTTGTTGGCGATTTTTTCGGCCAGGATATGCCTTTCCAGGATACCGATGGGATCGTCTTCGCGCCATTTTTTCACCTCTTCCTTAGTGCGGTAGCGCAGCGGGTCGCCCATACTGTGTCCCTCGAAACGGTAGGTGAGGATTTCCAGAAACTGCGGCCCTTCGCCGTTACGGATGGCAGCCAGCGCTTTCTTGGTCGCTTCGTAGACGGCGAAGACGTTCATGCCGTCTACCTGGGATGCGGGGATGTCGTAGCCGCTGGCTTTTTGCATAATGGATGAGGCGGATGAGTGGCGGGCAACGGCCGTTCCCATCCCGTACTGATTATTCTCACAAATCCACAACACGGGTAAATCCCAAACGCCTGATAGATTCAGCGATTCATGGAAATAGCCAATATTCGTCGCCCCGTCGCCAAAATAGCAAAGAACGGCCGCATCTGTGCCCTTGTACTGCTCCGCCAGAGCGATGCCCGCCGCCAGCGTCAAATGCGCCCCGACAACGGCGTGGCCGCCCCAATAGCGGCGCTCCACATCAGCCAGATGCATCGAGCCGCCCTTGCCCTTGCTGACGCCGGTTGATTTGCCCAGCATCTCGGCCATAATCTGCTTCGTGTCCGAGCCAACCGTCAGCGCGTGGCCATGATCGCGGTAAGCGGTAATGATATGGTCTTGTTCGCCGCGGGCGTTAATCGAACCGACGGCAACGGCTTCCTGTCCAATGTAAAGATGCAAAAAGCCGCCAATTTTGCCTAACTGATAAAGCTCCGAGCTGCGCTGCTCGAAGCGTCGAATCAGTACCATTTGCCGGTACCAATCGAGTGTGGTCTCTTTATCCATCTAATACTCCTAGTTTAGTGATGAGGACTGAGTGATGAGGACTGAGTTTGTCCCGGTGTTCAGTATTCAATGTTCAATGTTCGGTATACGGTGGGATTGGTTGCATTATCAACCATCTTTTAGTGTAGCAAATTTGCCCTCTGACGGCGACAATGTGACGGGTTTCACAGAGGAATATTAGTGAAGATTAATGATTGCTGATTGGCAGCCTTGATTATCTACTGGCAAAATCCAGAAACGGCCGTTCAATCCCGCCAACTTAAACGCCTTCACTGCTGCCTGGGCGATGCGTTTGTGCCCCTCCGGGGCAAAAGCGGCCAGGCTCGGCCCGGCGCCGCTGAGGGCGACGGCCGCCGCTCCTGCCTCCAACGCGGCCACAGACGCATCGGCCAGGCCCGGAATGAGCGGTACGCGGTACGGCTGGTGCAATTTATCCTGCATTGCCAGCGCCAGCGCGCCAAAATCACCTCGTTCCAGGGCGCGTATGACCAGCCCGGCTCGGCCGATGTTGAATACCGCGTCGGCCAGCGGAACTTGCGCAGGCAGCGCCGCCCGCGCTTCAGCAGTTGGCAAGTCAAAGTCAGGCAAAACGATGACGACCCGCATGGCAGGAACCGTGATTTGTTCAACATGGAGGCGAGCGCCGGCCATCACCACCAGCGTCAGCCCCCCATAGAAGGCCGGGACGACGTTGTCAGGATGGCCTTCCATCTCTGTCGCCAGTTGTAGAAGTTCCGTGCCAGTCAGGCCGCCGTCTACCAGGATGTTGGCCGCTGTCAGGCCGCCCAACGTGGCTGCCGCGCTGCTGCCCAGCCCGCTGCCGACGGGGATGTTGTTATGCTGGTGAATGTGCAGGCCGGCCGGCCGTTTCCCGACCCGTTCAAATAACCGTTCCGACGCGCGATAAACCAAGTTTGTCTCATCAGTTGGCAGCTTATCAGCGCCTTCGCCGCCAATAGTGATGTGTAAGTTGTCGGGAACGGCCGTCAGCCGCACCTCATTCCGCAGCCCCAACGCCAGGCCCAGGCAATCAAAGCCCGACCCCAGGTTCGCCGTCGTTGCCGGAATCGTCACAGTAACTTGCTTCATAAGATTCAGATGGATTTCCCCTCTCGTTCTCGCTCTATCCTCTTGTCTCTATTGACTAGATGCTATTTTACGTTAAAACCTTACACAGTAAAAAATGGGCCGTGATGTTCAAGTTTCACGCAAAGGATCAAACCATGCTGTCAAAAATTCCTACCATCTCTGATAAACGCCTCGCCGTGCGTGTCAAGCCTGCTGCCGAGCGGGCGCTGAAAGACGGCCACCCCTGGTTATTTGAGGAGGCTATCACCAAATTGAGCGGCGACGGCCGTTCCGGAGACCTGGCCGTCATCTTCGACCGCAAAAAACGATTCCTGGCCGTCGGCCTGTACGATCCCGATTCCTCCATTCGCGTGCGCGTACTACAACACAGCCAATCGGCCGTTATCAACCAGGATTGGCTCCAGGCCAAAATCGAGGCAGCGGCCAGGCTGCGCGCCCCGCTGCCCGCTGCCCGCACCACTGCCTACCGGCTGGTTCACGGCGAAAACGACGGCCTGCCCGGCCTGGTCATTGACCGTTATGATAACACCTACGTTATCAAGCTGTACACCGCCGCCTGGGTCGTCCATTTGCGCGCAGCGCTGGCAGCGTTGACCGCTGTCGCCAATCCCTACCGCGTCGTCCTCCGCCTCAGCCGCGGCGCCGTCCGGCAGAAAACGAATTTGCACGGTCTGCAAAACGGGGCTATCTTGCAGGGCGTGCCGTTGGACGGGCCAGTGCGATTCATGGAAAACGGTCTAATATTTGAAGCGGATGTGGCGCGCGGCCAGAAGACCGGCTTTTTCCTCGACCAGCGAGAGAATCGCGCCCGCGTGGAGGAGTTGGCGAAAGATAAGTCGGTGTTGAACGTCTTCGCTTACACCGGCGGCTTTTCGCTGTACGCGGCGCGGGGCGGGGCGAAATCGGTGTTGAGTCTGGACAGCAGCCACCCTGCGCTGAACGCCGCCGTTCGTAATTTTGACCTGAACCCGGCGCTTTCTCCGGTGCGCCACCCGATGTTGAAGGGGGATGCATTTGAGAAGCTGGCGGAGTTAAGAGAGAACGGCCGTTCCTACGACATGATCATCATAGACCCACCCTCATTCGCCAAGAGCCGGGCTGAAGTGGATGGGGCGCTGGCTGCTTATGCCCGGCTGGTGCGTCTGGGGTTGGGCGTCCTCGAACCTGGCGGCACGTTTGTCATGGCCTCCTGTTCCAGCCGGGTGGCCACCGATGACTTTTTCAGTCTGGTGTATCGCACGGCACGGGAAGAAAAACGCGCCCTCCGCGAAATCGAACGCACCGCCCATCCGCTCGACCATCCCATTGGCTTCAAAGAAGGCACATACCTCAAGTGCCTCTTCGCCATCGCCTCCTGACTTGAACATACTGGTTCTAACGAATTTTGTAGTTGGCCAGGGTAGACGACCAAGAGATAATGCCGCTAGCGCGTTTTGCAGCCAAAACGTCGTGCATCTGCGCTCATAGAACTAGTCAGCCAGTTGCCTGCCTTTCAGACATCTGTGACCCCGGCCAACCAGGTGATATCCTTGAACTAGACGAACTTCGGTCATTTCACTTACTACCTGACCGCCATCAATCTTCATTATCGCCTGACGACCCGACTGCCGTCAGAGCGACATACGGCGTACACGCCAGACGACCAGGGCAAAAACCAGTGCGGCGATGCCTGCCACGCTGCCCAGGTTGGCCCAAATCAGGCTGGGAGCCACCGTGTTGGAGAATGAGGCGCGGAACACCTGCGCCAACGCCGCCGAGGGTATCCAGGGGATGATGGCGCGCAGGACGGCCGGATAATGCGGCCCCATCGTTCCCGCCAGAAGCATGGGGAGCAACAAGACCATCATCGCCGCCCCCAACCACAGGTTCACGCTGGTGGGATCGTCGAACAGAATGCCCATTAACAAGCCGAGGGCAACGGTGAATAAGGCCCCAACAACGGCCGTTCCCACCGCCACGCCCCACAAATTGATCAAGGCTCGATTGAAAAGGAACAGGAGGGAAACGGCCGTTAAACAGTAAAACAGCCCCGCCACCGCCTTCCCCGCCACTATCTCGCTGTACCGGGCCGGCGAAACCAGCAGCGTCTCCATCGTGTGCGTCTCTTTTTCCTCAATCATCAAATAGGGCACGACGAACGCCCCCACAAACACAACGGCGATGACTAAGGTCATTGAACTCATGAACGGCCGTCCGCCCGCATCTGGTTGGGGATAGACGGTGTGGCCGTCGGTGTTGATGTGAACTGGCTGCCCAGTCGTTTGGCTGATTTGCTCCTCGAAAAAAGCGATCAGGTCAAATGTCCGGGACGGCTCCACCCAATGAGCAACATAGCCTGTCAATTCAATCGGCACGCCAGCTTGCGCTCTGGCATCAAAATCGTCCGGGAAGGCCAGACCTAGTACCGGTTCCCCCGCTTCGCTGATTTGCTTCTTCATCTCCTGCAGCGACGGCAGCTTTGCCACCCGTTCATTGGCATGGTCGGCCAATCCAACCTGGGCCATTACCTTAGCTGCCTGTGATTTAGGCAGCCCGCGCAGACGGCACAGGAATTCCAGGTTTCCTTTGACTGATTGACGTTTGTAGAGCGTGTCTTTGGCAAACAACACGCCCACCTGACGGCTGAATAGCCCCTTTTCCGTATGCGGGTTAAGTCCGGCCAACTGAATTTCGCCAACCGTCGGGCGGGACTGCCCGATGAGCAGTTGGAATAAAACATCCTTGCCGCTTCCCGTTGGGCCGACGACGGCCGTAATTTCGCCCGACGCGACACGAAAATCGGCAATGTCGAGCGCCGTGCGCTGGTTGATGACTTTTTGTAGGTTGTTGAGTTGAATCATGTTATGTGCCTGGGGTGGGTAACGGCCGTGTCCACCGAATAATCAGATTATAGGCGACATCATACACGGCCAGCAAACTGCATGACGGCGTTATGCAAGCTGGCTTACAGCCGCCATCCCGGAGGGCTGTGTTAAAATCATTGGCAGGTTTGATCGGATGTAACTTATTCCGTCGAGCGACATCTAACAAATAACTTCGTATGGCGGCAAAATCGCAGCCAAAGATATCGGTCACGCATAAAGGTAGCCCATGAAATTATTCTCGTTCTTCAAGAAAGGTAAATCGGCGCGGCGGGCGGCGATCATTGACGTGAGTGATGCTAATTTTGAGCAGCAGGTGATTCGACGGTCATATAAAACGGCCGTTATGGTGGATTTCTGGGCGTCCTGGTGCGTGCCCTGCCGCCAGTTAGGCCCGGCGCTGGAAAAACTAGCCGAGGAACCGGATGGTCAATTCATCCTAGCCAAGCTGAACACGGAACATAACCGGCGCATGGCGGCGAAATATGGTATTCAAAGCATTCCCAATGTTAAGATGTTCCGCAACGGCCAGATGGTGGATGAATTCACTGGCGCTTTACCAGCCGCCCTCATCCGCCGATTTGTGGCCAAGAACACAAGTACACCGCCGCCCGCGCCGCAAATCCAGGGGAGCGGCGCCCCGGCGCAGCGGCTGAAACAGGCGGAACAACATTTGAAGAAGGGGCGCGGCTTTGAGGCGTTCATTTTGCTAGATAATTTTCCTGAAGACCCGCAGAAAGAGAAGGCGGAGAAACTGCTGCCGTTGGCCCGTTTCCTGTTTGACATGGCTGATGGGGATGGGCTGACAGGGTTGGATGCGTTGGATGACGCTTATCTTGATGCAGCGGAAGCGTTGGCCCGGCGTAAGCCGGCATTGGCGCTGGATAAACTGTTCACAGCGTTAGAAGTTGGGGAGAAAATGGATCGGCCGTATACGCGCCAGGTGATGGAAGGATTGTTTGCGTTGTTGGGTGAAAAGCATCAGATGACACAAAAGTATCGCGACGAGTTGGTGGCAGCGGGGGTGTAAACGGCCGTTCCTCCCTCCACCATCCCAATTGTACAAACTAAACAAGTTGATACCGCAACTTTTCTGGCAGGTTGCCTGTAGATTTGCCCCCGGTAAAACCGTATACTGTAGGGGACTTGTGCAGAAATGCGCGGTTCAGTGGGAAATAGTGGGAATCCAACGAGGGCAATTGCTAACCAGCATTGTCCTCGTTGGACGTTTAGGCACTAATGCGATTGTGGCGGGCATGATGCGTTTTGTTGCGATTATACAAACCATACAATCAAACGCCCCCATTCTTGTGGCAATATTACCTATAGACGATAATCAGCCCCACCTCATATACTTGGGATCAATGCGCCCATGAGCGCCGGAAAGTAGATATGCTTATTACCAACAGTATCGTCCTTATTATTAGCCTGATTAGCCTCCTTCTTGTCATTCTTGATAAGAAAGCAATACCTGTTGGGTAACGGATGAACTGATTGTAAAGAAGTCAACACAGAAACCGCCCAACAGGGCGGTTTTTTTGTGGTGGATTGGAGAGAGGAAAATATGAAGAATTACCATTCGTCTCGCTGTTATGATCGGACTATGGTCGGAAACGGCCGTTACCCCCACCCTGTCCCTTTAAGGCAGAAAACCAGTTGGCTGCGTTTTCTGCCTTTTTCTTTATTTAATTGGACCCGGCCGCAGCGCGCCCTGCGGCCCATCCCCATTTACCCATCACCTAATTACCTAATTACCCAATTACCTAATTACCTAATTACCTAATTACCCAATTACCTAATTACCCAATTACCCAATTACCCAATTACCCAATTACCCAATTACCTAATTACCCAATTACCCATAAGAGGAGAATCATATGAGTGAGAAGAAGACCGGCGGTCAAATTATCTGGGAAAGCCTCATGCGCGAAGGCGTCGAGGTTGTCTTCGGCCTGCCGGGCGGGGCCATTCTCCCCGCCTACGACGACCTGGCCAAATACGAATATCCGATTCATCATGTCCTTGTCACCCACGAACAGGGCGCGTCGCACATGGCCGATGGTTATGCCCGCGCCACAGGGCGGGTCGGCGTTTGCATGGCCACCTCCGGCCCTGGCGCTACCAACCTGATTACCGGCCTGGCGACGGCCAACATGGACTCCGTCCCCATCGTCGCCATCACCGGGCAAGTTCCCACCAGCCTGCTGGGGCGCGACGGCTTCCAGGAGGCCGATGTTCAGGGCGTCAGCCTGCCCGTGACCAAACACAACTATCTCATCACCGACATCCGCGAGCTGCCGGATGCCCTCAAAGAAGCGTTTTACATCGCCAGCACTGGTCGCCCCGGCCCGGTTGTGATTGATATTTGCAAAGACGTACTCCAGGCATCACTGGAATTTGAATACCCGGAAACGGTTAACCTACCCGGTTATCATCCCAACCAAAATGCGCCCGATCCGCACTCTGTTGCCCGTGCCGCCCGCCTGTTGAATGAGGCGGAACGGCCGTTAATCGTATCCGGTCAAGGCGTGTCCATTGCCAAAGCGGAACAAGAACTGCGCCAACTGGCCGAAAAAGCACAAATCCCCGTTGCTACCAGCCTGTTGGGCATCGGCACATTCCCCTCAACCCACCCGCTTTCCATCAGTTGGGGCGGGATGCATGGGGAAGCCTACTGCAATTACGCCCTGCAAGAGTGCGACGTGATGCTCGCCATCGGCGCGCGCCTGGATGACCGGCTCACTGGCGTCTTCGACACCTTTGCGCCTAAAGCCCGGATTATCCATGTAGACCTGGACCCGGCCGAGATGGGCAAGAATATAACCATTGACACGCCCGTGGTAGGTGACGCCCTCTTAGCGCTGCGCGGCCTGTTACCCCAGGTAGAGGCCAATGAACATCCGGCTTGGCTGGCGCAAATTGATGAGTGGAAGCAAGAAACGAGCGACCGGGACATTTTGGCCCAGGAAACTGACGAATTGATTGCGCCCTATATTATGCAGCAGCTCTGGCACGCGACCGATGAAGGCGACGCCACAGTCGTTTCCGACGTAGGCCAGCACCAGATGTGGGAAGCGCAGTATTATCATCACACCAAGCGGCGCAGTTTATTGACTTCCGGCGGGCTGGGCACGATGGGCTATGGGCTGCCAGCAGCTATCGGCGCGCAAATGGGCCTATCGGAGGAAGAGATATGGGTGGTGGCCGGCGATGGCGGTTTCCAGATGACCATGGTCGAGCTTTCTACGGTGGTACAGGAACGGCTACCCATAAAGATCGCCATCATCAACAATGGTTTTCTGGGGATGGTGCGCCAATGGCAGGATGTATTTTATAACAAGCGGCATTCCGGCACGCCGCTGTTTAACCCTGATTTTGTGAAGTTAGCCGAGGCGTATGGCATACCGGCGCGGGCGGTGACGCACAAAGATGATGTGTACGCGGCGATCAAGGAAGCGCAGGCGGCGGACGGGCCATTTTTGTTGGACTTCCAGGTAGAAGAGTTCACCAACGTATATCCGATGGTCGCGCCGGGCAAGAGCAACGCCGACATGATTCGACGGCCGTCGCCGGCGGAATGATGATTAAAGATTGAAAATTAAAGATTGGAGGCGATGAATCATCAATCTTTAATCATCAATCTTATTTTGAGGAAGGAAAGCATGATGAATAAACACACGATGATCGCCTGGATGGAAGACAAACCAGGTGTTTTGAACCGGGTGGCGGGCTTATTCCGCCGCCGCAATTTTAATATCGAGAGCCTGGCCGTGGGGCACAGCGAGACGTCGGGCATCAGCCGAATGACGTTTGTGGCCACGGGTGATGACCGGGAGATGCGTCAGGTGCAGACGCAGTTGTATAAGTTGATCAATGTAACGGCCGTTCAAGATGTCACCGACGTCCCCACAGTCAGCCGCGAACTGGCCTTGATCAAGGTCAAGGCCAAGAACGGCAACCGCTCGGAAGTGATGCAAATTGTGGATATTTTCCGGGGCCGCATTGTGGATGTGGACATGGAAACGCTCATCATCCAGATTGTCGGGCCAGAAGAGCGAGTGGAATCGCTAATCAACTTGTTAGACCAGTTCGGCATTGTGGAAATGGTGCGAACCGGTACGGTGGCAATGGTGCGCGGCGCGCATGACCGGGCGGCGCAACAGAAAACGGCCGTTCCCGCTTACGAGAATGGAAATCAGTGAGCCGTAGTCCGTAGTCCGTAGTCCGTAAGCCGTAAACCGTAAACCGTAAACCGTAAACCGAAATACGGAATACGAAATACGGAATACGGAATACGAAATACGGAATACGAAATACGGAATACGAAATACGGAATACGGAGAAAAAATGGCAAACATTTACTACGACAAAGACGCAGACTTGAGCCTGCTTGATGGTAAGAAAATCGCTGTACTGGGTTACGGCAGCCAGGGGCACG
This sequence comes from Chloroflexota bacterium, assembly GCA_024275635.1. Classification (GTDB taxonomy): domain Bacteria; phylum Chloroflexota; class Anaerolineae; order Promineifilales; family Promineifilaceae; genus JACKCC01. The sequence goes on along the minus strand of JAJRYT010000007.1, from coordinate 38,845 downwards.
CTCATGCGCTCAACCTGGCCAATTCTGGGGCCGATGTGCGTGTGGGCCTTTACGAAGGCAGCCCTTCCTGGGCCGCCGCCGAAGCCGCCGGCCTCAAAGTGATGGAAACGGCCGCTGCCTGCGCCGAAGCCGACGTCATCATGGTCTTATTGCCGGACACAAAGCAAGCGGCCGTGTACAAAACAGCCATCGAACCGAACCTGAAACCGGGCGATACGCTCATGTTTGGGCATGGTTTCAACATCCGCTACGGCCAGATTGTGCCCCCCGACTCTGTGGACGTGAGCATGGTCGCCCCCAAAGCGCCCGGCCACCGTGTGCGCGAACTATACGTAGAAGAAACCGGCACGCCCTGCCTGGTGGCCGTCCATCAAGACACCAGCGGTCAGGCGAAAAATTTTGCCCTGGCCTATGCTAAAGGAATTGGCGGCACGCGCGCCGGGGTTATCGAAACGACTTTCCCCGAAGAAACAGAGACCGATCTCTTTGGCGAGCAAGTCGTCCTCTGCGGCGGCGTCTCGGCGCTGGTCGAATCCGCTTTTAACACCCTGGTGGAAGCGGGCTACCAGCCGGAAATTGCTTACTTTGAGTGTATGCACGAACTGAAACTGATCGTGGATTTGATATACCAGGGCGGCCTCAGCTACATGCGCTACAGTATCAGCGACACGGCCGAACACGGCGATTACACCGGCGGCCCCAAGCTGGTTACAGACGAAACCCGGGCCACGATGAAGCGTATGCTGCAAGACATCCGCTCCGGCGCTTATGCCGAAGAGTGGATTGACGAGAATGCTAACGGCCGTCCCTGGTTCAATAAACGCCGCCAGGAAGCCCGTACCAGCCAGATCGAACAAGTCGGCAAAAAACTGCGGGCGATGATGCCCTGGTTGAACCCCAAGGAAATTTGAGCGGGTGAAAGGGTGAAAAGGTGAAGGGGTGATAAAGCCACCTGTTCACCCGTTCACCCCATCACCCCTTTATGGAAAGGAGTGACCAATGGACAAGGACACCGTCCTCTTCTTCGACACTACCCTGCGCGATGGCGAACAGTCGCCGGGGGCAACGTTGAATGTCGAAGAAAAAATTGAGATAGCCAAACAGCTATCTCACCTGGGCGTAGATATTTGCGAAGCGGGCTTTCCCATCGCTTCGCCCGGCGATTTTGAGGCTGTGCGACGTATTGCTAAAGAAGTGGGGTCGCTGGTTGAAGGGCGTAAATCAGGCCAGCCGATGACCATTGCTGGACTGGCCCGCGCCAACAAAGGCGACATCCAACGCGCTTACGACGCCGTCAAGGTCGCACCGCGCCATCGTATCCACACCTTTCTGGCAACCAGTGACATTCATCTCAAATATAAGCTCAAAATTGACCGGGAAGAGTGTATCGAGCAGATCATCGAAACGGTCAGTTTTGCCAGGAGCTTATGCGCCGATGTGGAATTTTCGCCAGAAGACGCGGGGCGTTCTGACCCAGACTTTTTGGTGCAGGCGCTGACCGAAGCGATCAAAGCCGGGGCAACGACGCTCAACATCCCTGATACGGTTGGATACACAACGCCGGAGGAATACGGCTGGCTGATACGCCACCTCATCGAAAAAACACCCGGCGCGGACACCGTCATCTGGTCAACCCACTGCCACGATGATTTAGGTCTGGCAACGGCCAATACGCTGGCCGGGGTACAAGCCGGGGCGCGGCAGGTGGAAGTGACCATCAATGGCATTGGCGAACGAGCGGGCAACACCTCGTTGGAAGAGGTGGCGATGGCGCTGCACACACGGCCGCAAACCTTCAACCTTAACAGCCACATTGACACGACGCAAATCACACGCACCAGCCGGATGGTCAGCGCCTACACAGGCATGGTCGTGCAGCCGAACAAAGCCATCGTGGGGGCCAACGCCTTCGCCCACGAGGCAGGCATTCACCAGGACGGGATGTTGAAAAATCAGCAAACCTACGAAATTATGCGGCCGGAAACGGTCGGGTTGACGGAATCACGGTTGGTGTTGGGCAAGCACAGCGGCCGGCACGCCTTCCGCGTGCGCCTGGAAGATATGGGCTACGACAATTTGAGCCAGGCAGAGTTGAACGCGGCTTTCAAGCGGTTCAAGGAATGGGCCGACAAGAAAAAAGTGGTGACGGACGCCGACATTGAGGCCATCATTGTTGACGAAGTGTACCAGCCGCCGGAAATTTGGAGGTTGAATCATATCCAGGTGTCGTGCGGCGACCACAGTATGCCCACAGCGTCAGTCAGCCTGACCGGGCCGGAAGGCGAAGAATACCAGGATGCGGCGCTGGGAACAGGGCCGGTAGATGCTGCGTACCAGGCGATCAACCGCATTATTGGCACATCCAATAAATTGACCGAGTTCAGCATTAACGCCGTGACGGAAGGGTTGGATGCAGCAGCGGAAGCGACCATTCGCATTCAGCCGGACAGCGGAGATGGCGAGCATGGATTTAATCCGCAGACGAATCGGCCGTTTGCGCGCACGTTTAGCGGGCATGGAGCCAGTACGGACATCGTGGTCGCCAGCGCCCGCGCTTACCTGAGCGCCCTGAACAAGATGCTGGCGGCGCGGGAAGAGCAGGCAAGTGTGGTAGCACAGACGGCCATGGCGTGACCCATGAGCCGTAAGCCGTGACCCGTGAACGGAACACGGTTTACAAGATACGGAATACGGAATACGAAACTCAACATGCCCTCCTTCAACCTTTCCCGCGCTCGTGCCGAAACGCCAGGCTGTGAATTTACCCTGCATTTCAACAACGCCGGCGCATCGCTGATGCCCCAGCCGGTGTTGGATGCGGTTATTGAGCATTTGCAGATGGAAGCGTGGATAGGTGGATATGAAGCGGCCATTCAGGAACATGAGCGGATTGAACGGGTTTATGATGGGATAGCGGAGTTGATTAACGGCCGTTCCGCCGAAATCGCCCTGGTCGAAAACGCAACGGCCGCCTGGGATTTAGCCTTCTACAGCATCCCGTTCCAGCCGGGCGACCGCATTTTGACGGCTACCGCTTCGTATGCCAGCAATTACATTGCCTTTTTACAGATGGCGCAGCGGCGCGGCGTGACAATTGATGCCGTTCCCGACGATGAACACGGCCAGGTTTCGGTCGCTGCGCTGAAAGAGGTGTGGGATGAGCGGGTGAAGCTCATCGCTATCACCCATGCGCCGACGAATGGCGGGTTGGTGAATCCGGCGGCGGCGGTGGGGAAGTTTGCGCGGGAGACGGACACGCTCTTTTTGCTGGATGCGTGCCAATCGGTAGGCCAACTGCCGGTGGATGTAGAAGCGATTGGCTGCGATATGCTTTCAGTGACGGGACGTAAGTTTTTGCGCGGGCCGCGCGGGACAGGGTTTTTGTATGTGCGGCGCGAGGTTTTGGAACAATTGGAGCCGCCATTTTTGGATTTATTGAGCGCAAAATGGATCGAGCGTGATCGATATGAAATGCGCTCCGATGCGCGGCGGTTTGAGAATTGGGAGCGGAATGTGGCTGGGATTATTGGGCTGGGAACGGCCGTTTCCTACGCCTTATCCTGGGACATCAACAAAACCTGGGCGCGCCTCCAAAATCTAGCGGCTCATCTGCGGGACCAACTTGGTCGCATCCCCGGCGTCACTGTTCACGACAAAGGTTTAGTACAAGGCGGCATTGTGACTTTCACCAAGGAAGGCGCGACGGCTAACGCTATCAAAGAAATCCTGCGCCAACAAAGCATCAACGTTTCCACCTCAACCGTTTTTTCGACCCGATTAGATATGGAAGCCCGCAACCTGCCGGATTTGGTGCGGGCATCCGTCCATTATTACAACGACCAGTCAGAAATTGACCGGCTGTGTGCGGTGGTGGAGCAAATTAAAACGTGAAATGTGATGTGTGAGTTGGCAACTTAAGAACTGTTTTTTACAGGCTCGGCTTCCTTTTGTAGCCAATCTGATAAACGTTTTTTGATTTCGCGTAATCGTTTTGATGAAATATTACCAAGTCGTGCATTGATTACAGACGGTTCTACAGTGGCTAATCGAGCTAACCGCACGACAGAACGAACTTTTAGACCTGTTGTTTTGTAATCAGAATCAGATGGTTCAATCATTTCATCAAATTTTGGAACGGCTTGATAGGCGCGAGACGTGATGAGAGCGAGCAATAAATCAGTATGGCGACCAGGAGCAACAGCGATTAACAAAGCGGGACGCAGTTTTCCTGCTTTCAGGTCTGTTTGAGGATATTGAATGAGAACAATGTCGCCGGGTTTCATGGATGGTAAATCTCTTGAGCATCTTTCAATGTATATTCGACTTCATCATCCTCACGGAAAAATTGCTCTAATGAAAAATCTTGCCATTGGCTGCTATGCCAATCAGCGTATAAAGGAACTATTTTTTGCTTTGCCATCATAAAGGCTGTGAAATCAGCGATTTGCTGAACAATGTCATCAGGTAATTTATCTATCTGTTCATATAATTGCTTACGAAAAGTTATAGTTGTCATTGGATTTACCTCGCACAATATTAGGACAGCAAAATTTCACATCTATTTTAGCATATTTTTGGGCAGGTATCGGGAATTGGAGTTCTCGATGCACAATCAATATCGGAGATTATATGACCCAACCTAAAACAATTATTGACAAAATATGGGAAAGCCACATTGTCACGCATGAGCCGGGTAATCCGGTCGTTCTGTATATTGATTTGCATTTGGTGCATGAGGTGACGTCTCCCCAGGCGTTCCAGGGGCTGCGCGAGAAGGGATTGACGGTGAAACGGCCGTCGCAGACCATCGCTACCATGGACCACAGCATCCCCACTACCCCCATCGGCGTTCCCATCCAAGATGTGATTGCGGCCAAGCAGATCGCTACATTGGAGAAAAACTGCCAGGAATTTGGCATTCCGCTGCACGGGATGGACAGTCCCAATCGGGGCATCGTCCACGTCATTGGGCCAGAATTGGGGCTGACCCAGCCGGGGATGACCATCGTCTGCGGCGACAGCCACACGGCAACGCACGGCGCGTTTGGCGCACTGGCCTTCGGCATCGGCACAAGCGAGGTGGAGCATGTACTGGCGACGCAAACGCTGCTGCAAACGAAGCTGAAAACATTTAAGGTGCAGGTTGAGGGACAATTGAATCCCGGCGTGGCCGCAAAAGACATTATTTTGGCCTTGTTGGCAAAAATTGGCGTAGGCGGGGGAACGGGCCATGTGTTTGAATACACTGGCCCCGCCATTCGCGCCCTCTCCATGGAGGAGCGGATGACGATTTGCAACATGAGCATTGAAGGTGGGGCGCGCGCCGGATTGGTGGCGCCGGATGAGACGACGTTTGCATATATTGCGGGACGGCCGTTTGCCCCCCAGGGCGCGGATTGGGACAAAGCAGTAACCGAGTGGCGGGCGCTGGCAACGGATGACGGCGCCGTTTATGACAAATCAATCACGCTGGACGCCTCGGCATTAGAACCGATGATCACCTACGGCACGAATCCGGGCATGGGCCTGCCCATCACCGCCCCCATCCCCGATCCGGACAGCATCGCCGACCTGAGCGAGCGGAACACGGCGAAGAAGGCGCTGGCGTACATGGGTTTGGCGGCGGGACGGCCGTTACTGGGCCATCCCGTTGACGTCGTTTTCATCGGCTCCTGCACCAACTCCCGTATTTCCGATTTGCGGCAGGCGGCGGCGGTGATGAACGGCCGTCGCGTCCACAACGGCACGCGCGTCATGGTCGTACCCGGCTCACAGCAGATAAAACAGCAGGCGGAGGCGGAAGGACTGGATCGCATCTTCAAGGAAGCCGGCGCGGAATGGCGCGAAGCAGGCTGTTCGATGTGCATCGCTATGAACGGCGACCAACTTCAGCCCGGTCAGTACGCGGTCAGCACCAGTAATCGTAATTTTGAAGGGCGGCAGGGCAAAGGCGGCCGTACCTTTTTAGCCAGCCCATTGACGGCAGCGGCAACGGCCGTGACCGGGGTCGTCACCGACCCTAGAGGGATGAGTAAAGAGGGATGAGGGATGAGCAACTCAGTCCTCATCCCTCATCCCTCATCCCCCACAACTATTATGCAAACTATCAAAGTCAAACGCTCCATCGAACTCATCAGCGAACTGCTCGAACTGGCCGACGAAACGGTCTGGCTGGTGTTTGAGGGCGATTTGTCCCAGTTTGACGGCCGGGGCTTGACCGACGTGGAACGCATCGTCCGCGAAAATGCGACCTATGCGTTGAGCCGGCCCAACAACCGGGCGGCCATCCCGATGACTCCGGCTAATGTGCTGACCATCCGGCTGAATGTGCTGCCCCGTGTGGGCATCCGGGCGCAGATTTGCCACGTGTTTTTGGAGTGTGACGGCCGTATCCTCTTCGCCGCCTACGACCATTTCAAGAACGGCGCGCAAGTTTCTGCCTGGGTCCCCGCCGACTTTTTAGATCGCCTTGCCCATGAAGGCGTTATTGAGCCAGAGCGAGAGCGAGAGGACGTTTCTTCCTCTAGCTCTCGCTCTAGCTCTAGCTCCCGGAGAAACCATGAACCCTTTTACCACGTTAGCCAGCCACATGGCGGCTATGCCTACGGAGAACATTGACACCGATCAGATTATCCCGGCCCGTTTTTTGAAGACGATCAGCAAAACGGGATTGGGCCAAAATTTATTCTCTGACTGGCGTTACAACGAAGGTGGCAGCCCTAAACCGGATTTTCGACTGAACCAGCCGGAAGTGCAAGGAGCCAATATCTTATTGGCCGGCGATAATTTTGGCTGCGGCTCCAGCCGCGAACATGCGCCCTGGGCGTTGATGGATTGGGGCTTCCAGGCCATCATCAGTACCAGCTTCGCCGATATTTTCCGCAACAACGCCCTGAAAAACGGCCTCCTGCCGGTGGAAGTAGATGCCGATACGCTGCGGCAGCTTTTCTCGCTGGTGGAAGAAGATCCGACGGCGGAGGTGGCGATTGATTTGGAGAAACAGGCGTTGACGCTGCCAGACGGCCGTGCCGTCGCCTTCCCCATCGACAACTTCAGCAAAACTTGTATGTTGGAAGGCGTAGACCAACTTGGTTACTTACTCAAACAGGCCGATCAGGTGGCGGCGTTTGAAGCCGCGCATCCGGCTAGAGTGCAAACTATTGGAGACTAGAGACTAGAGACTAGAGACTACCTTTCAATCTCTAATCTCCAGCCTCCAGTCTCATTTTGAGACAAAAATGACCCAAATACACCTTTACGACACCACCCTCCGCGACGGCACACAACGCGAAGGGATATCCCTTTCTGTTGATGATAAACTTAAAATCGCCCAAAAGCTGGATGAGTTTGGCATTCATTATATCGAAGGCGGTTGGCCCGGTTCCAATCCCAAAGATATTGAATTTTTCCGCCGGGCGGCCTCGATGGAATGGCAAAATGCCAAGATTTGCGCTTTTGGCAGCACGCGGCGCAAAGAGTCTGATCCGGCCAAAGACGCCAATTTGAAATTGCTGATTAACGCCGAGACACCGGTCGTCACCCTCGTCGGCAAAAGCTGGGATTTGCACGTGGCCGATGTCCTGGAAACGAGCATGGAAGAAAACCTGGCGATGATCGGCGACAGCGTCGCCTACTGCAAAGGGCAGGGGCGCGAAGTGATTTACGACGCCGAGCACTTTTTTGACGGCTACAAGGCTAACCCGGAATATGCAGTGGCGACGTTGAAGTCAGCGGCCGTGAACGGGGCGGACTGCGTGGTGTTGTGCGACACTAACGGCGGCTCCCTGCCCTGGGAAGTTCAGGAAATCGTCACCGAAGTGGCCGAACAGCTTGGCCCCAACGTCAACCTGGGCATCCATACCCATGACGATGGGGAGTGCGGCGTGGCCAATTCGTTAGCGGCCGTTCGCGCTGGGGCGGTGCAGGTGCAGGGAACGATCAACGGCTACGGCGAGCGCGTGGCCAACGCCAACCTGTGCAGTGTCATCCCCGACATCCAGCTAAAGATGGGGCATGAATGCGTGCCATCGCAAAAACTGGCCCAACTAACCGATCTTTCCCGCTACGTCGCCGAAGTCGCCAATCTGGATCATGACGACCATCTGCCCTTTGTCGGCGCCAGCGCCTTTGCCCACAAAGGCGGCATCCATGTGGCCGCCATGCTCAAAAATCCGCTCAGCTACCAGCACATCGAGCCGGAACTGGTGGGCAATATCCAGCGCAGCGTCGTTTCCGAACTGTCGGGGCGGGGCAACCTGGTGGACAAGGCCCGCGCTTTTGGCCTGGACCCGGACAGCCTGAATTTGCGCCAGGTGCTGACCAAAATCAAGCAGTTGGAGGCGCAGGGCTTCACGTTTGAAGGAGCGGAAGCGTCGGTGGAGATGATGCTGCGGCGCACGCATCCAGCGTATGTGCCGCCGTTTGAACTGCTGGATTTTTCGGTAAACGTGCAGCAGCGGCGGCGGCGTGGCCTGTCGGCCGAGGCAATTGTGAAGGTACGGGTCGGCCCCAAGATGATGCACATGGTGGCGGAAGGGAACGGCCCGGTGAATGCGCTGGACGCAGCTTTGCGCAAGGCTCTGCTGGACGTGTACCCGCAGCTTTCCGGCGTCAAACTGGCCGATTACAAGGTGCGTATTTTGGACGGCGAAAATGCCACGGCCGCGACCACCCGTGTCTTGATTGATTCCGTCCAGGGACACCGAACATGGAGTACCGTCGGGGCCAGCACCAACATCATCGAAGCAAGCTGGCAGGCGCTGGTAGACAGCATGGAGTACGCGCTCTTGGGGTAAAATGGGCGACGAATGGGGGAAAGAATGAAGGTGGTAATTCGTTCTTCCCTGAATTCGCTGTTCGGAGGCGAACTAATTATATTGTCACGGAAGTAAGCTAAACTTCCTTGAATTTAGAATTCACATCATTAACAATCAACCAATAACTCTTAACCGCTTTGGCTCAAGCTCAGAACTAGTGCAGACGAACGATGCAGCCCGGTACGGCCGTTTCCATACCCGATGCGCGTTTTTGTGACGGCCGTTCCTCATCCAGGAACCGACATTACAATTCTTGCTGCTCGAAGATGGCGACGGCCGTTACCAACACTGCCACAATCAACGCCGCGCCAGCCGCCGCCGCGCCGCCATTGGCGGCAACTTCAGCCTTCAAACCCAACTGGCCGGCCCAGGCGACCAATCCCGAAGGCATCAGCGCCCCCACGCGCGGCAGACTGCCGCTCAAAAAGATGAGAACCGAACCGACCAGGGCAATACCAGCCGCCGCGCCTGTGCTTTTGCCGATGACGCTGCTCAGGAGGGTAACGGCCGTAAACGTCAACAGCCACAGCAGCAGCAGCCCATTCCCCAGAATAAACGGCCCCAGCAAAAACGGCTCAAACAAGATGCTGGTGTAATAAGCCGCCCCGGCTGCGGCCAGGACAAACCCGGCCAGGTAAACCAAACTTTGCGCCGTGAACTTGCTCAACAAGAACGCCCAGCGCGGCAGCGGCTTGCTCAAAATCATCGCCGCCGTCCCCCGCTCCTTCTCCCCGGCCACCGCGCCCATCCCCAGCAAAATCGCCAGGATAAAGCCGAACTGGGTCAGGTTTTTGATGTGCTGCGCCAGCGCATCGGCCGTCGTCGGTTCCGGGATGAGGTCGGCAAACTGTTCTGCGCCTTCGATGAGGGTCAGCATTTGCGGCGTGAATTTTGCCAGCAAGGGAGAACCTAATCCGAAGAGCAAAAAGACGGCGCTGACGACCAATACCCGTTTGGTGCGCCACTGCTGAAGCAGTTCTTTGCGCACGGCCGTCCCCAACAACGCCAGATCATCCCGTAACGGCCGCGCCCGATGCCGCTCGGCGCGCGGCCAGACGCGCCACAAATAAACGACGCCGGGCAGGGCGATCACCGCCAGCAAGCCCTCCATCAGCCAGGCATTGGTGATGAATTGGGCGGCGTAAACGGCCGTTGCATCCAACAACGCATGGTACACTACCGCCAGCGCAAAATAGGCCGGACTGCGCCGCTTAAACGCCTGCCACACCAGCGCCGAAACCGCCACGTGCAGCGTCAGAGCAATGCCGCGCTCCAGCAAGGGCGCAAATGCCAGCCAGGGCGATGATAAGAACAGAGTCGTTTGGCGAGTAACGGCCGTTAACTGCTCCGGCGACAACCCCAACGCCGTCAAATCCATCTCCCGCATCGCCCACAAGGAGGAAACAGAAGCGGCCGTGAACACGCCGCCAATGACCATCGCTTCAATGCCGCCGTGTCCCAACCCGGCCATCACGCCATCTTGCCACCGTTCTGTTTTGCGCCAACGGAAAAGCAGCCAAAATCCCAACGCCCGCGCCACTGTCTCACTCAATCCCGCCGACAGACCCAAAACCAATGCCGTCCCCAGCAGGCCCGGTTCGCCTGGCCCAATCGCGCCAATCACACCCAGGTCGGCCAGCCAGTTGTTGAGCGGGATGTGGTAAACCTGCGACCCGGCAAAAGTCAACATCCCCAGGCAAAACAGCCACCAGGGAACGGCCAGCCGCCGCCGCAGGACAATCGCCAACCCCAGCGGCAGTAAAATCATCAAGGAAATGGAAAGCGCGTACAGAAAAATAATCATACTATCTTGTAAACACGGATAGGAAAAACGCAGATATTTTTTGTTTTATCCGTGCTCCTCCTATCTGTGTTCACACCTTCTTTTACCAGTGTAGTTGGCGAAAGACATAGGAACTTATTATTCGTGTGATTTGTGTCATTCGTGTCGAAATTCTCGATCTACTGAATCTCAATCTCCCTCATTCCTCATTCCTCATCCCTCCCTGTCAATTGCTAATAGCCAAAAACACATCTTCCAACGACGGCCGTATCCATTCATACTTGTTCAAAATCAGTCCCTGTTCGACGATGAGCGGCAGGAGGGCTTGTTTGCCCGCCGTCGTGTCCGTCACCGCTATACGCAAGCCGCCTTTAACGGCCGTTACCCCCGCCGCCCAGGGCTGCGCTTGCAGGCGCGCCAGAAACACATCCGGCACAGGCAAACTCTCGCGGGCCAGTTTCAGTCGGACGGCATTGGCCGCATAGCGCGCCAGCAGCTCCTCCCGCTCGGCTACCAGCAGCAGTTGGCCTTCGTGGATGATGCCAATCGTGTCGCACACGCGGTCCACATCGGCCAAAATGTGGCTGGAAAAGAAAACCGTCACCTGACCGCGCAGGCTGTCCAACAACTCAATCACGTCGCGCCGCCCGGCCGGGTCCATCCCCGCCATCGGCTCGTCCAAAATGAGGATGGCCGGCCGGTTGATGAGCGCCTGGGCCAATCCCAGCCGCTGTTTCATCCCGCCGGAGAAACCGCCGATGCGCCGCCGGGCCGCCTTTTTCAGCCCCACCAGTTCCAACAGTTCGGGGACTCGTTGGCGGCGAACGGCCGTTTCCAACCGGAACAACCGCCCCACGTAATCCAGGTACTCGGCCGGCGTCATCCAGTTATAAAAAGCCGGTTCCTGCGGCAGATACCCCACCTGGGATACGGCTTCACTGCCGCCGGCCGTCACGGCAACGCCATTGACCCAGGCGCGCCCCGCCGTCGGCCGCGCCAGCCCCGTCAGCAGGCGGATCGTCGTCGTCTTCCCCGCCCCATTGCGCCCCAAAAAGCCGAAAATCGCCCCGGCCGGCACGGCCAAATCCAGCGGCTTTAACGCCTGGATATCGCCATAAAATCGGCTCAAATTCTCACAACGAATCGCGTCACGCGTCATTGCGTCCTACAACAAAATAAATAATCGGGCCGATGATGTTGACGAAGATGATGACCAACACCCAGACCCATTTGGGGCCGCGCGTGGCTGCCCGCTGGCGCAAATCCAGCAAGGCAAAAACAATTAAGGCCAGTTGAATCAGGAGCAGCGGCCACAACAAAGGCAATAATTCTCGAAGTTCGTTCATGTTCTTCCTTTTCGCAGGCAACAACGGATAGGAGAAAGAAACAGATTTTTATCCGTTTTTTTCTTAATCCGTTGTTGCCGCCGTCGTTGCCGCCGGATGGCTGATGATGGCAATTTTGCGTTGTTTACGGCCGTTTCCCGGCCCATTCCCGGCCCATTTCATAAAAGCGGCATTCAAATCCGCCTGCAGGGTATCCATCTCGGCATCGGTGGCATAAAACACCGCTTCTGTGTACCCGACCCGGTCAGCGGCAAAATCAATCGTTGGCCCCGCCGCCGCCAGGTAATCGGCAAACCCTTGCAGTAACGTCATCACATACGTCGTGAAATAGCGTAGATGCTCGTCGGCTGTGACCCCGACGATATCGTCGGGACCGAGATACGGCCGTTGCGCCAACCGGTACACTTTCTCTTGAATCCCCTTCACCAACCGCGTTTCGGCCACCTCAATCATCTCGCCGTCCAGCAGCGTTTTGAGATGCCGGTAAATGGAAGATTTGGGCGCATCCGGCAGACAGCCGGCAATCGCCTGCGTCGTCAGCGGCTCTGCCGCCAACGTTTGCAAAATGCGGAATCGGACGGGATGCAGAATCAAATTTGCTTTGGTTGTTGCCAAAATCAAGACTCCAGAAATATCACTATTAATAACATTATCATTATCAATAATAATGATGATTTTACACTTAATTGTCAAGGGGTATCGCCACAGGTACACTAGAGCAATATCTACAAAAAGGAGTGATAATGCCTGGAGTTATTGCTGCCGGTGGGCCGGAAACGGCCGCTGCCGGGGCCGCTATGTTAGAAAAAGGAGGCAACGCCGTTGACGCGGTTGTTGCCGCCGCGTTTGCCTCATTCATCGCCGAAATCGGCGTCGTTCATTTGGGCGGCAGCGGCGTCGCTCATCTTTTCAATCCCAAGTCGGGCGCTTCGCTGGTGTATGACTTTTTCAGCAACATGCCGGGATTGGGCCGGACTAAAGCTGGGCCGCTGGATTTTGCCGAGGTGATGATTGATTTTGACGCCACGACGCAAAGTTTTTACCTGGGCCGCGCTTCGGCGGCCGTGCCGGGCAATATTGCCGGGTTGTGCCAGATGGCGTCGGATTACGGCCGTCTTCCCCTGCCCAGCTTGCTGGAACCGGCGCTCAAACTGGCCCGCGAAGGCGTCATCCTCACCCCGTTCCAGGCCGAGACCTGCCAATTACTGGAACCTTTGTACACCCACACGGCCGGGATGCGGGAGATATTCTTGAAAAACGGCCGTATGATCCAACCCGGCGAACGACTGCGCGTCCCCCATCTGACCGACACATTGACGGCATTGACCGAAGAGGGAGAAGCGTTGGCGCGCAACGGCCGTCTCGCCCAGGCCATCCTCGCCGACCAGGGGGCCAACGGCGGCCTCCTCACCACTGCCGATTTGGAAAACTACCAGGTGCGCAAAGTCCAATCCATCCGCCTGCCCTACCACGACTACGAAATCTTGCTGCCTCCGCCCAGCTCCACCGGCGGCGTCCTGACCGCCTTCTCCCTCAAACTGCTGGCCCAATTCAACGTCGGCCAATATCAACACGGCTCGGCCAACCATCTGCGCCTGCTCTACGAGATCATGGCCGCCACCAGCCGCGCCCGGCCTTACTGGCGCCAATGGCATGATGACCTGCCAACCGCCGACGCCATCGCCCAATTCCTCAGCGAATCATTTGTGGCCGCCTATGCACAGCAAATCCAGGACAGCCTGAATCGTCAAAATGCTTCGACTGCCATTCCGGAGCCGCCTGGCCCCGGCCACACCAGCCACATCAGCGTCATTGACGGCGACGGGCTGGCCGTCAGCCTGACGAACACCGCCGGCGAATCGGCGGGCTACGTCGTCCCCGGAACCGGCTTCATCCCCAACAACATGCTGGGCGAGGCGGATTTGCACCCCAACGGCTTCCACATCCGCCCCGCCGGGCAGCGCATCCCCACAATGATGACGCCCACAATTGTCTTGCGTAATGGGCAAACGCGGCTGGTGGTGGGCAGCGGCGGCAGTATCCGCATTCGCAGCGCAATTTTGCAGGCGCTCAGCAATTTGCTAGATTTTGGCATGACGCTGGATGATGCCGTCAACACGGCCCGCGTGCATGTAGAAGATGGGGTGTTGCAGTGCGAAGCGGGATATGACGCGCCGGCGGTGGCCGAGCTGGAAGCGATGGGCTACCCGGTTAACCGCTGGCAAAAACGCAGTATTTATTTTGGCGGCGCGCACAGCGTGTCGCGGACGGAGAACGGCCGTCTGGTGGCGGCCGGCGATAATCGGCGCGGCGGGGCAACGGCCGCTGCCTGCAAAAGGATTTGAATGATGATTGAAAAACTGCCCTTCGGCCGTACCGGCCACATGAGTACGCGCGTTCTGTTTGGCGCGGCGGCCCTCGGCCGCGTCACCCAGGCCGAAGCCGATAAAACCCTGGAAACATTACTTGAATACGGCATCAACCACATTGACACGGCCGCCAGCTACGGCGACGCCGAACTGCGCATTGGCCCCTGGATGAAAGAACACCGCCAGCGCTTTTTCCTGGCAACCAAAACTGAAAAACGCACCTACCAGGGCGCGAAGGAAGAACTACACCGCTCTCTGGAACGGATGCGGGTGGATTCGGTTGATTTATGGCAAATGCATATCCTGGTAGACCCGGATGAGTGGGAAACGGCGATGGGGCCGGGTGGCGCGCTGGAAGCGTTCATCGAAGCGCGCGAGCAGGGGTTGGCGCGATTTTTAGGTGTGACTGGGCACGGCACGACGATTGCCGCCATGCACTTACGCAGTTTGCAGCGATTCGACTTCGACTCAGCGCTGCTCCCTTACAATTACGCCATGATGCAAAACCCGCAGTACAAAGCCGATTTCGAGTCGCTCTTAGCCTTTTGCCAGGAGCGCCAGGCGGCCGTGCAAACGATTAAATCGCTGACGCGCGGCCCCTGGGGGGGCAAACCAAAGACGCACGCCACCTGGTATGAACCGTTTACAGAACAAGCAGAGATTGACACGGCCGTTCACTACGTCTTGAATCGCCCCGGCATCTTCCTTAACAGCGCGGGGGACATTCATCTTCTACCCCGCGTGCTGGACGCGGCCAGCCGTTTCCAGAGAATGCCGCAATCGGAAGCCGATACCGCCGCCGCCGGACTGCGCGCCGAACCGCTTTTCATCTAGCCAGCCCAATATAAAAAGCGACCTGACGGGTCGCTTTTTTTGTTTATTCTAAAATGGATGGGCCTGCTAGGATTCGAACCTAGAACCGATCGGTTATGAGCCGACTGCTCTACCATTGAGCTACAGGCCCGAGGGAAATTATGAATTATGAAGGATGAATTATGAACCGCCTTCATAATTCATCCTTCATAATTATTCTAAGCGGCAGAGGGGATTCGAACCCCTGATAACAGCTTGGAAGGCTGTTGTGTTACCCCTACACCACTGCCGCAAAGTCGGGGCGGCCGGATTCGAACCGACGACCTCTCGGACCCAAACCGAGCGCTCTGCCAAACTGAGCTACGCCCCGTGCGTAGTCGTAACGAGTAGTATACTGAGGGGATTGGTTAGCGTCAACTCATTTTTTGACATTGCAGGCGGATGATGCGGCGGGATACGGCCGTTACCTTCGCCCGCTCATCTACCAAATGCCCGACCAGCCAAATTGGATGGCCTTTGGTTACTACCAACGGCCACCAGGCGCGCAGTCGGGCCGGGATTTTGCGATTGATCATAATTTCTTTAAGTCTGGCCGATTGTCCGGCCATACCCAACGGCTGTATTCTTTCCCCTGGTTGTCGCCGCCGCACGAATAACGGCCGTTTTCCCACATCCACAAACGCCTGCCAGGGATCACTGTTGGTCTGTATCTGTTCTAAATCCCTTTCACGGATAGCTTCGGCCTCCAACATCCAGCCATTGGCCAACTCAATTCGGCCAGGAACGGGTAGTGGAACGGCCGTATCCCCACCCAATTGGGGCAAATGGATTGGCAGCGCTTCCGGATCGGCGGCAATCGTTAACTGTTTGTAGCCCACAGTCAGAACCAGGTCGCCGGGAAGCGCTGCCTGAGCGCCAGTTTCACCCTTTTCGGCCGCCATACGCGCCTGTTCGATGGACCGAAAGCCAATATCGCGCCAATCAGGGCGCAGCTGCGTCACCGCCCGGCGCAGCGCCCTCCGGCGCAGGCTTAATGGCAGCGCCAGCCACCCCGTCCGGTCAAATGCCAGCCAATCCGAGCCAGAGTCACGCAAAATCGCCACCCATTTTTTTGCATGATTGTATCCAGCAAATCATAATCGGCCTCGATGATGGCGGCCATTTGCTGTAAATGGCTGTCAATCTGTGGATTATAAGTTCTTAGCAGTGGCAGCAGCTCATGGCGCAGCCGGTTGCGGAAGAAGGTCGTGTCTTGATTGGTTGAGTCGCTGATGGGTTGCAGATGATTCTCCCGGCAGTATTGCTCAATTTCGGCGCGGCTGGCGGCGAGGAACGGCCGTATCAACTTTAATTCCGGCATGCCGGGCAGCGGACTCACCGGCCGCATTCCGCGCAATCCGGCCAGCCCGGAACCGCGCAGCAAATGCATGAGAACCGTCTCTGCCTGGTCGTCGGCGTGATGGCCCACAGCAACCACTTTCGCGCCAGTCTCTTCCGCCAGCCGGGCGAAGAAATCGTAACGCGCTTTGCGTCCGGCCTCTTCCAGGGACAGACTGGCGGCGTGAGCCAGGGCGGCGACGTCTATTTTTTCAATGTGACAGGGAATATGCCAGGTAACGGCCGTATCCGTCACAAATTGAGCGTCCGCGCCCGCCTCCTCCCGCCAACCATGATGCAGATGAGCGACAACGAGTTGGTCAGCCGAAAAAATTGATTTCAATACGTGTAACAGCGCTAATGAATCCGGCCCGCCGGAGACGCCGATGAGTAATGGAACAGATGGGGGGAGAAACGGCCGTAAACCACCCTCCTTTTGCAGCCACGCTTGTACCCGGCCAGATAACCGCATCATCAACGTCCACACTCCCGCTCAAACAACAAAAAACATGAAACGCAAAACATAAAAACCGTTCATGACGTTTTACGCTTTACGTTTCACGTTTTACGATAGGGCGGGTGGGATTCGAACCCACACGGAGTTGCCCCCGGCGGATTTTAAGTCCGCTGCGTCTGCCATTTCGCCACCGCCCCTCATGTTATGATAATACATAACATGAATTAAGCGAGCCTATTTTACCCACGAACGCTTAAGCCAACAAGAGTAAATTGCAATCGCCCCATTCAGTCATATTTTAGCTGACCATTCCAGGCGCCCCATTTCAATGTTGCCAATCGTCAATTCGCCGCGTATGGGGCAGTGCGCCTACACCAGGCCGGCCGAACGGCCGTATTAAAGCGCCATCTAAGATTCATTGACTGAGGCTTGAGACTGAAAACGCCGGACTCCAGTTCGCCGTTCTTCACACCAAAAAATGGCGATCTGCCAGCGAGGGGATAAACAGGCGCCGCCATTAGTCCGCTTGTCCTGTTGTTCCAGGGGTAAAATGCTGATAAGATTTTAACCTCATTGACGTGCGGTGATGCGTTTGCTCCGGGTATGGCGACGGCATTGATGACACTAAAACAATTATAACTCCCACCCATCATAGACACATCTTCGGCCGATACGGCCGTTGATTTTTACGCGCCTGCGCTTTCGGTTTCTGTGCGTTATGACCGGGGGGTGGGCTTTTTTAGTTCTGGCTGGTTGCGGGTGGTGGCGCGGGGGCTGCTCCCATTCGCCGCCAATGGGGGGCGGGCGCGCATCATTACCAGCCCCATCCTCAATGAAGCGGATTGGGAAGCACTGGAAAAGGGGACGAAGGCACGGGTTGACCCGGTGTTACGGAGCGTATTGGCGTGTAATTTGGCGGAGTTGGAGGTGACGCTGGCGGAAAATACGTTATCGGCATTGGCCTGGATGGTGGCTGATGAGGTTCTAACATTCAAGCTGGCTCTGCCGCAAAACAAGCTGGCGGGCGGGGATTTTCACGACAAGTTTGGCGTTTTTACCGATGCGGAGGGAAATCAGGTCAGTTTTAACGGTTCGCCCAATGAGAGTATTCGAGGGACGACCAATTATGAGTCCATCAAGATTTTCAAGTCATGGGAACCGGCTTTTGCGCCGTTAGTGGCGGCGGATGCGATCCGTTTTGAGCGGCTGTGGGGCAATGAAGACCCAAATGTGCGTGTTTATGAACTGCCGGAAGCGGCGCGGGCACAGATTTTGAGCCTGCGGAAGAGGAAGCGATTGCCGCCTGGTTTGACCACGACTGTCAAGGGCTGCTGGAAATGGCAACCGGCACGGGCAAAACGATTACCGCTTTGGCTGCTTCTGCCCGATTGCATGAACGGGAACAACGGTTGGCGGTGATTATCGCCGTCCCCTACCAACATCTGGTTGACCAATGGCAGGAAGAAGCAAAGGCGTTTGGGTATAAGCCGATTCTGGCTTACCAGAGCAAAAAAAGCTGGATGGATGGATTAAATCACGCGATTATTGAGTTTAACGGCCGTTACCGCCCCTTCATCTCCGTCATCACCACCCATGCCACCTTCATCAGTTCTGATTTTCAGGCAGCCATCGCCCGTCTGCAAGCCTCCTCGCTGCTCATTGCTGACGAAGCCCACCATTTGGGAGCCGAACGCAGCCGGCAAAATTACCCGCACCAAATCCCGTACCGGCTGGCGCTGTCGGCGACGCCCGACTGCTGGTTTGATGATGTGGGGACGGCCGTTCTTCGCGCCTATTTTGGCGAAACCGTCTTTGCGTTTACGCTGGAACAAGCGATCGGCGTTAGCCTGACGCCATACTATTATTATCCGCATCTGGTTCCGCTAACCGATGATGAAATGGCTGAATATGAAGCGCTGTCGGTCAAAATTGCCCGGCTGATCAACCGGGAGGATGCAGACAAGCAAGAAGCGTTGAAGATGCTGTTGATTAAGCGGGCAAGGGTGTTGAATACGGCCGTGAACAAACTCCAAACCCTCTCCGACTTGATAGATCAAGAAGCGCATATCGAACACACCCTGTTTTACTGCGCGCCTGGTCAAATTAACGACGTGATGCGGCTTGTTGGCTGGGAAAAAGGGATTCTGGTCAACCAGTTTACGGCTGAGGAAAAGCCAAAGGAACGGCAGCAACTACTGGGCGATTTTGCCGACGGCACGTTACAGGCATTGGCGGCGATGAAATGTTTGGATGAAGGCGTAGATGTGCCCAGCACCCGCACCGCTTATTTTTTAGCCAGCAGCAGCAATCCGCGCGAATTTGTGCAGCGCCGCACCGAGCTGGCGCAAGTGATTGAAACTATTCGGGAAAAGGCGACGGCAGCGTACACGGCCGTCGCCCAACCCGCCATCACACAGGCGCTGACCATCCTCAATGAAAAGCGGGAGCGGGGCGAAATCCCCAGCAGCATCCGCCAGCAGTTTATCCAAGATTTGCTGGAGCGGATGGTTTGTATTTGCGGCCGTCCGTTCGCTGAACATGGCCCGGAACAGCGGCATTTGCTCAAATTACTGGACAATACCGTCCCTGGCTCGTTGGAAGACGCGGTGCTGGACACCAGCGCCGCTTTGGGCGCTTTTCCCGAAAAGATCGCCCAACAAAAGACGGCTATTAACGACAACATGCGCCGCCGCACCGAGTTAATTGACATCATTCAGGGCCTTGATGCCGAGTTGGATGATGTCAGCCGCCAATTGAAGGGATCGCCATTGGAAGAAATCAGCCGTTTGGAAAATCAGCGGCGCGATTTTTCCGCCGATATTGATGGTTACATCCTGGAAACCGGGGCGTTATCCCAACGCATCGAGCAAACCGGAAAAAAAATCAACGACCTGGAAAAGAAAATCAGTAAGGCGCGAAAAGAAAAACAGCGCGGTCAAAAATTGAGCGTGAAATTGGAACTGGCGCAGAAAGCGGCTGATGCGATTACAGAGATGTACGGGGCGTTTTCTGACGATATGCGCCAAAGAATCGAGAGCCAGACCAAAAAGATTTTTCACAGTTTGGTATGGAAAGATAGTCATTTTCAAGATGTGCGCCTGGGCGACGATTTTAATCTGGAAGTGATTGATCGGTACGACCAACCGGCGCGCCCGGAACTGTCAGCCGGTGAGCGGCAGGTGTTGAGCCTTTCTTTTATCGCGGCAATGGCCCAGGTGAGCGAGGAGGAAGCGCCGCTGATGATGGATACGCCTTTTGGCCGCCTTTCTTCTCATCACCGCAACAGCATTACGGAACAGTTGCCCAAGCTGGCTGATCAACTGGTTTTGTTTGTGACGGATGAAGAACTACGCGGCCAGGCGCGGCAGAACTTGAATCCCTATATCGGCGCTGAATACCGCCTGAATTTTGACAAAACGACGAGCTGTACCAGTATTGATGAGGTTTAGGATTTGGATAGGCGTGTGTGGGGATAACTATGCTAAACTTACCATATCGTCACTGCAAGGTCAGCAAATCTTTGAATGAGAGGTCGCCAAATGACACTTTACACAGTTAATATACCCAAAAAACTCTATAGCCGGTTACAACAACAGGCTGCTGCCGAACGCCGCTCAATTGATGAACTGGTGCAACAAACGTTGTCTCGTCAGATACCTCCTGCCGTGCCGGTGGAAGATGATTTGCCGCCAGCATTACGGGCCGAATTGTTGGCAATGGAACAGTTGTCGGATGCGGCGCTTTGGTCGTTGGCGCGCAGTACAATGTCCCCTGAACAACTTACCCAAATGGACGACCTGCGGGCCATCGCAAATGAACGCGATCTCACCCCGGATGAAGATGCCCAACAGCAAATTTTATTACGCGAGTATGATGAAACTGTCCTCCGCCGCGCCCATGCGGCCATACTGCTCGCCAGCCGGGGATATGATTTATCCGATCCCAGTGTGTTGGAACGGCCGTGAGTAAAACAAAAATTTCGCCAACCCAACGCGCCAGAGTGTCTGAGGCGGCCGGTTATCAATGCGGTTATTGTCAAACACAAGAAATAGTCATTGGTATGCCGCTGGTTATTGACCATATCATCCCCGAAGCCAAAGGCGGCGCATCCGCGGACGACAATTTATGATTGGCTTGCCGCCGCGGTAACGAATTCAAAGGCGCGCAAATGACAGCCGCCGATCCCGAAACGGGCGAACAAGTCCCCCTCTTTAATCCGCGCGCGCAACAATGGGCAGATCATTTCGCATGGCGCGAAGAAGGTATCATGATTGTTGGGCTGACTCCGTCTGGACGGGCGACGGTAGCCGCACTGAAATTAAACAACGACTACATTGTACGTTCCCGCCGCCGCTGGGTGAGCACAGGTTGGCATCCGCCGCAGGATTAAAGTGTAAAAAGCGACCAGTTGCACCAGCATTGATGAGGTCTAACATGTCAAGTCCAAAACGCACACAAACCCGTGTTTACGTACCGCAGAAGGTCGGCGCGATAAAGCTGATCCAGTACAGGTGCCCTTTTTCAAATATAAGGAGGGTGCATAAAAGAGTTGTCAGGTAAGTAGACATAACTACTTAAACAGCGAGAGGAAGAGATTGCCAGCCATCCGAAAGGTAAGCGGCTCTCGCTTTAGCAACCTTACGTGCGTTTTCGAAATTCCAACTTGCACCAGGAACTTTCATACGCATCAAACCAATCTGTTTGGCAGCGCTTTCAATCGTGCCGGAGCCAATTTGGTAGCCTTGGCTACGAAAATAATCATAGCGCATACGCTCTTTGTGATTTTCAAAATAAGCAGCCGTCGTGCCAATGACTTTGGCAGCAGGATTGGCTTCCAATTGATGGCAATGAGCGATAAGAAGGTCGGTTTCTCCATCCCACATAAGCTGTTTCATCATAGAAACCCAAGCATATTGCTCATCTGTTGTCGAGAAGGCGGCTTGAGCCACAGGCATTAGATGTTCACTGGCATGGAACCAATCCAGAATCTGAATCGCTTTGGGAAAATGTTGAGCGACCAAATTCCAAATCCAATCTGCGCCATCTCCCAAGAAAATCAGTTCCTGTGCCAAATGAGCTAGATGGTCAACACCGCTCCCCCAGAGTAACTCGCCAAATCGTTTGGCTGGGGCTATATCGGCATAATAATGAATCTCTTCGGCCTGAATTTTCCACGCCCCATCTGGGTTTTTAGGCGGTTTTCCTCTGGCCGTGAACCAAGCGCCCAGTTTCAAATCGCGCCATTGATGCCCTTCTTCTTCTCGTATTTGCACTTTAGCTGCATCAATGGTTCCATATAAGCGTAGTGGGACGCGGTTTTCTCGTTTTGTTTGTAATAAATAGGCTTTGTTGAGGCCATTTTTCTGGCTCTTTGCTTCTTGTTCCCTTACCAACTCGCCCACTTTAAGGGTCGCTTTACTCAAACTTGGCTCACTCACTTCCAGGAGCATTAAGGCTTTAAACAAATCACTCCCTTTCCCATATGGCAGTTGCACCCCAGTCATCGCCATCAGCTTTTCCAATTCGGCACTATGTCCATTCGGCCGTAACCCTAGTCGTTCATCCAGCGGCACGCTTCCTCTATGGCAACTTGGGCACAGATAGTATCTTCTTTTTACTTGGCATCTCCCACATACGGTGTGTAGGATTGCTGTTCGCATCCGTTGATAACACATTTTGTGCCCTTTCTCACACATGACTTGTTCTGGATAGCTCGTTTCTTGCTCCTAGACTACTTTGGCTATCGCTTGTCTCCCAATTTCTTGAAGCAGCTTTCGACTGGTTCGTTCTATCTCGCTTAGGCTTATTGTTGCTTGATTTTCAATCAATCGTTTTTCTATTTCTTCTGCCAGTTTTTCAGATATTGCGGCAAGATTGTTCATGAGAAGATTTTCCTTTGTTTTGTGGTTTGTTGAACCTTCAAAAATAACTGGAAAATCTTCTTTCTCAAATTTTTGCCTGACAACTTGTTTCTGCACCCCTTTGCTGAATACCCTTTTTAAAACTGGCCTACATATGGTAGAATAGCGAACTTTAGTTCTATAAAACGGAGGGTGTCATGCCCAAGTTTGCACTTGTTTCCGACTTCCAACCCACAGGCGATCAGCCAGAAGCCATTACTCAGCTAATCGAAGGATTAGACCACGGTGACCGTTACCAAACCCTGTTAGGCGCGACTGGAACCGGCAAAACCTACACCATCGCCAATGTCATCCAGCAAACCCAGCGCCCCACCCTCATCCTGGCCCACAACAAAACCCTGGCCGCACAGCTATACAGCGAATTTCGTGACTTTTTTCCTAATAACGCCGTCAGCTACTTTGTCAGTTACTACGACTACTACCAACCCGAAGCTTACGTTCCCCGCCACGATCTTTTCATTGAAAAAGAAACCCAAATCAACGAAGAAATTGACCGGCTGCGGCTGCAAGCGGCCGCACACTTGATGAGCCGCGAAGATGTCATCATCGTCGCCTCCGTTTCCTGCATCTACGGCATCAGCAACCCGGTCTCGTGGGGTAAAGTCACCGTTACCATCGAGCGTGGCAAACAGTACCGACGCGATGTGCTGCTGCGGCGACTGGTGGACATTCAATATGATCGCAACGACCTGGAACTGCGGCGCGGAACCTTTCGCGTGCGCGGCGATACGCTGCAAGTCTATCCTGCCTACGCTGAAACAGCGCTGACGATTGAATTTTGGGGCGATGAGGTCGAGCGCATCACCGAATTTGACGCCCTGACCGGCGAAGTCTTGCTGGATCATGGCAAGGTCGAAATCTTTCCAGCCAAGCAGTTTATTGCCGATGAGGAGAAAACTGCTCAGGCTATCAACGATATTGAAGCGGAACTGGGTGAACGGATTGCCTATTTCAAAGAGCGTAAAATGCTGCTGGAGGCGCAGCGCATTGAGCAGCGAACGCTCTATGATTTGGAGATGCTGCGTGAAATTGGGTATACATCCGGCATTGAGAACTACAGCCGTCACATGGATCAACGTTCCGAAGGGGAGCCTCCCTGGACTTTGTTGGATTACTTCCCGCCCAACTTCCTGCTGGTGATTGATGAGAGCCATATGACCATTCCCCAGGTACGGGGGATGCATGCCGGGGATCGCAGCCGCAAAACGACATTGGTGGATTATGGCTTCCGTCTGCCCAGCGCGTTGGACAATCGCCCGCTCAATTTTGATGAATTTGAAGGCAAAGTGAACCAGGCCATCTTCACCAGCGCCACACCGAGCGATTACGAAATGCAACATTCGGCGCGGGTTGTGCGCCAGGTTATCCGGCCAACTGGAGTCCTGGACCCCGAAGTAGAGGTAAGACCGGTAAAAGGGCAGGTAGATGATTTGCTGGGTGAGATTCGTAAACGAACTGAGCAGGGACAGCGAGTGCTGGTGACGACACTGACCAAACGCATGTCCGAGGATTTGGCCGATTATTTGTTGGAAATGGGGGTGAAGGTGCATTATCTACATTCGGAGGTGCATACGATTGAGCGCACGGAAATCTTGCGCGACCTGCGAATGGGGGTGTTTGATGTGATTGTGGGTATCAATTTGCTGCGGGAAGGATTGGATTTACCGGAAGTATCGCTGGTAGCCATTCTGGACGCGGATAAGGAGGGGTTCCTGCGCTCGGCAACGGCGCTGATTCAGACGATTGGCCGGGCAGCGCGGCATGTGGAGGGCAAGGTGATCATGTATGCAGATAAGATAACGCGCTCAATGAAAGCGGCAATTGATGAGACGAATCTGCGCCGGGCCAGACAGCAAGCGTACAATGAAGAACATGGTATTGAGCCGCGCAGCATTATCAAGGCGGTGCGTGACTTGACTGAAGACATCGCCCAGGAGAAACTGGCATTGGCTGAGGAACAGGCGGGCTACAAGACGGTGCGTGATTTGCCAAAGGCAGAACTGAATAAGCTGATTAAGGAATTGGAGAAGCAGATGAAGCAGGCGGCGCAGTCGTTAGAGTTTGAGAAAGCGGCCGTTTTGCGGGATCAGATTATGGAACTGCGGCAAATCCAGGTCTTGAAAGATGCCAATGCGGGTGGCGATATTCCTGAATGGGAGCGGATACGCCGGTTGGATGAATTGGGAATCGCTTATGATGTGGAGTAACCATATGAGGTGACTGTCACTTCCGGAAAGTGACAATCATCTTAAAGCGTCTTGGATATCATGACGTTGGTTTCGGCATAGCCCAGCTTTTTGTACAGAGCACGGGCGGCGTGGTTGTGGCCAAACACGTGCAGTGAAATAGTATTCAACCCCAACTGGCGCACTTTGTCTTCCAGAATCAGGAAGGCCTGGGTGGCGTAGCCGCGCCGCCGAAAAGAGTCGTGAATTACCACGTCGTAGATGAACGCTTTATCCTTTTTAACAGCAAACCACAGGATACCGACGGGCTGTGTTTCTCCGTCAGCAAAGATGTTGTAAAAGTAATGATTATCTGTCGCCAATCCATCTGGCAGGAGATGATCAAATTCTGTCTGGGCCGCCGCCAATGCTTCTTCAGCCGTCCAGCGGCCGCCTTTTACGTGTTCCTGAGCATAATCAGGAATGGTAACTTCCAGGTACGCTTCGAAATCCCCTTCTGACATAAGCTTTAGATGAATCATTTTATTTCCTAAAAGATTAGCCGCCGGCGAGTTTGGCTTTGTAGCCCAGTTTTTGCAGTTCAGCAGCTACTTTTTCCCGGTGGTCGCCTTGGATTTCAATATTGCCGTTTTTAATCGCCCCGCCAGAGCCACATTTTTTCTTCAACTGTTTTCCTAGCGCTGTTAAATCTTCTGGCGTCAGTTGTAAATCACGGATGACGGTGACGGTTTTGCCGCCACGTCTTTTGCGGTCGCGGTAAATGCGGGCGGTTTGCTGCTGGGGCGGCAAACTCTTGGGCTGGGGGCAGCGGCAAGGGTAGCGGCCGCAGCGGGGGCAGCGTTTTTTGTAAGCAGGGTCGGTGGAATAAACGATGTTGCGTTTGCGGTTCATAGGGTTATTAAACGGCCGTTCCCCCAATCCGTCAACTATGAAACGGCCGTGCGTGATATTCTGGCCAACGTGGGCAAACCCCCGACCGGCAAGGTCTGTTGGGCACACCTGATCGTGTAGCCCGGATATACGATGAAGTGTTAGGCGACTATACCATCAACCTGGAAAACTGGTCATCAGGGCTGCTTGCCCCACAAAGCAGGTCGGTTTTGCCTAAATCTGCTGCTGTTGCTTCAGACTTTCGATGAACCAACGCGGGGCGCTGGTTTTAAGATCGCCTTCGTGGTCGAACAATGGTTTGAGCCGCGGATCGCCTGGTTGGAGGGAACGGCAGTGTATCATGGATTGGTCATGGCAGGTTATGGGCGTTTCGCTGACATTAAAACAGGTGGCGCAAATGTAAAAATTACAGTCACGGTTCATATCACACTCCTTGTAAATAAACCTCCGGGAGGCTTCTTCAATAGCTTTAACAACGCTCGACTCCCCCCGGAGATTAGTTTCATCCCTTCGTAAATCGAACGTAACTGTACAGTTACAAGCGAACGAACGATTCGATGCACAATCTACCAAGTCGCGTTACGATTTCCATTCATGATGGTGGGTGGTAACTTATTAACACTCACGAAGTTTTCCTGAATGTTGTCCCTATTGTGAGTGAGCCAAGTTTGATCGCATTTACAGTATAATCAATTTCGGGATAGATTTTCCAGTTAATATTCAATGAGATTCCTTGCTAAAATTGACGTCTGGCATGACTATTCATGTTACCGTGTCGAATATTAGCCTGGTAAAGGACGTGCAAGTCGTTTGGAAAGGCAATTGATTGGCATCATTGGCAGTCAAATTGAAATACCTACTTGACAAGTTGGTTTTGGGACAGTTTTTACGAGATAAAAATCATGGAACAATTGGTCATTGAAAAGTTAACATGCGCCCGCATTCCTACAGAAGGCGGTGATTTTCAATTGTGCCTTTATGGCAACAACCGGGATAACAAGGAGCACTTGGCGCTCGTTATGGGCGATGTGCAAGCGCAGGAGAATGTGTTGGTTCGGGTTCATTCTGAATGTTTTACCGGCGATGTGATGGGGTCGCGGCGCTGTGATTGCGGCCAGCAGCTCAGCCGCGCAATGCAGATGGTGGCCGCTGAAAGACAAGGTGTTATCTTGTATTTACGCCAGGAGGGGCGAGGAATTGGCCTGCTAGATAAGCTGCGCGCTTATAATTTGCAAGATGACGGGTATGATACGGTGGAAGCGAATTTGATGCTGGGTCATGAGGCGGATGAGCGGGATTATACGATTGCGGCGCATATTCTCCAGGATTTGGGGGTGCGGTCGCTGCGGCTGCTGACGAATAATCCGGCTAAAATTGAGGGGCTGCAAGATTTGGGGGTTGCGGTTGCGTCGCGGGTCCCACTGCAGCCACAGGTAACGGGGGATAATGCCGGATACCTGGCGACGAAGGTAGCCCGAATGCGTCATTTGCTGGATTTGAATGGACATCAGGCGGCCGGTAAAACGGGCGCTGGTAAGCGCATTGGTGGAGGAAAACGGCCGTTTATCACCCTGAGTTACGCGCAAAGTTTAGATGGTTCCATTACGGCGCGTCAGGGCCAGCCGTTGGCTATTAGCGGTCGGCAGTCGTTGGACATGACGCATCAACTGCGGGTTGAACATGACGCTATTTTAGTAGGGATTGGCACGGTGCTGGCCGATGACCCGCAATTGACGACGCGCCTGGTTGACGGCCGTTCCCCCCAACCCGTCATTCTTGACAGCCATTTGCGTTTCCCGATTGGCGCCCACTTGCTGAAAAATCCGCGCCCACCCTGGATCATAACTGTTGCCCCGGTGGAGGAATCGCGGCGGCAGGCATTGGAAGCCGCCGGAGCGTGTGTGATCGTCATCGCACCTAATGCGATGGGGCAGGTGACCTTGACACTGATGTTGGAACAATTGGCCGCACGGGGTATTACCAGCCTGATGGTTGAAGGGGGGGCACAAGTCATCACCAGTTTTCTGGCGGCGCGCCTGGTAGACCGACTGGTGATTACCGTTGCCCCCATGCTGGTAGGCGGCCTCAAGGCAATTGGACGGCTTGTTCAGACCAATGGCGCGGGATTTCCTCGTTTGC
Source organism: Chloroflexota bacterium (assembly GCA_024275635.1). Classification (GTDB taxonomy): domain Bacteria; phylum Chloroflexota; class Anaerolineae; order Promineifilales; family Promineifilaceae; genus JACKCC01. The sequence goes on along the minus strand of JAJRYT010000007.1, from coordinate 10,747 downwards.
GTAACCCGCACCAGGAATGGCTGGGGGAGGATATGGTGTTGTCGGGTGATGTGATATGGCGAGATACGGAGTAGGGGATGAGAAATATGCGGCAGTCGGTGTGGTTTACGGGGGTCGGCGAGGTGACGGTAAAACATGCGGCAGCGCCAGAACCGGGGGCGGGGCAAGTATTGGTGAAAACGCTGCTCTCGGCGATTAGTCCGGGGACAGAGATGTTGTTATATCGGGGGCAGATGCCGGCAGGGATGGCGGTGGATGAGACGATTACGGCGCTGGCGGGGATGTTGAAATATCCCCTGAAGTATGGGTATGCGGCAGTCGGGCAGGTGATCGCTGTGGGGCCGGCGGTTGACGTCGCCTGGCGGGATCGGTTGGTGTTTGCTTTCAACCCACATGAGAGTCATTTTGTGGCTGACACGGCACATTGTCTGCCGTTGCCGGATGGGATGACGCCGGAAACGGCCGTCTTTTTGCCCAATATGGAAACGGCCGTCTCTTTCTTGATGGACGGTCGGCCCATGATTGGCGAACAGGTGGCTGTCTTTGGGCAGGGCATTGTCGGGCTGCTGACGACTATGTTGCTGGCGAAACTGCCGCTTTCCAACCTGGTGACAGCAGACCGCTACCCACTGCGCCGCCAATGGTCGTGCCAACTGGGGGCATCGGTCAGCCTGGACCCAACGGATACGGAGATATTGTCGGCAATGACAGGACTGCTGCAAGGGAGACGGCCGTATGCCGGGGCCGATTTGAGCTACGAACTATCGGGTAATCCCCAGGCATTGGATATGGCTGTGAGTGTGACGGGGTATAACGGCCGTATCGTGATTGGCTCCTGGTATGGGCAAAAACGAGCCAACTTGAACCTGGGAGGACATTTCTACCGCAGTCAGATGCAGCTCATCAGCAGCCAGGTCAGCCGCATTGCCCCGATGTGGAACGGCCGTTGGACAAAATCGCGCCGCCTGCAGTTGGCCTGGGCCATGCTGTCACAGCATCATCCCGAAGCCCTCATCACACATCGCCTGCCCGTCAGCCAGGCCGCCCAGGCGTACCAACTGCTTGACCGCTCTCCAGATCAGGCTGTTCAGGTTGTGCTAACCTACCCCTAAAACAAACGCTGTTATTTCCCCTTCACCGGTGTGCCGCACTGACGGCAGAAGCGATCACCAGCCTCCAACGTTTCCCCGCAATTATGGCAAAAACGGGTGGCATTTCGGGTGGACTGACGCACTGGACGGGGTTTGTGAACCCGTGGTTTGGAACGGTTGCCAATATAAAGGACAGCTAATGCCACCGCTATCAAAACACCTCCGGCTATACCGGCAATCAACGGCCAGTTAATTTCGCGAATTGGTTCGGCTGCCGGGGTAGAAGCTGGGCCGGCCGGTTGCAAATCAATCGTAACATTGTTTAGTCCTTCCACTGATAGTTGGGACGAAGTCATGATGTAATTGACATGAATCGCAAATGGCTGCCCGGCTGCTATTGTTTGCGGGGGAAGAATATGATAAACAAATCCATCGCTCCCTTCAGCCACATTCGCGGCTGATGGTTCGGAAATAAGGCCGCTGGCAGAGATGGGCTGCTGCACTTGCGCCTGGAGTTGGTCCACATCGATATCTGCTTCCCAGGTAAATGTAAAGGATCGCTGTCCCTCTTCGGCTACGTAAGGGAGATAATATTCCACGCGGAAGTTCCGGTCAGGCGTGGTCAGGGTGAGCGTGCCGTCGCCGGCAGTATATTCCGTATTAATCATATTGTTAGACGCGTCTATGTAAGCAACGGCATTGACCTGCACTCCTTCTGGTAGAGGGATGGTGACGGTAGTGGGCACGGCCGTACTCGCCGGCAGCGTACCTTTCATCAAGACCAACACCGCTGGTTGGTCGTAATCAGGCCATAAATCAATCGTGAGAGAGTCGATAGCCGTCACTTGACTCTGGGCGTGACTAATGGAAACGGAAAAAGCCAACAACAGGTATAACAGGAAAATGGTATATCGTTTCATAAATACTATTTCATCCTCGAAGTATGAGTATTAAAGATTCGTTCAAAAATCAACTCGGCCGTTTACTGGTAATTGAGTAATTACCAGTTACCAATTACTCAATTACCAGTTTCCAAACACCAAAATTATAAACGAACGCTTCCGAACGCTTCCTAAGCATGACCGCGCAAACGGATCCGATTAGCGCGACAATGGGGACATTCCAAATCCGTATAATCACGCCCACATGTACGGCAGACTCGGGTTTCTACCGGGCGCTCATCTTCCAGCGAACCAAGCACCAGAACCAGTTCTTCTCCTTCGTGCGCTGCCAGCCAGGCTGTCAGGTCATGGCCGCCAACTCGCCAGCGGCCAGTCGTATCAGGCATAAGGGTTCCATTCATGACATCGAGTTGCATTTCATAAGCAGCTGCGGCCAATTTTAGAATGGCGGCTCGTCTAATTGCGGACATAATAAATCCTTTATGATGCAAATTTACGATGGTGACTGTATTGGATTGTCAAGCCTCACTTCACCTGAGCATCTGTTTGCTCAGAATCATGCTGTCGCCTATTATACCTCATCATGAAGATGTGTAGTACGTAAACTTATCCGCTAAAAACATGTGCCGGTTAAGGGTTCGTTCGTTGTTAACTTAGCGCTTGGGTTATCCGTACTCCGTATCCCGTAAACCGTTATTCGCCTGGTGACGGAACACGGTTTACGGAATACGGTTTACGAAAACCGGGAAGTTACTTCTGAACGCTTACTAAGGCGTCCTCCCAGGGGTTTGCGACTGGTTAGCTGTTTTCGTCAGGTTTCTCTCTGGGAGGGTGAAAAGGAGCGGGCAAGCTTTGCTTTATTGTTGCTGGAGATTGTGCTCATGTCTGAAGAAAAAACAAAACTGGCGCAGGATGTATTCATTTTGAAGGAGATGTCCGGGGAGATAGTGGACTATTTACGCAGTGATGTTCTCTTTTGGCCTATGATGAAAGGCGGCTTACCCCGGTTGACATTGGGGGGCTGTTTACTGCGCCAACATCGGCTGCTGGCCCTGCGCGATTTGTTATCAACTGAAGAACAGGCACAAGTGGACACGGCCGTTACCCAATTCAACCAGGCCCTCATTGAAAAAACCGTCCGGTTTGAACAAAAAGCACATCAAGAACTGAAAGCCCGTATCCGGCAATGGTCTGAGTATTTGAAAGATATGCAGTGGAAAACAACAGCGGCCGATTATGCAACGGCCGTTGAGACCAGAGCCATGATAATGGCCATCATCCAGAAACTTCAACACCCTCCTTACCAACTCGCCCCCCGCATCCCTAAACACATCCATCTGCTGGATAACGACCTGCGCCATTACTGGCATACCGGTTCCTTCATATGGCCTGAAGCATGGCAGCCTGCTTACCCTCAGACAGCATATTGGTGGCTGTACGGCGGGTTAAAAAAGGCAACCACTTAACCCTCCTGGAGGTTAGCTTGTCCCAACCAGCTAACCAGTCATGAGCCTCCGGGAGGATACCCTGGTAGACATGCTGCCCTGGAACCGCGACCTCACTTTTATAATTTTATTGACAGTTCCCCATTTCCATTGTTAAACTAGAGACAATGTTGGCGGCTTTGGCCCCTCTCTTTAAAACTAAACGTATGTGTCGCAAAGACACTCTTTCTGAAATAATATAGAAAATCGTCAACTTCCATACACATTTAGTCAATCACACCATCAAACGATCTTAACAACAAGCACAAAAAGAATAATACGCTCCCTGGCAAATCATAATTAGCCAACTAATCTCCGTCAAGCCTTTCCCTGATGACCTGATCCTACTACACGTTGGCGCAAATATACAGATGGTTTTTTACCTGGGGTAATTTAGTAATTGGTAATTACCAGTTACTAATTACCGGTGGAGAACTTCCGCCAAGCTGTGCTAGAACCAGGTATTCCTCTTCACAGAACACCTGCAAGATTGCCAGATGTGTTAACCGATCTCAGCCAAAGACCACATATAGGTCATTGTTACTCATCACACCGCGACATTACCCGCCCTGCTCCTGGGTTATTTTGGAATAGAGGCAAATGGTCCGATGAAACGGCTAACGGTTTCAAAACTGAAAAACAATCCGCATACGGTTCAAGCCAGATGTATTCATGAAAGAAACATCAACTGGTTCTGTCCGGCACGATCCCCCCCTGGTAAAAACACAGAGCCATCATGAAAAAGCCAGGTCTTTGGCTTCCCAAAACCTTGCTTTCATACCCACTTTTGCTTAACTGTAACCGATAGATTGGAGGAGAAAATGAAACATAAATTATTGATAATAGCTGTTCTATTGACGGCGGCCGCCTTCTTAATAGTTGGCTGCCAACCCCAAGAAGTAGAAGTTACTCGTGTCGTCACCGAAACAAATACAATTACCGAACAAGTCGAAGTCACCCGCGTTATCACCGAACAAATCGAGGTCGAAGGCGAACAAGTCGAAGTCACCCGCATCGTTGAAGTCGGCGCCGAGCAGCAGTTCCCGGAAGGCACCGAAATTTCCCTCTTGCAGTGGAGCCACTTTGTGCCTCAATATGACACCTGGATTGACGAATTCGCACCCGCCTGGGGTGATTCCGTGGGCGTCAACATGTCCGTCGAACACATCAGCTTCACTGAGCTATTTCCCACCTTAACCGCTGCCATTGACGCCGGCGAAGGCCCCACCATCGTCGAACTCGTCATTGGTGGCTCCCTCTTTGTGGAAGGCGTCCACGATCTGACCGACCTGAACATGCAGGCCCAAGAGCTATTTGGCGAGCAAATTGATACCTGCAAAGCCAACTCATTCCTGCCGACCACCGGCCGTTATTACGGCTTCTGTCACGGTTGGATCCCCGACCCCGGCGACTACAACAAGACGCTGTGGACAGAGGCTGGCTTCCCCGATGGGCCAGATACCTGGCAGGATTTGCTGGAAGGCGGCAGTTTCATCCGCGACAACCTGGGCGTGCCTATGGGTATTGGCATGTCGCCTGAGATCGACTCCGAATTCGCGGCACGCGCCCTCATCTGGTCCTTTGGCGGCTCGATTCAGGATGAAAACGAAAATGTAGTCATCAACTCGCCCGAAGTCGTTGAAGCCGTCAAATTTATGGCTGACCTATACGACCAAACGATGACCGAGGAAGTCTTCGCTTGGACGGCTGCATCCAATAACCAGGGCCTCATCGCCGGTGAATTGTCTTACATCCTCAACTCCATTTCCGCTTACCGCAGTCTACAAAAGATTGACCCCGAGGCCGCCGACGATATCTTCTTTGTAGACGCGCTCAAAGGACCGCGCGGCTACCAGCACGCCTCTGCCCATATCTGGCAAGTCTACGTCATTCCCAACTATGTTGAAGGCGCCGAACTAGAAGCGGCCAAAGCGTTTATCCTGCACCACACCGCCAACTACAGCCAGGCCGTCTTCAACAGCGAAATGTACAACTTCCCCGCTTTCAAGAGCACTGTCCCCGAACTTTTCGAGGATGGCGGCTGGTTGGACGTTGATCCCTTTGGGTCGCGGCCTGGCGATAAGCTCAAAGTATTAGGCACGGCCGAAAACTGGGTCACCCATCTCGGCTATCCCGGCCCAGCCAACCCGGCTATCGTCCAAGTATACGCTCAACGCATCATTTCCAACATGATGGCGCAAGTCGCCAAAGGCGAAAAAACGGCTGAAGAAGCCGTAGCCGAAGCCGAAGCCCAAATCACCCCCATCTTCGAGCAATGGCGCGACCGGGGCTATGTTGGCGGCGAGTAACAACTAGAGACTAGGAGACTAAAGATTAGAGACTGGAGACTGATACCTTTTCGGTCTCCAGTCTCCATCTTCACAAAATCATGGCTGTTGTACAAACCAGAAATATTACAAAGCATTTTGGCGATGTAAAAGCTGTCAATGGCGTTGACCTATCCATCGAAAAAGGGGAACTGCTAGTCATCCTGGGGCCATCCGGTTGCGGCAAAACCACCCTGATGCGCATGATTGCCGGGTTAGAAACGCCAACAGGTGGCGATATTATCATCGGTGAAGATATCGTCACTCAACTGCCGCCCCGCGACCGAAAAATTGCAATGGTGTTCCAGAGTTATGCACTCTATCCCCACATGACCATCTTCAACAATATCGCCTTCCCACTCAAAGCGAAGAAACAACCCAAAATGGCGATAAAAGAGAAAGTGGAGCAAACGGCCGCGCTTTTGAGCATTGATCATCTTCTGGAGCGCAAGCCGCGCCAGCTTTCCGGGGGCGAACGACAGCGCGTCGCGCTGTGCCGGGCGCTGGTTAAGGAGCCGAGGGTATTGCTGCTGGACGAGCCGCTCTCTAACCTGGATGCCAAGCTGCGGGCAGCGGCGCGCGGCGAATTGCAACAGTTCCAGCGGCAGTTGGGCATCACCACCATTTTTGTCACTCATGACCAGATTGAAGCGATGGCCATGGGCGACCGGATTGTGGTCATGAATGCGGGCAAAGTGCGCCAGATTGGCACGCCGCAAGATGTGTATGATGATTAGGCCGATACCTTCGTAGCTACTTTTCTCGGCTCACCGCCCATGAATCTGCTGGAAAAGGATGATTGTCTGGTCGGTTTCCGGCCAGAAAATTTCACGCCAACGGCCGACGCCAGAGGCGGCAATCTAAGAACCTTTGCCTTCCATGTTGACTGGGTTGAACACCTGGGCGCGGACAGGCTGGTCTACGGTAAGGTGGAAGGCACACCGGAAGGTGGGTTAACAATCGCTAAAATCCCCTCTCTGCTGACAATTCCTATTGAAGCTGGGGAAACCCACGATTTTATCGTTCAGGAATCAGACTTGAGATTCTTTGATAAGGAAACGGGCGTTCGGATCGAACCGAGGCCATTTTAGGAGATTTCAGGCGCATGCAAAGCCCAACCGTAAACAGAGTTGCCGGAAGAAGTCCCGGAAGGCGTCGTCTGGCAGACAGAGATGGATTGCTGGGCGCCCTCTTTATGGCCCCGGCCATCATTTATATCGTAGCCCTGGTGGCTGTTCCCTTCGCCATCGCCATCGCCTTTAGCTTGGCCGACGTGACAGTGGGCGATACCAGCCTCACATTTGTGGGGCTGCAAAACTTTCGCCGCGTGATGGATAAAGAGGCCATGCCTCAATTCTGGCGGGCGTTGAGTGACACCTTCATATTTACATTAACCGCACAAGCCATCGTTATTGTGCTGGCTAATATCCTGGCGCTGGTACTGGCGCAGGATTTCAAGGGCAAATGGATCGCTCGCATGTTGATTATGCTGCCCTGGGCCACGCCCATTTCTCTGGGAACCATCGGCTGGCTGTGGATCTTTGACTCGAAATTCAGTCCGATTGATTGGGTGTTGCAGTTGGTGGGTCTGCTGGGGCCGGACACCTTGCTAGGGCCGGGGCGGCACATGAATTTCCTGGGACGGGAGGAATTGGCTATGGCCTCGGTGATCCTGGTGCATGTGTGGCGAATGCTGCCGTTATCGGCCGTTATCCTCATGGCCGGACTGACCTCTATCCCCCAAGATTTGATTGACCAGGCCGAAGTAGACGGCGCCAGTTTCTGGCGCATTCACTTCCAGGTCAGGCTGCCCTTGATACTACCCATCATGAGCATCGCCCTCCTGTTTGGCCTGATTTTTACCTTTGGCGATATGGTTGTTGTTTTCGTCCTGACTCGCGGGGGGCCGGTTTATTACACACAAGTCCTGGCAACGTGGGCGTATTTCACCGGGATTGAGGGGGGCGCGTTAGCCCAGGGCGCGGCCATTGCTTTGTTCCTTTTCCCCTTGCTGCTGGTCGTCGCTTTTTTGGTTCTCAGAAATGCGCGCCGAACGGAGATTGCCTGATGCGTGGTGTGCCCTATCGCTTGAAGCGCTTTTTTCTATACGTGTTGGTGGCCGGTTTTTGCTTTTTTTCGTCGGCCCCGTTCTTGATCATGCTTATCAACACGTTTAAGCAGGATAAAGACCTGTACCGGCCGCAGAACAATCCATTTATCTATAACTTCCCACCGACAATGGACAATCTGAAGCTGCTTTTTCTGAAAACGAACTATGTCGGCTTTTTACGTAATTCTCTTTTTGTCGGCGTGTTGGTGGTGATTATAACGCTCCTTATTGCCGTGCCGGCGGCATACAGTCTGGCCCGGCTGGCTGGACGATGGGGCGAGCAGGCCGGTATTGGTATCTTCCTGGTTTACCTGGTGCCGCCTTCACTGCTATTTATTCCCCTCTTTCGGGTCATTGCGAAGCTGGGATTGCGGGACAGCCTATGGTCGTTAGTGCTGGTCTACCCCAGCATCTCGATCCCCTTTAGCACCTGGCTGTTGATGGGGTTTTTCAAATCCATCCCCCGCGACCTGGAGGAAGCAGCAATGGTGGACGGTTACAGCCGGTTGATGGCTTTTGTGCGGGTGGTGCTACCGCTGTCGCTGTCTGGCGTTATTGCCGTTGTTGTGTTTACGTTTACGCTGACGCTGCACGAGTTTATTTATGCCCTTAGTTTTATCTCGTCCTCGGCGCAGCGGACAATTAGTGTGGGCGTGCCGGTGGAGTTGATTCGCGGGGATGTGTTTTTCTGGCAATCGCTGCTGGCAGCAGCGGTGATCGTAGCCATCCCGGTTGGCTTTGTCTACAATCTGTTTTTAGATCGGCTGGTGGCCGGTTTTACGATGGGAGCGGTGAAAGGGTGATTGTCCGTAATCCGTAATCCGTAATCCGTAGTTCGTTACTCGGAACACGGAATACGGAATACGATTTACGAAAAGGGGTTTTTATGGTTGGTGAAGTGGTTTATACGTCGAAGGCACAGATTGAGCGGGTGAAGGGGCCGCTGCGGCGGGCGTATTTGCCGGTGGAAGCGGAACCGGTGTTTTTCGGGGTGCATTCGGAGGTGGCTGAACATTACAAGGTTGATCCGAATGTATATGAGCCGCACGCGACAACACTGGATTATCTGGTAGCGTCGGCGGCGGGTTGACTGACGGGCACCTTTGGCGGCGCGCTGGAAGCGCGTCAAATTCCGGCCGGAAACGGCCGTCTTTATTCAAAAGCGACCGGTGAGATTGAGTTAGACGGCAAGGTGATGGTAGTCAAGCGCATTCACGTGAGTTATTATTTGAAACTCGACCCGGCGCAGCGAGAAACGGCCGTTCGCGCCCACAACATCCACGCCAATTACTGCCCGGTCGCCCGAACAATTCAGAACTGCGTGGCGATTACAACTGAGTTAACAATGGAATTTATGTAGGCAGGGTGGCAAGTGGTTGGTGGTAAATTAGCCACCTCGCACTTTAGTCACTTTGCACTTTAGTCACTTCAAAAGGGGAAAACATGGATCTAGGATTAAAAGGTAAAGTTGCGCTGGTCACGGCCGCATCCAAAGGATTGGGTAAAGCGTCGGCGCTGGCGTTGGCACAGGAAGGGGCAAAGCTGGCTATCTGTGCCCGAAGCGACGCCCTGGATGTTACGGCCGTTGAGATTCAAAACAAGACCGGCGTAGATGTGCTGGCCATCCGCGGCGATGTCACCCAACAGTCGGACATTGACCGGGCTGTGACTGGCGCGCTGAATAAATTTGGCCAGATTGATATTTTAGTGATCAACGCTGGCGGACCGCCGCCGGGACAGTTCCTCTCACTAAACGCGGAAACCTGGGAAACGGCCGTGCAGCTTACCCTGATGAGCGCCGTCCGCCTCTGTTACGCCGTTGTGCCCCACATGGTCGAGCGGGGCAGGGGCAGCATCGTTGCCATCGAATCCATCTCCGTTAAACAGCCGGTTGCTAACCTGCTGCTCTCCAACGCCATCCGCATGGCCGTCATCGGTATGTTAAAAACGATGGCCAACGAGCTGGGGCCAAAAGGGATCCGGATCAACTCCGTCAACCCAGTTTGGACATACACCGATCGCGTCAAGCAGCTTTTAACGTCACGCGCCAATGCCAACGGCACAACCATCGAGGAAGAGGCGGCTAAAGTCACCGGCGGGATTCCGTTAGGACGGATGGGTACGGTGGAGGAATTTGGCCGGACGGTGGCATGGTTGGCTTCCCCGGCAGCATCGTTCATTCACGGATCGGCCATCATGTTCGACGGCGGCGCCAGCCAGATGCCTTTATAATCGAGGTAGAGAGCCATGAAGCAAATTCTGGTCACGATTGACGAGGACCCGCAGGCTGACAAAGTCATCGCCCTTGCCGGCGAAATCGCCCAGAAATTGGGAGCGCATGTTACGGTGTTTCATGTGATGCCGGAGGAGAAGTACCGGCGTATTGAGGAAGAACAACGACAAGACCGGGTGGAGCACCCATTCACGATCACCCAGGCAGAGGAACAGGCGCGGGCGTTTGCGGCAGAAACGGCCGTTTCCCTGCATGAGACAGGAGTCCCGTTCGACGCCCGCGGCAAAGTCGGCGAACCGGCCGTAGAAATTCTGCAACTGGCAAACCGGTTAGACGCCGATTTCATCGTGATGGGGTTCGAAGGGCTGCATGGATTGGACAAACTGCGGGCGCTGGGCAGCGTCTCCCGCACCGTCATGGAGCAAACTCGACGGCCGGTACTGATAGTTCCCGCCCTGGTCGAGTAACAGAGTGAGGAAACTCACCCGCTTCCCATCATAAGCATCCAAAGAGTTACCCTCAACACTAAGCTCGACTTTGTACAAAATTCGAAATCAGAAATATTTCCAGATAATTTTGTAACCAGAGTGAGAATCTGAT
>JAJRYT010000159.1 GCA_024275635.1 Chloroflexota bacterium | reverse complement strand
TCAAGCAGTTCGGCGTAAGTTTGGCTCAAGTTGTCCATCATCTTTTTTGCTCCTTCATACGATTGATGAAGGAACTTTACTGTTTTATCATTTGCCCGCAAGGGCTTTATTGCCTGAGCGTAGTCTCAGGCAATTGCTAGATACTTTATCGTCCATCAGTCATGTTTACTCGCAAACTTGCAAACTCCTCATTCCAACGGCCGTAACGCTGCCCGCACCGGGCTGCCATCCCCGCCCACAATTTTCAAGGGCAGAGCGACGAGTTGGTAACGGCCGTCCTTTGCCGGCGACAAATCCAATCCTTCCAAAATGGCAATCCCGTTGCGCAGCAGGGCATTGTGGCCGGGAAAACCCTGGCTGTCAATCGCATCCATTGAGGGTGCGTCCGTGCCGTAGAGGAGAATGCCCAACGCGCCCAAAAAGTCGGCCAACTCCGGGCTGGGGTAGGGGACGGCGGCGGGAAATTGGTTGGGCGGCAGACTTTCCAACGGCGTGCGAACCAGCAGCCGTTCCGCGCCGCGCAAATCGTAGGCGGCGAAATCGGCCGGGAAGAGCGGGCCAGATTCTTTAGTGATGGTGACGATGCAGGCTGGGCCCCAGAACGGCCGTAAATCCACCTGCGCCATCGTCGTCCCGTCATCTGTAAAATGGCGCGGCGCATCGGCGTGGCTGCCCGTGTGGGCGCTGATGGTCAGCGTTGTCAGGTGTACGCTGTCGCCCTGGCGGCGATCCAGAATTGTTTCCAGATTGTATGGCGTGTCTCCCGGCCAGACAGTCATTCCTTTCACTAAATCCCGGCTGATGTCAATAATGGTCATGGTTCATCCTTTTCATAAAGCGTACAAAAAAAACCTCCCGGAGGCTGTCAGCCTCCGGGAGGTTTGTACCAATGAATGAAGTGAATGACAAACAACGCTTAAACGCCGGGCGGGGAATCAACCGGGCCGTCAAACTGCATGATGGTAAATGCGCCGCCCTGCGGGTCTTGGACGACCGAGAATTTGCCCATTTCACCGGCTGCGGTTGGCGGAACTATGATGTTGCCGCCTAGTTCCTTCACTTTGGCGACAGACGCGGCCAAATCGGTCACCATGAAGTAGACGCCCCAATTGTTGGGGATTTCATCGCCCCAGTTTTCATCCATCTGGATGATACCGGCCTGGGTACGGCCGTTTTCCTGGCACAGAATATAGCCACTTGAATCCGAACCATACGTCCAGTCAAAAACGGCGCTGTAAAATGCCTTAGCCGCTTCACTGTCGCGTGTTTGCAGTTCATTCCAAACCAGCGTGTTGGGCATGTTGACCAGTTCGGCCCCTATGTGGCCAGCCGGCTGCCAGATGCCAAAAGCCGCGCCGGTGGGGTCCTGGGCAAACGCCATGCGGCCAGAATCCATCACATCAGACGGTGGCATCATAAGCGTACCGCCGGCTTCTGTCACTTTTGCCGCCACTGCATCCACGTTGTCGTGCTTGATGTAGGATGACCAATAAGGCGGCACACCCTGGGCTTGCATATCAGACATCATGGCGCTGAGCGCAGTCACGTTTTTGCCCTCAATGCGGAACATCGTGTAAGGTATGCCCATGTCGGTGGGTAGATCTTCATACTCCCAGCCAAAGAGACCGGTGTAAAACGCTTTGGCCGCTTCTGGGTCCGTCGTCGCCAGGTCAACCCAGCAGAATACACCATTTGGATAGTTTTTTACCACTTGCATACATTTCTCCTTTCGCTAAAAATGATTATTAAGAGGGGGCAGTGATAGCCATGCAGCTAACAAGTAGTATATCATAAATAGAACAAATGGTCTATATTTATAGGGTGAATTTTCACTTACTGCTTATACTTGGTTTAGATTGGTTCAATCTTGCCCCATATTTACGGGGTGTTGGTTCTAATCCCAGGTCTGGCGGCGTTCTTGCTTGCGTCGGCCTCGTTTTTTCTTGTTCGCCAGTCGTTTTTCAATGGCAGTGCGGCTGGGTTTGGTTTTGCGGCGGCGTTTGGGCTGTTTGAGGGCGTTGGCGAGGATGAGTTGGAAGCGGAGAACGGCCGTTTCCCGGTTACGGTACTGACTGCGTGACTCTTGCGCGTCAATTTGCAGCACGCCATCCTTATCTAGTCGTGACGCCAGCTTATCCAGCAGGCGGGCGCGCCCAGCCTCATCCAGGCTGGGCGAGTGGGCTACATCGAACAGCAGCGTGACTCGCGTGGCTGAGCGGTTGGCGTGCTGGCCGCCCGGCCCGCTGCTGGTGGAGAAGCGAAAGCGTAATTCGGATACCGGGATGCTTACCTTTTCGTTGATGAAAATCAGGGAATCGTCGTTCATTGTGTTCATTGTACCAGAGTAATCGGGTAGTCAGGTAGTTGAGTGGTCGGATATCGAGGCGCGTTTCCGAACGGCGGCGTTCCTGAAATACCGATAAGCTTGTGGGTGTTTTGCTTGTGCCTGTTCTGTGAATCCGATACACTGGCGGCTATGCAGATTTTTAACCAGTATTCGGCCGTTTTTTTGCTGATTGTGCCGGTTTTTTTGTTGGCAATGGCGGCAGCGTGGCGGGAACGGCCGTTCCTCAGCCGGTCATCTTTAATCATTGCTCTTTTACTCTTGATTGTCCTGGGCGCGTTTCTCCTCCAACCGGAAGCTGATGGCGTGGCCACCGGTCAAGTTGAACGCTTGTTGAGCGGCGCTCCCGGCCAGCCTGTTTTCATCGAACTCTATTCCGATTATTGAGCGGCCTGCCTGCGGGCCAGGCCCATCGTGGATGGGCTGGAAACGGAGTGGGGCGGCGCGGTGCGCGTGGTGCGGTTAAATGTGCATGGCGCCGGCGTTGAGCCGTTGTTACAGCAGCTCAATTTTCGTTTTACCCCCACGTTCATTCTCTTTGACAATGCTGGGAACGAAGTGTGGCGAGCTGTGGGTTCACTTGCCCCCGATGAGGCAAACCAGGAAGCGGCAGTTTTACGGTAAAAATTATGGCCCAATCTCCAGTCTCCAATCTCCAATCTCCCTCCACCCGCCACGTCCATCTCTTTTTCATGGATGGCGTGGGGCTGGGCGGGCCAGAGCCGGAGGTGAACCCGTTTGTCACGGCCGTTTTACCCCACTTAACTAACTTGTTGGGCGAGAATTGGTACTTGCGGGGCAACGGCCGTATCATTGCCAACCGCGCCAGCCTCATTCCCACCGACCCTAACCTGGATATGCCAGGACGTCCGCAGTCGGCCACCGGTCAAGCAGCTATTTTAACCGGGCGCAATGTTTCCCAACTGGTCGGCGAACATTACGGGCCAAAACCGAATACGGCCGTTGCCGACATCATCAAACAAGGCACGCTCTTTCATGAAGTGGGTGCCGCCGGTGGCAAAGCCGCGCTTATCACCCCCTACCCGCGGGGCTATTTTGACGGTATTAACAGCGGCAAGCGGCTGCTTTCCAGCGTCCCTCTGGCGGCGACCAGCGCCGGGTTGTCGTTGATGACGGCCAATGATTTGCGGAACGGCCGTGCCGTCAGCCCCGGCTTCACCGGCGAAGGCTGGCACAAACACCTGGGGTACAGTGACATTCCGCGCATGACTCTGGCCGAGGCCGGGCAGCACATCGCCGCCATCGCCCAAACCCACCATTTCAGCTTTTTCGAGCATTGGCCTAGTGATCGCAGCGGCCATCGCGGCTCGCTGGAACAGGCCGTTAGCCACCTGGAAATGTTAGATGAAGCCATCGGCGGCCTGCTCGAAGCGTGGGACGATAAACACGGCTTGCTGATTATCACCAGTGATCACGGCAACATCGAAAACAAATCGCAGCGCCAGCACACGCGCAACCCCGTGCCCACCATTCTTGTGGGCAACAGTCACGCCGAATTAGCGCAGCAAGTGCATGATCTGACCGACATTGCCGCCGTTGTTCGCGCCTATCTGAACTTGAATAACCCTCTCGGAAGTTCAAGCGACCTCCGGGAGGATCGCTAAGCTCGACTTTGTACATTCCTAACAGATTGCTTCCAAACCGTACTCGACCGCGTGGGTTTGTATTCAAATAATATTTGCATGTCACTCTTTTTATGCGATGTTCAAATATTCGTACTCGAGTAAAGTTGCATTGACTA
>JAJRYT010000158.1 GCA_024275635.1 Chloroflexota bacterium | reverse complement strand
TATACTTGCCTATGGTTGGAAACAAGCTGATTTTGGCTCCATTTCATGGCTTGGTTTTTCTCTTTTTGAGACCAAAAATGATGAATGCAATATCTTCCTCTCTCTTTTAGAGAGGAAATTGGTTAGCTACGGGAATTGCTGCATATTTAGTAGCAATTGGCGCACGTACAGCAATTTGGATGGTTGCAATCCCTCGTCCCGAACACATAAACGCAATTACCTGGCTAAATGAATCTAGTTCTGCTGATTTTTATCTTGTTAAAGTAGAAGCCATTCGGATCGGCGATTCTCCACCAGCGCCACTATTGACGCTAATTGTTGGACCAAGTGTAGAAGGCAGAGAAATTGGAGAAACGAAAAAAGAATTCTCAGAGCGGCATCATTTACGGCGTAAGTTTTGGGATAGTCTTTTGAAGCGAGCAAAGATAAAAACCAAACTTCATGCCAATATTTCACCAAGTCGAGAAAGTTGGATTAGCACGGGTGCGGGCACGTCTGGAGTGGCATTAAATTATGTTATTCGACAACACGATGCACGTGTCGAGCTTTATATTGATCGTGGTAAAGACCAGGATTCAGTGAACAAAGAAATATTTGATTTCTTGGCAAGAGAAAAAGACAGTATTGAGAAAGCGTTTGGTTCGTCTTTAGATTGGCAACGAGTGGAAGGGAAACGAGCATGCCGTATTGCCAAACGTCTTGATGTTGGTGGTTATCTAGACGAGGAGCAATGGAAGGAAATTCAGGCCATGATGATTGACACCATGATTCGTTTCGAGAAAGCGTTGCGTATACACCTAAAAAAATTAGTCGTCTGATTCATTGGGTTTTAGGAGGTAGGGTTCACAATGGAGAAAAAGCAACAAGTATCTATACTCGCAAATTCAAAGTGGTACGATTTAACCCAGGCGTTGAGCATTTTTACGCCGCCGTGGCCGGGGGAGAAGGCGTTGGAAGTGCATTTCTTCAAGCGGCTGACAGGCGCGTATGGCGGGGGACAGGGGGCCAATGGGCAGTTGATTGAGTGGAGCAATAACACCGGCACACATCTGGTGGGGCCGCGAGCGTTCCATTCCGGGGCGCGGGCCATCGCCGACATTCCGCTCACTGATTTGTGCGGCGAAGGGGTCGTGGTGGACATCTCTGACGCCGTTTCCGATTACAGCCTGTACACGCCGGAGATGATCACCGAGCGGGTCGAGGTGAAGGAAGGGGACATCCTTATCATCAACACCGGCTATCACAAATATGGCTGGGATCAGCCGGACGTGGCTAATCCCGACGCGCAGGGGGGCATTGAGAATAAGGAGTTCGGCTATTACCTGCGCCATCCGGGGCCGTCGCCGGCGTTTTTCCAGTGGGCGCTGGATATGAAGTTGAAGCTCATTGGCGTGGACTGCGGCAGCGCCGAGCATCCGATGAATACGAATTTGCGCACCATGCACCCGCGCGAATTTGAGAAGGCGGAGGCGAAACTCAAAGAAACGCATGGCAAAACGTGGGACGAGCTGTATCCGCCGGAATGGTATCACGCGCTGACGCACATCACGATGCCCAAGGCAGGGCTGCTGCTGGCGGAGTCGCTGGGCGGGCAAATCAACGAGCTAAACAACCAACGCGCCTGGATCATGATTCAGCCAATCCCGTACATGGAGGTGGAGTCGGCCTGGGCGCGCGTAGCGGCTTTGGGAGCGCCGGAGGGGATGAGCCAGGATGATTTCTTTGCTTTCATGCGTTCGGCCGAGATGGTGGATATGACGCTGCCGTTTAGTGTGCAGACGCCGCAGTGGGCCAATTATGAGCCATTGAGCGTGACGTACACGAAGCGGGTGGGCGGACAATCTTTTGGCCTGGGGCGGAACAATGCCCACTGCCGGGCCAGTTTTCACCTGGCGACGCACATGGACGGGGAGAAGCATTTCTGGGCCGCCGGGCGCACGATTGGGCAGATGCCGTTTGATTATTGGTTTGGGCCGGGGGTAATTGCCGATATTTCGGAGATGGTGAGTAATTCGAGCGTTTACACCCCAGCGATGATTGAAAATGTGGTGGATGTGCAGCAGGGGGATATTCTCATCATCAAAACGGGCTGGCATCAGTATGGCTGGAACAGCCCGGATTCAGATGAGTTCCGGTACATGATCAAACATCCAGGGCCGTCGCCTGATTTTGCCGATTGGTGTATTGAGAAGGAGATTAAGTGGCTGGGGGTGGACTGTGTAGCCATGGAGCATCCGATGAATACGATTCAGCGCCTCTGGCATCCGAAGACGTTTGCGGAGGCGAATCAGAAGTTGATTGACCAGTACGGGAAGGATTGGGATGATATGTATCCGTTGGATACCTATTATCAGGATATGCACTTGAATTTGTTCCCCAAGGGGATTGTTCATGCGGAGAATTTGGGGAATGCGTTGGCGGGAGCGGGGAACGGCCGTTACTTCATCGCCTGCTTCGTCCAAAAAGGGATGGAACTGGCTTCCTGCTGGGGGCGGTTCGTGGCGTTTAAGGAAACGGCCGTAAACTGACCAAATCATACTTCGTAACAATTCACGGCCGTTATGCTTTGACATAACGGCCGTTCCTCCCTCACTGGACACCCAATTTAGCTATTAGTAACGGCCGTAGCATAGGCGCCCTCCCCAAAGCAGCCAGCATATTGTTCCAAATTGAACAATGTTGACCAATTAACCACAACTTACTAAACTCCCCGTCCCTTACAATTAACAGCCGCTGTAAATAAAACCAAAATCCTACTTCATTTTTGGCTATACGCTTACTAAACTTCCCGCCGAAAACCTGCCAATTAATTATAGCGCCGCTATTTATCACGCCTTTGGGCACGTTCGTTTATAACTTTGGCGTTTGAAAAATTGTAACCAGGTAATTGGTAACTGGTAATTACCCAATTACTCAATTACCAATTACCAGCAAACTGCAAAGTTAATTTTGAACGAACCCTTTATGATTCTAAAGGCGCTACAATTCCATGATATTCACCAACCCTAATCATTGAGCAATCTCAAATAACAAACAATTTCGGTCATGGTAATGAAGGCATACGGTTGCCTTTTACCAGGCTGAACTCACAGGAGGTGCATACCTGAAATAAACAAAATCAAAAAGCAACTATACAGGCGGGAATTGCTACGCGAAGATTCGCAGAGTAGACGCAGAGATTCGCAGAGAGAAAACAGAGGAAAAGCGAGAAATCTTTGGTTAACCGCTTCAATGTCTGCAACCACGGCAATCTTCTCCTCCTTTCTTCTCTCTGTATATCCCTGCTTCTCAGCGTAACTCCGCATCCTGTATAGTTA
Source organism: Chloroflexota bacterium (assembly GCA_024275635.1). GTDB lineage: Bacteria > Chloroflexota > Anaerolineae > Promineifilales > Promineifilaceae > JACKCC01. The sequence goes on along the minus strand of JAJRYT010000158.1, from coordinate 9,978 downwards.
CATCAAAAATATGAATTAAATGCAAGAAGGTAAAAAGTTTGCACAAGTTACAAACAATAAAACGGTTTAAGTGAGGAACATATGAAAAAAGTAAGTTTATTATTTCTATTACTTGTGATTCTTGTTGCGGCCATTCCGGCATCCGGGGCGGCCAATGAAGAAATAAACAGTTACATCGTTATCATGGCCGCTGATCCAGCCATTGCCTACGATGGCGATATTTTAGATCTTCAGGCAACCAATCCCGGCGAAGGGGGCAAGATAAATCCTAAAAGCGCCTATGTCAGGCAATATCAAGCCTATCTGGAAGCAAGCCATGATAATTCTCTGGCCTTGGCCGGCGCCAGCGCCGATCAACAAATCAATAATTATACCATCGCCCTCAATGGGTACTCAGCTTTGCTAACCGAAGATCAGGCCAAAGAAGTCGAGACCCAGGATAGCGTTTTGATGGTAATTGAAGATGAACTGCTTCAGGTAACAACAGATAACAGTCCGGACTTCCTGGGTCTAAAACGCGGCAATGGCGCCTGGAAAACCGGGTATGATGGTGAAGGTGTAATCGTCGGCGTTATTGATACAGGCATCTGGCCTGAACATCCCAGCTTTGCTGATGATGGCAGCTATGCACCACCGGGAATTACCCTCGATGAAACCAATTTTTCGGCCTGTGATTTCGGCAACACGGCCCATAATCCCAATGATGCGCCATTTACTTGTAACAATAAGCTAATTGGCGCGCGTCAAATGCTGTCCACCTACCGGACGTTCATTGGCGCAGATCCTGACGAGTTCGACTCAGCGCGAGATGATGATGGTCATGGCACGCACACGGCTTCCACAGCCGCCGGTAACGCCAAAGTAAAGGCCACTGTCCTGGGCGAAAAACGGGGGAAAATTTCCGGTATCGCACCGCGAGCGTATATCATTGCTTACAAAGGTCTGGGCAATCTGGGCGGTTTCAGTTCAGACCTGGCCGCAGCGATTGACCAAGCTGTTGCCGATGGCGTAGATGTCATCAACTATTCAATTGGCTCCGGTTCCTTTTCCGTTGGCGCCGATGACGTCGCTTTCCTGTTCGCGGCCAACGCGGGCGTGTTCGCTGCCACCTCCAATGGCAACAGCGGACCTAATCCGGCAACAATAGGTTCTCCCTCTTCTGTCCCATGGATAACCAGCGTTGGCGCCAGCACACAAGACAGATTCTTCGAGGGCAAAATTTCTTTGAGAAGAGGCGGCGAGTACGAGGGCGCCTCCATCACTGGCGGCACAGATGATAAATTGCCCCTGGTAGATGCTGCCGATGCAGGCGGTGATTTGTGTATACCAGGAACATTAGACCCAGCCGTTGTTTCCGGAAATATCGTCTTATGTCGTCGCGGCGCGATTGCTCGTGTCAGCAAAAGCCTGGCCGTTTACCAGGCGGGCGGCGCCGGTTTAATCCTCTACAACAATTCCGACGATGACAACCTCTTCACCGATACGCACTGGGTACCTGCAGTTCACATCAACAATACAGATGGTCTGGCCATCAAAGCCTACATTGCCAACGAGCGTAGACCCAAGGCTGAAATCGAAGGCGGGGAATCCGAGGACATAGATGCCCCATCCATAACATTCTTCTCCTCGCGCGGGCCTAACCGTCTTTCGGCCGATATTGTCAAGCCGGACATCACGGCGCCGGGTCACCAAATATTAGCCGGCGGGTCGCCATTCCCAGACGCCGGTTCTGTTCCTGGCGAGCTTTTCCAATCCATTTCTGGTACATCCATGTCCAGCCCCCACATCGCTGGCATCTTCGCATTGATCAAACAAGCGCATCCTGATTGGAGTGCAGCAATGGCAAAATCAGCCATTATGACCACAGCTTATCAAGATGTGACAAAAGAAGACCGCGTAACCCCAGCCGACCCGTTTGATATGGGTGCGGGTCATGTTAATCCAGGCAGCCCAGTTCGCAAAGGGTCGGCCTTCCAACCCGGCTTGGTTTATGATGCTGGTCTATTTGAATATGCCGCATTCACCTGTGGCGCTGACCTGGGTGTCTTTTCATCTGGCAGTTGCGCCTTCCTGGAATCTATCGGCGTTCCATCCGATCCCAGTGATTTGAATGTGCCTTCCATCGGTATCGCCAACATACCCGGCAGCCAGACAATTCAGAGAACCGTTACCAGCGTTGCCCAAGAAAATGGCTGGCGCACCTATGACGTCTCCGTTGATGCGCCTGAAGGCTTTACTGTAACCGTTGAGCCATCTACCCTCCGTCTCAAGAGCGGCGACACGGCTACCTATTATGTGACCGTTACCAATGTATCCGCGCCGGTGGGCGAGTGGCGTCACGGCTCCCTCACCTGGAAGAGTGGCAAATACAGTGTCTACAGCCCGATTTCAGCAAGCGCAGCTTTGTTCGGCGCGCCCGATGCAGTGTCTGGCAACGGCACAGCTGGTTCAGCCTCCTTTGATATTGCCTTTGGCTACACTGGCTCGTATACAGCTGCACCTCATGGCCTGGTTGCGGCCGTCTTAACTTCTGACACCATCAGTCAGGATCCGGATCAGACATATCCCAGCCCTGATGATGGCGTCGGCGTAGACAAGTGGACATTCCCCATCAGCGGGGCGGCGTTCGTCCGTTGGAGTCTCGCCATTCCAGGGAATGATGATATCGATCTATTCCTCGAAGACTCTGCAGGTAACATCATAGCAGCCAGCACCAATGGCGGCACCGATGAATTGATCGAATTGTTCTTACCGGCCGACGATACTTACACAATGGTAGTACATGGCTGGTCTATTCCGAGTGATCCGCTTGCGTACACGTTGTCGTCATGGGTTATACCTTTGGCATCGGGTGGAAGCCTGAGCGTTGATAATGCGCCGGCATCCGCTACGGTCGGGGCAACGGGAATGGTGGACGTTAGCTGGTCTGGACTGGCAGCAGGCACAGAATACCTGGGCGCAGTCTCCCACACTGGAGACGTCGGTTTGATGGGCTTAACGCTAGTTGAAGTAACGCCTTAATAACCGTTAATCAACATCAAGCCAACTGATAAAAAAAGCCCTCACATTGTGATGTGGGGGCTTTTTCTTTCAAACACCGTATCATTCATCTATGGTGTTTGCTGGCGGCGTTATAAAGTCATTAAGTTCCAGATTAAAAGGGGTGGGTTTCTCACTGGGTGCTGGCTGGCATAAAAACGGGTCTCTGGCGCCGCCGCTGTGGTAGTTATAAGTAACACTATCCACGCTAAGTTGGATCAATAAGCCATCTTGCATGACTTGAGTGTAAGCCATCCCCGGCTGGGGGCATCCTAAAGCGCCATTGGGCCAGGTAACCAATTCGACCTTGATCACTTCAATACTATCTTTGGCTATGTTTAAGCGGGCAGCCAGGTCCTCTTTGGCTATATTAACTTGCGGCAGTTCATCGGGATTGGCAAGGTTTTGGGGGGGCATTGTGGGTAATTCCTCCGTTTCTATTGGCTCGCCTGGGTTCTCTTCTTCTATTATTGAAGATGGCTGAGCCAGTTCTACCTGCTCATTTTCTGATTCGGATGGGGTTGCCACATCCGGGTCATTTTGTTTTGGTTCTGCTTCAATTATTGGGGCGGGTTCGGGGGGTGTTGGGTTTAAATCTGTTGTTGGCGAACAACCAACAAGAAATAAAATTGCAATTATGATGGGTAACCATTTTAGGGGCTTCATCTGTTAATTCACTCTCCTTTTTTCAATAAGACCTTGCAATTGTTATCAAACAGACGGATTTGCTACCTAAAAAGTTCCCTGTCTTACTGGAGTCATCTTATCATCCAGCTTACCTATTTTGACTCACATAAAAATTGCTCGATATCTTCGCCGCCATGGTAGAAATAGTCACGGCCGTATCGAGGCTTTGGGCCAGATCAATGGCTGCGTCTGTAATCCATTCCTGTACAACCGTACCCGAAGACAGTTCACCAGCCACCTGAAACGGAAGATTCGCTGTGTTGCTAGCGTTTTGGTTGCTATCTTGACCGCATGCAACCACAAGAAATAACAAAAACAGACTGGAAAAAACAGAGCGTATTTTATTCATCATCACTTTCCTTTGTTCATTTCACTAAATTGTGAACTGGCGTTCCGCGCCTGTCCCATATTTTCGGGTTAATGAAGAAATTATCGCCGTAAAAGGCAGATTGTATTCAATCACAGAAAAATGTGTAGTCTCATCTGGTAATTCTTGGAAATCAGCCTTGAAGATGATAGTATTACCCTGATCGCTTTATCGGGAAGAGGACAATTCAAGTGAGTGAATGGGTTGAACTGGCCGGCAATATGCACATGCATACCCCCTACTCGGACGGGGAGAAATGGCACGCCGACATTGCCAGAGACGCCATTCAGTCTGGGCTGGATTTCATCATCGTTACCGATCATAATGTTTGGGTAGACGGGATAGAAGGGTATTATGAGAATGGAAACGGCCGTGTCCTTCTCCTCTCCGGTGAAGAAGTACACAACCCGCGCCGCCAGCCCCAAGCCAGCCATTTTCTCGCCTATGGGGCCGAGCGCGAACTGGCCCCCTTTGCCCATGACCCCCAGCAGTTAATCAACCAAACAAACGCCAACGGCGGCTGCGGCTTTCTAGCCCACCCCCACGAAGGCGACCCCGAACCACTGCTCGACCTGCCCAACCTGGGCTGGCATGATTGGGAAATTGACAACTTCACCGGCCTGGAACTTTGGAATTACATGTCCTCCTTTGCCGACATCGTCAAGGAACATGCCCGCCGCCTGCCCATCCAAAACAAACTGTTAGCTAAACTCGTGGCCTTGCGGCTAGCGCTCCACCCGGAAAAATATATCATCGGCCCCAACCCCCAAACATTAGCCTTTTGGGATGAGCTTTTGGCGCAAGGCAAACAAATCGCCGTCGTCGGCAACAGCGACGCACACGGCACGCCCATGAACCTGGGACCAATCCATCGCATCATCTATCCCTACGAATTTTGCTTCCGCGCCATCAACACCCATATCTTGATCCCCAAACTGCTTAACGGCGATCTGGCCCGTGATAAGAAGATGATTTTGGATGCTATCAGCAAAGGAAATTCATGGGTTGGCTATGACATGGCCTATCCAACCAAAGGATTCCGCTTCTCCGGGCAAGGCGTCAACAAAGGGATCATCGGCGACAAAATTCAGCTTGACGCCGGGGCTACGCTGCAAGTACGCGCCTCCACCCGCGCCAATATTCGCCTGATCCGGCACGGTGAAGTCGTCGCCCAAATCGAGAATGAAACACATCTGACTCATATCCCTGTTGAAGAAGGCGCTTACCGCGCTGAATGTACCATCCAGTACGAAGGTAAGGAACGGGGTTGGATTTACAGCAATCCGATTTATTTATGGTGAAGGTGGAAAGTGACTGAAGGTGGGAAGTGACTAAAGTTAAAAGTGGCTGAAGTGGGAAGCGCTTCACGTTTCAGGTGAGATTATGATCAATTGGCTGCTAGGTTATTATCGTCTTAGTTTATCCGGCCTGGTGTTGGGGCTAGGCGGCACACTGCTCGTCATTAGCTCCTGGCTGCCTTTCAGCGTGAAAGGATATCACATTTCCATGTGGCTGCTACTGGTCATTGTGCGCACGTTGCTGTTCATCCTCAATGTAAAGGTCGAATGTGATGATGTATCGAAATTACACCGTCATCAGGGGTTTATTTTTCCCAACCACGTCTCTTATCTGGATGTTCTTGTTCTCGTTTCAACGACGCCGTTGCGTTTTTTAGCCAAGCAGGAAGTACGCTCGATGCCGGTCATTGGTCAAATAGCCAACGCGATAGGGTGTGTGTTCGTGAAACGAGACAACAAAAAATCGCGGGCAGAGGCGCGGACTGCGTTGGCCCAGGTGGAAACATTTCCCCCCATTGCCCTGTTCCCAGAAGGCAAGCGCAACCCTGGCGACCATCTGCTTCCATTTCGTTATGGCGCGTTTGAGATTGTCATCCAAGGCGGTATTCCCTTTCTTAGCTGCGCCATCCATTATGATCCGCTGGATATTGCTATCTGGCATCGCGGCGAATCTATCATCAAGGCGGTTTTACGGCTGGCCTCTTACAATAAACCAGTTCGCGCGCATCTCATCCCGATGGATGTGACAACGCCAAAGGATGGGGATGACCCGGTGGCAATGTCTGTGACGGCGCATGAAGCGATGACGGCCGTTCTCTTTCCCCCAAATAATCATCAAGGCAGCCTCCCAGAGGTTGGCGAGGGTTAACCTCCGGGAGGGTTAGTCATGAATCTCCTGCGCGGCATTGGACGGCTGACCATCTTTGCCCTGGCTTTGGCGCTGACAACCATCATCATTTTAACCGCCGCCTGGCTGCCGGTACGCATTCGCAGCGTGCGTCTCTCCGCCTGGCCGACAACGCTGCTGGCCCGCTTTTTCACGCGCTTATTTAATGTGCAATACACCTGTGCCGAAGCGGATAAAATCCGGCGCCGCCAGGGGTTTATCTTCCCCAACCACACCTCATTTTTAGATATTGTTCTACTCCTGCACATTGTTCCTGTACGCTTTTTGGCGAAATCTGAAATACGCAGATGGCCGTTCATCGGCTGGATTGCCCGCGCAGTGGACACGGTTTTTGTAGATCGGGGGGATAAGTCATCTCGTTCTCAAGCCCGCATGGCCATTACAAATATTGACCCATTCCCGCCGGTGGCCCTTTTCCCGGAGGGCGGCATATTCGTCCCGGCGGAAAAACTGCATCCTTTTCGTTATGGCGCGTTTGAGATTGCCGCGCGGGGAAGCATCCCGTTTATGCCGGTCGTTTTTCTGTATGAGCCGCTGGATGTGGTTTTTTGGGGGGATGAACCGCTGTTAACGGCCGTCTGGCGATTCGCTACTTACCCCGGCCCCATCCACGCCCGCCTGTTTGCCCTCAAAGTCGTTCATCCTCAACCTGAGGATAACCCCAGGCAGTTAGCTCTGGAAGCGCACGGAGCAATGGAAGCCATTCTCACTTACAGCGGTCACGAGGACGAGGCGCTGAAATCAGGTATCTAGCCGCCCCCCTTTGTGTTAAAATACGAACAAATAGCAAGAGCTAGAGGGTGCCGCCAGCGTTTAGAGGCGCTTCCTTTGGCTCTGTCTTCTAGCTCATTTGGGATATTTATGGCTGAAAAATCAACGTTAGCAATACGACCGCTGGAACAGGAAAAACGCGCCATCGTGATTGGCGCATCTTCGGGGATTGGGGCCGCTTTGTCCAGGGAATTGGCCGGGCAAGGGTATATCGTGGCGGCGGCAGCCCGGCGGGAAGAAAAGTTGAACGAGTTGAAGGCGGAGGGGAACGGCCGTATCCACATCTACCCCCATAACGTCACCCAATACAACCAAATCCCCGCCCTCTTCCAAACCATCGTCCACGATTTAGGCGGCCTGGACCTCATCGCCTACGTTGCCGGAGTCCAGCCCCCCGTCGCCCTGGACGAGTACAACTTCGAGAAAGACACAACCATGATCCAGGTCAATTTGCTAGGCGCGATTGCCTGGCTAAACCAGGCCGCCGCCCGCTTTGAACGGGCCAAATCCGGCCATATCGTCGGCGTCAGCTCCATCGCCGGCGATCGGGGACGGGTTGGCTCCCCGGTGTACAACAGCAGCAAAGCCGGGCTAAACACCTACCTGGAAGCCCTGCGTAACCGGCTGACGCGGCATGACGTGACCGTCACCACCATCAAGCCCGGCTTTGTAGATACCGTCCTGCTGGAAAACGCGGCCAAAACTTTCTGGGTTATCTCGCCGGAGCAGGCGGCGCAGCAAATTCACAAGGCCATCCAACGAAAGCGGCAAACCGTCTATGTCCCGGCGCGCTGGGGACTGGTTGGCCTCATCATTCGGCACATCCCATCCTTCATCTTCCGCCGCTTAAGCTTCTAAGCCTGACTTTACCGGAGAGTTATCGTGACCGAAAACGGCGAACATTGGGATTACTGCCATATTGAATTCAAATTGCGAAACAAGGGTGAAGAATTAACTTATGGCGGTTTCAGGCAAATGTGGCTGGTGTTTTTGGCTTATGTCACAGGGCCTGATAAAAATTACCAAGCCGGTGAGTCTACAGAGATTCCCATCCCGGCCAATATCATAGGCACAGCTTTTATACCCCAGCAAGCCAATCCCAGCCATGTCAATATTCATCAAAATCTCTTGAATAAATTGGGGGGAAATGGTTGGGAATTACTGCCGGATAAAGGGAGCACGTGGTGGGAAAGGCGATTGCGCCGCCCGGTACGCCCCCCTAAATCTAAATCTGGCTGGTGGAAGTATAAGTAGGAGTGTTTGATTTGAGAATCGTAGAAACAGACCCAAAGGTCTTGACATTACCACAAGAACGATTGGAGCGTGTGCCGGCCTGGGGCGGGGCCAGCGACAGTTTGAGTTACGTTTACCGCCCCAGCACGATAGAACAGGTGCAGGCGGTGTTGCAGTTGGCGCGGACAAACGGCCGTTCCGTTGGCCTGCGCGGCGGCGGCAACAGCTACGGCGACGCGGCGATGAACGCCGAAAATATCTTGCTGGATTTGCGCCGCATGACGCGAGTGTTAGAGTGGAACCCAGAAAACGGCCGTATCATCGTCGAACCAGGCGTCACCATCGCCCAACTGTGGCAGTACATCCTGGAAGACGGCTGGTGGCCGCCCGTCGTCACCGGCACGATGATGACCGCCATCGGCGGCTGCGCCGGGATGAATGTGCATGGCAAAAACGCCTGGCCGGTCGGCCCCATCGGCGACCACATCCTGGCATTCGACATGATGCTGGCCAACGGCGACATCATCGCCTGCAGCCGCGACGAAAACAGCGATCTTTTTCACGCCGCCATCGGCGGTATGGGCATGTTGGGCATCTTCACCGCCATTACCCTCCAAATGAAACGGATTTACTCCGGCTTGCTGGATGTGGCCACGGAAAGCCGGCCCAACCTGGCGGCAATGTTCGCCTACTTTGAGGAGCATCTGGAAAATTCCGATTATATTGTGGGCTGGATGGACGCCTTTGCCAAAGGAGATGCGCTGGGACGGGGCGATGTGCATAAAGCCAACTACCTGCCCCCCGGCGTCGACCCCGCTCCCAGCCAGACGATGCGATTGGACAAACAGCATCTGCCGCCAACGTTGTTTGGCATTGTGCCCAAATCAATTATCTGGGTGTTTATGCGGCCGTTTATGAACAATCCCGGCGCCTGGCTTATCAATAACGGCAAATATTATGCCGGGAAATTAACTGGCCCGACGCAAACCCGCCAGCCCCACGCCGCCTTCCACTTTTTGCTGGATTATGTGCCCGATTGGAAGCGGGCTTATGGCCGGGACGGTCTCATCCAATACCAGCCCTTCATCCCCAAAGAGACGGCGCAAGACGCCTTCCGCGAGATGCTGCAATTATGCCAGAAACGCCGCCTGCCCAATTATCTCACGGTCTTCAAACGGCATCGCCCGGATGATTTTCTGCTGACTCACGGGCTGGACGGTTACTCAATGGCGATGGATTTTCGCATCACGAAGGGAAATCGCAGCCGCGTTGCCCAGTTGGCGCGGGAGTTGGATGAGATCGTGCTGCAAGCGGGGGGACGATTTTATTTTGCCAAGGATAGTACATTAAGGCCGGAAACGGCCGTTGCCTACCTCGGCCAACAAACCATAGACCAATTCCGCGCCCTTAAACAGCGCTGCGACCCCGACAAACTCCTGCAAACCAATCTTTGGCGGCGCGTCTTTGGCTAAGCCCATGTTGGTGTTGATTTATTTATTAAGTTCAGGAAATATCGAATAGATAAAACCTAAATGATTATTCAATACCTTCGCCAAAATGGTGGAGAGGCATAAAAAATGTCTCTCTGGTAGCTTTTGACAGTTTTGTGATTTGCGACATTAAAAATCCTGTCTGGTTTTTGCGGACATGATTTTTAATTGTCACCAGAGAGAATT
>JAJRYT010000157.1 GCA_024275635.1 Chloroflexota bacterium | reverse complement strand
TATTCTGAGATAATGTAACATATTCCCAGAATTTAAGCAATGGTAACACCCAAGAAATTATAAATTTACTATCGCTTGACGACATCTACTTGACAAATTAAGTGAGGAAAGAAGTGTGGGAAATACGCTGCGCCATCTAACATATTATTTGACAGAAGGCCTTCTGCCATCTTCTCTTGGTTTCGTCTTAGTGGGAAAAATTTCCAAATAACCCCCTTCTTAACCGCTTAGACAGATTGCTTTCTGTATAAGTTGCCTCCATGCTTGTTTAGATAGTAAAATCATCCATCTAATTCTCACGGCTTCACACTCTGGAACCAATCATCAGACTGCCGACTGTTGCAGTCCGAGATTGTTAATGCAACGTTAATGTAGTTAGTATAAGTTATTTGCGTCCTTTGGCAAGGGGGAAATATGCCCGACCGCCCTAAAAAATTATTAGACCAAGTCCGCGACGCCATCCGCCTTAAACATTACGCCATCCGCACCGAAAAAGCGTATGCCGATTGGATCAAACGCTTCATCCTCTACCACGACAAACGCCACCCCAACCAAATGGGCGCCCGCGAGATCGAACAATTCCTCGCCCACCTTGCCATCAACCGCCACGTCGCCGCCTCCACCCAAAACCAGGCCCTCAGCGCCCTCATCTTCCTTTACCGCGAAGTCCTTCACCTGGAACTAGATCGCCCCGTTGACGTCCTCTGGGCCAAAAAACCCCAACGCCTCCCCGTTGTCCTCACCAGAGACGAAGCCATGCGCGTCATCGCCGCCATGAACGGAACCCATCAACTCATGACCAAGCTCCTTTACGGAACCGGGATACGCCTCATGGAATGCGTCCGTCTGCGCGTCAAAGATATAGATTTCGCCCAATCTCTCATCATCGTCCGCGATGGCAAAGGACAAAAAGACCGCGTCACCATCCTGCCCCAAACCCTCATCGCCCCCTTGCAAGAACACCTGCGCGGCGTTAAACAATTGCACGACCGCGACCTGGCCCAGGGATTCGGCGCCGTCTACCTGCCCGACGCCCTCGAACGCAAATACCCCCACGCCAATCGCGCCTGGGTCTGGCAATACGTCTTCCCCGCCGCCCGCCGCTCCCGCGACCCGCGCTCAGACGCTGTTCGCCGTCACCATATGCACGAAAACAGTTTGCAAAAAGCCGTTAAACGGGCCTCCCAAATCGCCGCCATCCCCAAGCGCGTCAGCCCCCACGTCTTCCGCCACAGCTTCGCCACCCACCTGCTCGAAAACGGCTACGACATCCGTACCGTCCAGGAACTCCTGGGCCACAAAGACGTAAAAACGACCATGATTTACACCCACGTCCTCAATCGAGGCGGTTTAGCTGTCCGCAGTCCGTTAGATGAACCGTTGTCCGTGAACCGTTGTCCGTGAACCGTGAACCGTAATCCGTAATCCGTAATCCGTAAACGGAACACGGAACACGGAACACGGAACACGGAACACGGAACACGAGAAAGGTAACAAAATGGAGAAACTAACGTATACTCAAAATTTTCGTGGGTTGCTTGCCTACAAATTAGCCCGTGAATTATCACAGCGCATCTTTGAACATACCAAAAAATTCCCTAAAGAAGAGATATTCGCGCTAACCGACCAAGTTCGGCGATCTTCACGGTCAATCGGAGCCAACATTGCCGAAGCCTGGGCCAAGCGCCGTTACGAGAGACACTTTATCAGTAAGCTAACCGACGCCGATGGTGAACAGCAAGAAACGCAGCATTGGCTTGAAACGGCCGTTGACTGCCACTACCTCACAACCAATGAAGCGCATCAGCTTCTAGCGCTCTGCCGCCGCATCGGACAACTCCTCGGTGGCATGATCAACAAAGCAAACCAATTTTGCAACCCGGATAATTACTTACGAGAAACGGCCGTGGAGTATTTCGTAATCCGTGAACCGTAATCCGTAATCCGTAATCCGTGAACCGTAATCCGTAATCCGTAATCCGTGAACCGTAATCCGTAATCCGTGAACCGTAATCCGTAATCCGTAAACGGAACACGGAACACGGAACACGGAACACGGAACACGGAACACGGAACACGGAATACGGAATACGGAACACGGAACACGGAACACGGAACACGGAACACGGAACACGGAATACGGAACACGGAATACGGAACACGGAACACGGAACACGGAACACGGAACACGGAACACGGAACACGGAACACGGAATACGAAACACGGGATATAAAAAAATGACTATAAACGAACAAATCACCCAATTACGCGACGAAATCAACTACCACCTCTACCGCTACCACGTCCTCGACGCCCCCGTCATCAGCGACGCCGAATACGACGCCCTTTACCGGGAATTGGTAGAACTGGAACAGCAGCGCCCGGAACTCATCACGCCCGATTCTCCCACCCAACGTGCTGGAGCCGAACCATTAGGCGCTTTTGAAAAAGTCACCCATCCCGCCCCCATCCTCAGTCTGGCTAACGCCTTCAATGCCGCCGATTTACGCGCCTGGCACGCACGCATTGGCCGCCTCCTGCCCGACCCGGAGATGAACCTGGATTATGTGGTGGAGCCGAAGTTGGATGGGCTGACAGTGGTGCTGACGTATCGAGACGGCCGTTTCACCCAGGGCGCCACCCGCGGCAACGGCCAAATCGGCGAAAACATCACCCAAAATCTGCGTACCATCCGGGGCCTGCCCCAGCGCATCCCCGTTGACCCGGCCAGCGATTTAACCCCGCCGCCGTACCTGGTTGTGCGCGGCGAAGCCTTCTTCCCGCTGGATAAGTTTGAAGCGTTCAACCTGGCCCGGATGGCCACGGGCGCAGCCGCTTACATGAACCCGCGCAACGCCGCCGCCGGCTCCCTGCGCCAGTTAGATTCGACGATCACCGCCGCCCGTCCCCTCACCCTCTTCGTCTACGATTTCATCGCCTGGGAAGGGGGCGACATCCCGCCAACCCAGTGGGAGCGGCTGGCCCGGCTGCGCGGCTACGGCTTCCCCGTCTCCCCCGACAACCAACAATGCCCCGACCTGGGCAGCGTCGCTGCCGCTTACAACGCCTGGATCGAAAAACGCAACCAGATCAACTACGAAATTGACGGCATGGTCGTCAAAATCAACGATCGCCCCCTGGCCGACAGCCTCGGCTTTGTGGGCAAAGACCCACGCGGCGCGATTGCCATGAAGTTTCCGGCGCAGGAGAAGACGACCAAACTGCTGGATGTGCAGGTGAACGTGGGACGCACCGGCATTTTGGCCCCGACCGCTGTTTTGGAACCGGTGGAAATCGGCGGCGTCATCGTTCGCAACGCCACGCTGCACAATTACGACGAAATCGCCCGCAAAGACATCCGCATTGGCGATACGGTCGTCGTCAAGCGGGCGGGAGACGTAATTCCCTACATCATCGGGCCGGTGGCCGCCCTGCGCGACGGCTCAGAACGGGCAGTGGAACGGCCGTCCCACTGCCCGGCTTGTGGCGAACCAGCCATTCAAATCGAGGGTGAAGTCGCCATCGCCTGCGACAATCCCGCCTGTCCAGAACAGTTAGTGCGCCGGGTAGAATATTTTGTCAGCCGGGCGGCGCTGGATGTGGACAACTTCGGCGCCCAAACCGGCGCGCTGCTCATCGAGCAGGGCCTTGTCCACGACATCGCCGATATATACACGCTGAACCGGGATGACCTGCTGGCGCTGGAAGGGTTCAAGGAGAAAAAGGCGGACAATTTACTAGCCGGGATTGCGGCCAGCAAGCAGCAGCCCGCCGACCGGGTGTTGACAGCGTTGGGCATCCGCTATGTGGGGAGCGTCGTCGCCGGGCTGCTGCTGAACGCGCTGGGCAGTATTGATGCGTTGGCGGCGGCCAACCAGGAGGATCTGGAAGCGATTGAAGGGATTGGGCCGGGCACGGCCGTCCACATCCTCACCTGGTTCGCCAACGAGAAAAACCGGGCCATCCTGGAAAAACTGCGCGCTGCCGGGTTGAATTTTGCCGTCGCGGAGCGGGAAACGGCCGTCGCCGCCCAACCCCTCGCCAGACTCACCTTCGTCATCACCGGAACCCTGCCCACGATGAGCCGGGACAAGGCCAAAGCGCTCGTCGAACAACATGGCGGCAAAGTCACCGGCGCCGTCAGCAAAAAGACCAGCTACCTGCTCGCCGGGGAAAAAGCGGGGGGCAAACTAGCCAAAGCCCAATCCCTCGGCGTCCCTGTCATTGACGAGGCCGCCTTCAAGACGATGATCAACTTTTAAACATTGTAAGCGTTCACTCCCCCCTGGAGACTTTTGAAGTTTTGACGCCATACTTCAAAAGTCTGTTGGTGGCTGAACGGTTACTCATTCGTGTTATTCGTGTCAAGTTCTTTCCTCGACCCCGCGAAATCCTAAAGAACCACATTTAATTGATAATTGCCAAAGCGCCTGTACCCGTTTACAATAAATTCATAAACTGGGCCATTACCTATGGAGAAACTTCATATTGATCTTAGAAATTCAAAACCAAACATTGGCCGATAAGATAAATCGTTTGCTCACCCAGCAATTCGAAAACAATTCGGACAAAATGCTGCAAGAATTGGTGGAAAATTATATTCGCCAGCAGAATCGGTTGGCTTACAGCGGCATCTTAACCTGGCAAAAAGATGGCCTGGAATACCAAAAGGAAATCCGGCGTGAGTGGCAGTAACCTCCTGCTTGATACGAATGCCTTTATCCATTTCTTTGAAGGGCGGCAGCGAATTACAGATTTGATCACTGAAGCGAATACTATTTACTATTCCCCAATCTCCGAAATCGAATTACTCTCTGCTTCACATCTGTCCGCAACACAAATCGGGCAGATCAAACAGTTTTTGTCCATGTGTGATCGGGTAGAAATATCGCCTGATGTTGTTGCTCATACCATTCAAATCCGCCGCCTGTATAACCAAAAAATTCCAGATGCCATCATTGCGGCCTCGGCAGTTGTTGTAAATTCTCCCCTTGTAACCGCAGACGCAGATTTTCAAAAAGTTGAATCCTTGCAATTAATCGGTGACATTTTGGGTTGACCCAGCTGTTAGCAATTAATTGATAATTATCCTTATGCCTGAATTTTTTAACGTCCTCCCGCCTGATAAAGCGCGCGAATTGTTATTAAGCCGGTTAACGGCCGTGCTCCCCCCCGAAACCATCCCCACCGAAGAGGCGCTGGAGCGAGTCACCGCCCCCCCCATTTACGCCCCCCACGCCCTGCCCGCCTTCCGCCGCAGCACCATGGACGGCTACGCCGTGCGCGCTGCCGACACCTACGGCGCGTCTGGCAGCCTACCCGCCTTCCTACAAGTCATTGGCGAAGTACCGATGGGCAAACCAGCGGCAGTCGAATTGCAAACCGGCCAGGCCGCCCTCGTTCACACCGGCGGCATGATCCCGGAAACGGCCGACGCCGTCGTCCAAGTCGAACATACGCAAACAATCATTAATCATCAATCATCAATCCTCACACCTCCTTTTGAAATCGAAGTCATGAAAGCCGTCGCCGTCGGCCAAAACGTCCTGCAAGTCGGCGAGGACGTGGCCGAGAGCGCCGAGATTTTGCCCGCCGGACATTGGCTGCGGCCGCAGGATTTAGGCGGCTTGCTGGCGCTGGGCATCACCGAAGTCGCCGTCAGCCGCCGTCCCCGCGTCGCCATTTTAGCCACCGGCGATGAAGTTGTGCCGCCGTCGCAGTGGGCCGGGCCGGGACAAATCCGCGACATCAACAGCTACACCACCGCCGGACTGGTGCGGCAGGCGGGCGGCGTCCCCGTCCTGGGCGGCATCATCCCCGACGATTTTGAAGCGTTGCAAACGGCCGCCCGCAACGCCCTGGAATCTACCGACATGCTGGTCATGTCCGCCGGTTCCTCCGTCAGCATGCGCGACATGACGGTGCAGGTGATTGAGAGGCTGGGCCAGCCGGGCGTCCTGCTGCACGGCGTCGCCACCCGACCCGGTAAACCGACGATTGTCGGCGCAGTAGGCACAAAACCGGTCATCGGCCTGCCCGGCAACCCGGTATCGGCGATGGTGCAGTTTGATATGTTTGGCGTCCCGGCCATCTACCATTTGCAAGGGATGGCGACGATGCCCCGGCGCGGCCTGGTGTGGGCGCGTCTCCGCCAAAATATCGCCAGCGAGAGCGGGCGGGAGGATTACATTCCGGCGCGGTTGGAAGATGGAGATGAGGGGTTAACGGCCGTGCCCGTCTTTGGCAAAAGCAATCTCATTTACACTCTGGTTAACGCCGATGGGCTGATTAAAGTGCCGTTGAACAAGGCGGGGTTGTTGGCGGGGGAACAGGTGGAAGTGCGGCTGTTTTAGATCGGCCGACGTAGCGCGATTTGGCAAATTGAATAATTCCCCTCATTAGTAATTTGGCAACAACATCAAGGGGGAAGATCATTTGTAGTCTCATGCAAATGCAGCCCCCGCGTTGCCCATACGTCGTTTTCATTTTGCGCCATTTGGCCTAGAATACGCCCCATGTCATCATATCGCGCACGTTACGCTGCTGTCATCTGGCTCACCATTGCGCTGTTGGCATTCCTGGCAATGGGTGCGCTCAAAGCGCGGCAGGATTTTCTCACGCGCGGCCTGCCAGACGAATTGCCAGAACCTATCGTTGGCGGCGGGGCGCAGTTGGGCGTCAACGTTTATCTGGAACAGTATGACGACAACGCCCTGAACGAAAATTTGGCCCAAATTGCCGCCGCCGGCTTTCGTTATGTCAAACAATCATTTTACTTTAATCAAGATTTTGATTGGGATGAAGCGGAGCGATTGGTCACGGCCGTTTCCGGCCACAACCTCACCCTCGTCCCCCTTCTCGACGGCCGTCCCGCTGACAGCTTTGCGCCCGTCAACCCCGACATCTTCGCCGCCTGGGCCGGGGAATTCGCCCATCGTTTCGCCGACCAACTCCAGCATTACATTGTCTGGGATGAACCTAACCTGACCAGCCATTGGGGCGGCCAGCCCATCAACGCCATCGAATACGCCGCCCTGCTGACGGCCGCTTCCCAGGCCATCCGCGCCGCCGACCCCGACGCCCTCATCGTGGCTGCGCCGCTGGCTCCCACCATCGAAACCGGCCCGCTGAACTTGGCTGACCACTTTTACCTTCAGTCGCTATACGAATCCGGGGCCGCTGCTGCGTTCGATATCGCCGCCGGCAAACCTTACGGCTTCCACACCGGCCCCGACGACCGCACTGCTGCTTCTGGCACGCTCAACTTTAGCCGCGCCATCCTCCTGCGGGAGGTGATGGAACGTAACGGCGACACAGGCAAAGCGCTGTGGGCCGGTAACTGGGGTTGGAACAGCCTGCCATCCAACTGGAGCGGCGCACCTTCCCTCTGGGGGCAGGTCACGGCGGCACAGCAGGCTGATTGGACTACCGCCGCCCTGGAACGCGCCCGCCGCGAGTGGCCCTGGATGGGTCTCATGTTCCTGGAAAATTGGGAACCGAACGCGCCAGAAGATGATCCGCATTGGGGATTTAGTGTTAAAAGATTGATGATTGATGGATTAATGATTGATGATTTGGCGGCGCAATCATCAATCATCAATCTTCAATCATCAATCTCCAATCTCCAATCTTCGATTGCCTACCCCGGCTTCCACCCCGCCCGCCCCGATGACCCGGCGCAGGTTTATGCGGGCGGCTGGCGCTTTTCGCCGGAATTTGGCGCGGATATCAGCGAACAGGATGCGGGCGAGTCACCAGACAGGGTGAGTTTTACGTTTTGGGGGACAGATGTGGGGCTGCGGGTGCGGCGGGCCAATTTTCGCGCCCGGCTGTATGTGACCGTGGACGGGGAACCAGCCAACGCCCTGCCCCGCGATGAAAACGGAACAATGCTCATCCTAACGGCCGCCGATCCCAATGAGGATTACCTCAACACGGAATGGGTGGCGCATGATTTGGCTCCAGGCGTACACACGCTGGAAATTGTGACGGCACGGGGTTGGGACCAATGGGCGCTGAACGGGTTTAGTGTGGGCTACCGGCCACCGGATGCGGGGTATCGCTGGGGACTGGTTGGATTGGCGGTAACGGCCGTTCTCGCTCTCTTTTTCACCTTCAAAAATGGTAAACAAGCTGATTGGGGCGGGATGGGGAACTGGTACGGCCGTCTCCAACAAACATGGCAGATCGCCATCGCCGCCGTCACCGCCGCCATCGTCGCCCTCGCCGGCTGGCTAACCTGGGGCCAGCAGGCCGCCGGACTCTACCGCCGTCTGGGAGATGGCAGCCAACTGGCCCTTACCGCCGCCGCCGCCTCGATTTTCTACGTTACACCCAGCTTCTTCATCTACGCGGCCGCGCTGCTCCTTTTGTTCGCGCTGATTTACCTGCGCCCGGCCTGGGGTGCGGCGCTGGTCGCTTTCGCCATTCCGTTTTATGTCAATTACGCCAATGCGCTCTCGCTTTTATCCAAACCCATCCTCGGTTACCGTTTTTCGGCGGCCGAGATGTTTACGTTGGTAACGGCGGCAGCGGTGGTGATGAAGTGGAAAGTGCGAAGTGCAAAGTGGAAAGTAGAAAGTGGTACGCTCCCCGCTCCCCGCTCCCCGCTCCACCCGTCCGACTACGCGGCGCTGGCGTTTACGGCCGTTGCCACCCTCTCTCTCCTCTTCACCCAACGGCTGGATGTGGCGACCAATGAATGGCGCGTGGTCATCGTTGAACCGGCGCTGTTCTACCTGATTTTGCGCGGAGTACGCCTGACGAAGCGGGAAATGTTGGCCATTTTGGATGCTTTTGTTCTAGGCGGGCTGGTCGTCGCCTTATATGGCTTGTGGCAGTTTGGCTTTGATCGGGACAGCCTGATTACGGCCGAGGGCGGGCTGCTGCGCCTGCGCTCGATTTACGGCTCGCCCAACAATGTGGCCTTGTACCTGGGGCGGATTTTACCCCTGCTGGCAGCGGTGGGGTTGATGGGAACGGAAAACGGCCGTCGTCGCTGGTTGTACACGGCGGCCATCCTGCCCATCGGGTTAGCCATTTTGCTTAGTTTTAGCAAGGGGGGGATATTAGGGGGGGCCGCCGCATTCCTGTTCATTTTTTGGCAGTGGCAGCGGGGAAACGGCCGTAAAACGTGGCCCTGGCTGATCGGGTTTGGCGCAGCGGGGACGGCCGTTCTCCTCCTCGTCCAACAAATTCCCCAACTAGCGGGGCGGCTGGACTTGAGCGGGGCGACCGGCGTCTTTCGCCTCAACTTGTGGCGGGCCAGCCTCAACATGATCGCCGATCATCCCTGGTTTGGCGTGGGGCTGGACAATTTTCTGTACGCTTACCGGGGCCGCTATATTTTGGATGCCGCCTGGCAGGAACCAAACCTGAATCACCCCCATAACATCGTGTTGGATTTTGCCACCCGGCTGGGGCTGTTAGGGCTGGTTACCGGGGGGTGGCTAATCTGGCAGTTGGAACGCGCGTTGCGACAGGTGCGGCAAAAGATAACGGCCGTCTGGCAGCCGGTCGTCATCGGCTTGAGCGGAGCGCTGGTGGATATGCTGGCGCACGGGCTGGTGGACCACAGTTTTTTCCTGGTAGATTTGGCGTTTGCGTTTTACCTGTTGTTGGGAACGGCCGTTTGGCTAACGACTTGGTCGCCATCCCCCCGTAACTTCCCCCAAGAATAAGTGTTTTTGTTTACGATTCAGGCAGCCGAGAGAAATCTCTTGACATTCTGCCTGATACTCTTAAAATAAACCGGTTATTTGCTATGAAAGAAAAATCATCCTGAAGGAGAGGGTTAAATGAGTGACATAGAAAGTCGTATCCGCAAAATCGTCGTCGAGCTGCTTGGCGTAGAAGAAAGTGAAGTCGTCCCCAACGCCCGTTTTCGTGAAGAATTGGAAGCTGATTCACTCGATCTGGTTGAATTAATTATGGCTTTTGAAGAAGAATTCGAAGGCGAAATATCTGACGAACAGGCACAAACCATCACCACTGTCGGCGAAGCTGTCAAATACATTGGCACACATATGGCCGGCTGATTGTAGCAATCAATCAATTATACGCGGTAATCTGACTAACCAGAAGCTGAGATTCTAAAAGAACTCAGCTTCTTTATTTTTTATCTAGGAAAATCAATTTACTCATCACGCATTACTGCTAGAGCAATGACAGTTACCCCCAAATGGCCCGCCCCGCTCAACCAGACGCCTGCACCAATTCCCACCGGCAGCCCCAAAACCTGGCTTACGACAGGCCGCGCTGCCAAATAAAACCAGGTTGGGCCAATCGCTCCCGCTAATCCCACAATGGCCAGCAGCAGCCAGGGCAGCCAATGCGGAAGCGCTATTTTCGCTAGCAGTCCCGTCAACAACGCAATAAGCAAAACGAATCCAACCAGCGCCAGGCGAAACTGCCACTCGCTGGCCGGTTCAAATCGAACCGCTTCCACTGCCGGGAAGGCCAGCAGGCTGACGGCAACAGCTAACCCACGCATGGCCCAATTTTGGAAACGGCCGTTCTCCCCCGTCAGCGTCAGCAGCGACAGCATCAACCCCAGCGTGATCGGCGGCAAATAAAACCAGTTGCGGCCCGGCCCTACCCCCAAAAACTTGATCCACTCGCCAATCTCAACGCCAATAAAACGCAGTCCCGCCGCCGGGCCAGGCAGCCAGACAGCAAAGTAGCCGGTGAAAACGGCCGTTAATGCAGCTGCTAACAATTTTTGTAAACGAGTGTGGGGGAGTCGGAAGCGGCTGTCATCATGTGTCACGCTTCACGTCCTTGAATTCCTCAAAAACAGACTGTAAACGGCCGTCCTCCTCCGCCTGCTCCTGAAAAAACTTCACCAAACCGGGGCTTTGCCGTTGGCGCAGCGCCAGCATCGCCACGATTTGCACATCCCCAACAGTCACCTCGTCACGTTCATCAGCCGCCGCATGGGCGCGGGCCGCCTCAAACAACGTGATCTCGGCCCGGTTCGATTCAATTTGCAAATGCTGGATCAACTGCAAACCTAATGCCCGCGCTTCATCGCCAACCGTGACGGATGGCAGCCGCTTTTGCGCCTGTTCAATTTCCGCGGCCAACGCCAATGTGCCTTCGGCATATAAAGAGGCCAACCGCTCCGGGTCATGCCGGTAAGCCATTGCCTGCTGGTAAGCCTGGTAACGCATTGCCGCATCTGTCAGGCCGTGAACCACCGCCCGCAAACCAAAGCGATCCATCAACTGCGGCCGCAGCCGGCCCTCTTCAGGATTCATGGAGCCAATCAACAGGAAACGGGCGCGATAGCGCATCTTAAGCGGGCCGCGCCGCACCGTGTAATGCCCCTGGGCGGCCGCATCCAAAATCGCGTCGGTTATCACATCATCGAGCAGGTTCACTTCATCAATATACAAAATATGACCATCGGCGTGCCCCAAAATGCCGCGTTCCAGGCGCACTCGCTGCTGCTCCAGAGCGATGCGTTCGTTGATGCCGCCAACAACATCCTCTAGCCGAGAATTCAACGGCAGTTCAAAGATACGCACCCGGTCGGCGACGGTGAGGGATTCTCCATACCCTATTTTTTTGGCGCAAGATTCACAGATGGCGTCCACCCCGCCTTCTTCCAGGGCTTCCTCGGTACAACCGTTCGGGCATAAACTGCGCCGTGTGCTGGGTAACAGGTCGGTTAGGGCGCGAACGGCCGTCGTCTTAGCCGTACCACGTGGCCCAATCAACAAAACGCCGCCGACACGCGGGTTGATCACCGATAATATCAGCGCCAGTTTCATCTCCTGTTGACCGACAATCGCCAGAAATGGAAACGGCTCCACTTCAGCCAGACCATAATCTCGGTCAGGCATGGTGGCAACTTTATGCGCCGGCGCTTCCAACAACGCCTCCAACAGTTTAGAGCGTCTTTCGGTCATGACTTTTCCCGACGGCGTTGTTCTAAACGGGCGGCCTGTCGTTGAGCGGCGCGTTCACAGCGCGTTCTTTCTTCCTCCGTTTCGCAAATGAGGGCGGGGACGGATGTGGCCCGGCCATTTTCATCCAGAGCCACATAAACAAAATAAGCCGTGTTGGTGTGGGTAACTTCGCCGGTTAGCACATTTTCGGCTGTCACTACAACCCGCGTTTCCATTGAAGTCCGTCCGGCCCAGGTCACTTCGGCCTTCACCGTGACCAGGTTACCGATATGCACCGGCGAATAGAAGCTCATTGAATCCACCGTCACCGTAACCGACGTGCGGCGGGCAAACTTAACCGCCGCCATGCCGCCGGCTTCATCACACAATTTCATGATCATGCCGCCATGCACATTCCCCATTGTGTTAGCCTGGGATGGCCCCATCAATTGGGTCAAAATCACTCTTGATTCAGAAACAGTTTTACCTTTCATATAAATCAGGGCAGCGAAACAATTAGGGACAGATACAACAAAACAGTTTGGGTTTATTTCCGGAGTTGAAGCTTTAGCCCATCGCTTCCCGGCTAAAGCCGCAACTCCGACCTAAAAAGTATCTATTAGCTTACGTTACTCCATATCTGGCCGCGTGTCCGATACAAAAGAGAGGCGTTCCGAGAATTCCTCAAATAAGTCTATCGTGCTGTAGGGTAAAGATGGTAACATAGGCGCTAGGGGCATCGTGGCCGGAATGCCGGGACTTTTGGGCCGGGATGGCGGGGTCTGGCGTGGACGCAATCGCGGGCGAGAACGGGCGCGCAGCAACCGGCGATCATCGCTCAAGTAGCCCAAGTACTTTCCGCCAGGATCATACACCTCGCGCCCTCTGATGAACCCTATCCATTCGCCATCAATATTGAACAAATGTCCTTTTTCATAAACGGCCACCCACTCTCCGTCGGTGCGGTAAATTGGAACCATTGTTTTATTTCTCCGATTTACATGACGTCTTATCAGCATTATAGTGGGGGTTTGGGGGAGAGGCAAGGCGCACCAGAGCGCCAAGTGGATAGGCGGCAAAGCAGTTGAACGGTTGGTCATTCGGCTGTTTCGCCAAACTATTTGGCGGTGATGATGGGGAGGTTAATAACTGTACCCCGCTCGCGGCGAAAGGCTTCAATCAGGGGGGGGGCAAATCGCCCTGACGCTGCCAATAGACACCTGTTCACATGAAAGTTGACACATTTGGCACATTAGACTTCGCCAGGTACGCAGGGGAAAACAAGTGCGTTTCTAAGCCGTTGTAAGCGGGAAATCCATAAACTTTTCAGCAAATTGAGAGCTTTTCGACAACTGAACCAATTCTGGCATCTATTTGTACCAAGAATTTAGGGTTTACTTTTGCCTCAAAAACGCTAAACTTGTCTTATGCACAAAAATGAAGATTCGCATGATTGTTTAACGGCCGTTCTGACGGCTCAGGAAGCAGCAACCCTATGGGGACTTTCACGCAATGCCGTCAGTGACGCTTGTCGCCGTGGCGCATTACGCGGGCGTAAATCAGAAAAAACCTGGTTGGTCACCGTATTGGATATGTTGGTCTATCAACGCGGCCGTTATTGGCCCGGCCTAATTCCAGACGAGATCCAGCCTGCGCTCGACAAGGCGATTTCATTCATGAAAGATGCGGAATAGCCATCCCCACCCAGTGTACTCGCTCCTACCAAGAATAATGCAACAAAATGAACCCTTTTCCCAATTGTATCTGCGATTTACCGACCCCATCCAGTATGACTACGAAGTAATCCGCCCCGTTGTTCTGTTCGCTCAATCCGCAAACAGTCGCAGTCAAGAAACGGAGGTTCCCCGCACAACTGTCAGGGAAAAAGCAAAGCAGTTTGTCATCGAGGGGATGCTGGGACTGGTCGATCAGCGTTCAACGGCAGCCAGTGACAGAAAAGTCGGTTATCCTGACCCCATCGCCAAATACATTCTGTACCTGAAGCATCTGTATCCCGCCATCCACTATCGTGAGATTGCACGCATCATCGAGAATAAATTTGGCTACAAAACCTGTAGGATTTACTAAATAATGGGACTCATCCAGGAAATAATGGGACAGTTCCCAGAGAGCCTCAAAATCATAGAAGATATTTCTGTCAGTAAATAATGGAACTGGCCTACAATATCCAGTAAATAGTGGGACTGGCCTACGAAAACGAAACAGAGCAATGTAGAAAATCCTACACAGGAAGCGTTACCTGTTGCTGACTTCCCTGCACAGAAACAGTTAACCCAATTCCTAAAAAATGAAGGATGGTCACATTCAATCGTTGAGCCAGCAACTCCAATTCTCCAACTGAAAATTCAGTAATCCCATTTTCAGCCCAATTCACCTTAATCCGCGAACAACCCAAATATTGGGCAACCTCCTCTTGCGACAGATTGTTTTGACGACGAAACTCTCTAATATGCTGTCCAATCTCGCGTCGTCGTTGTTTTGCAGTTAAGCTTCTCGCACTTCGTCACTCATGACATATCCTCAATTTGGCAAATCGTTCTACGCATGGTCATTCTCGTGGCGGGCAATCGCCGATACGGTATTCCCCAGGAACAGGAGCAAAACGATCACGTTCAACAGCCCGCCCCAGGAGCGGCCGGGCAGCCAGTGCGTCAGGTCGCCGGTCAGGCGCAGCAGCAGGGAGGCGTGCAGCAAAACCAGGTGGACGTAAAAGCGGGGATGGTAGCCCAGCGGCAGATTGAGGACAGAGGGGAAGATGATGGGCGCGTGGCCGAAAATCATGGCAAATGTAAAGCCGAGAAAGAGGGCATGCAGGACGGCATCATAGTAAAGCCCGGATGACGCGCCGCCTAGAATCACAGCCAACACGCCGCCCACAGCCAGCCAGGCGTAGCCGCTGAGCATGCAAATGCCGATAAAGCGGGGCAGGCCGGTTTTGTTTTTCGTGCGCCGGGCGATGTCGTAGCGCAGCAGCCAAAGAGCGGTTCCCAACATGCCCAAACCGCTGACGCGCACGCCCAGGTCATAACTAAAATTGGTGAGGATGAGGCCCAGGAGCAGGAGGAGAGAAACGGCCGTAAACAACCCTTCTTGCGCCTTCGTAAACCGCGTTATCCGGCTCAACTCCAGCCGCTCCCCGGCAATGGTGAAGATGAGGAACCCGGCCCACCACCAAACAACTTGCGGCACAGGCTGGCCGGCCAGCCACAGCCCATTCCCCACCAGCCAGGAGACAGCGCCCAGGGTCATAACGGCCGTAAACAGCGCCGGTTGGTGACGCACAATCAAGCCAAACAAAATCAGCAGCCCCACACTGCCCAGCGTGATCAGCAGCGGCCCAGCCGCGCCGAAGACGCCAGCCCACAAAAACAGCCCGCCCAGGCCGCTCAACAGCGGCGCCAGGTAAGGCCAGCGTGACTTGAACAACGCGTTCAACGCCACCGCCCGTTCCAGGCTGATGAGCGCGCCCAGGAACCCGGAAATCATCAGCGGCCCGTGGGCGATGGGTAGGGTTGGCCGCAGGGCGGGCAGCGGCCAGCCCAGGCGCACCAATCCGGCCCACATGGCCGCCAGCAGCGCCATAATGGGCAATAAGAGAAGGGGGCGTTGGATTTTGTTATTCACGGCTGGCAGTTATTTAGTCATCATCAACAGGAGCATGATGACCGGCGTTTTTGCCCGCACGCTGTGGGACAAATGGGCCGGCATATGCACCCAGGTTCCGCTTTGGGCGGTCATGGTATCTTCGCCTAAGGTTAATTCGGCCGTTCCCTGGACAAAATGGAGGACGGCGGGCACAGAGGCGGTGTGTTCGGAAAGTTCCTGCCCAGCGGCAAAACCGAACAGAATTGCTTTCATCTGTTCATCTTTGTGGATGGTGGTGCTGATGATGCTGTCCGCCGGAATTTCGGCCATTTGTCCGGCCAGATCGTCAAAAAATGTGTATTTGCGCATAATGCTGTAATTATCCGACCAATTGCTATTCCCGGCAATGGGGCAGGTAAATTGGGAAAGGCGCACTCTCTCTGAGTGCGCCTTTCCACAATCCTATCGTTTACAGCGGATTAATGACCCAATGTCTCATGGCGGCGGTCGGTATTGAAAATACCGGTTGGCGTGGTGACGCTATCTATTTCCGTAACAAGTTCCAGGGTTTCGGCGTCGTAGACGCGCACCATGTTGCCGTCCCAGTCAGAGATGTAGACAAATGCGCCATCGGCCGTAAATTCCGGGTGCAGCGTTCGGATGCCATCCTTGATTTCGCCAACAGCATCGAATGGAGGAGCTTTCTCAAACACGGTGATCACATGGGGTTCTTCGGCAAATACAGCGTCGGCCCAAACATAGGGGCTGTGTTCGCTGGCGCGAATAAACAAACCAGCTCCGGCCGTGTCTACGGAACCGACAATCTCATTCGTGGCCATATCCCATACGGTCGCTTTGCCCTCTGCTGCGTGAACGGTTGCGCCGTAGGTCACGCCCTCCCATTCCCAGGCGGCCCCGGAACCGGGGTGGGGCGTATCGCCGGTTTTGATTTGTTCGACGAGTTTCCAGTCGGCCACGTCAAGGACGCTCATCCAATTGTCTGTCTGTGAGGCGACGTAGAAGCGGGTGTTGTCGGGGCTGAGGAAGCCGTCGTGCAGGATGTGACCGACGTTCTCGACGACGTCAACGGGGAAGTCGGGTTTTGACCAATCTATTCGCCACATTTGCCCGGCTTCTTTGAGGGCGATGATGAAGTAGGGGCCGACCAGGTCGGGCGAGACGTCGCTGACGATGGCGACGCGGGAGTCTACCATTTCGCCTTCGGGGTTTTCGGCGCGGGTGGAGAGGACTTTGAGTGGTTCGAGGGTGTCGGCGTCAAGGATAACGGCCGTTGCCGGGATATAGTTGCCGACGATCAAATATTGGCCGTTATCCGACATGGCAATCCCGCGTGAATCAAGGCCGACGCGTACTTTTCGCACTGGCTGCAAGCTGTACAAGTCAATCTTGAAGACCCAGCCATCGCGTCCCATGTTGTAGGCCCAGCGTTCGTTGGTGGGGTCAAAAGTGTAGCCATGCGCCCGATAGGATGCGGGAATGTGGGTGAGCAGTTGATGTGTATCGCCGTCAATTACGGCAATAGATTGCACCTCGCGCTCGGTAACAAGCATCAGATTATCCATGTTACCGGAATGGGTGGGCGCGCTGGGCAGTTCGTTTTCAGGCGTGATTTCTTCCAGGCTGCCTTTGATATCATCCATTGTCCATTCTAAAGCGCCGGATTCCGGTTCGCTGCGAACGAAGGCGATCAAGGTGTTGATTTCCTCATCGGTAACGACGCTTCCCCAGGGGGGCATCACCGTCCCCGGCTTTCCGTTTTGGATGACGTTGAAGTAATATTCATCTGGCTGCGTCAGACGCTGCGGCAATAATGCCGGGCCTACAGATCCTTGACGGGTAGCCCCGTGACAGCCTGAACAGGTATCCATAAAGTAGGCTGATACGGGTTTCCCTTGAACTTCGGCTTCCTTTTCTCCTCCCAGCGAGCAGCCGGTGGCAACGATTAAAATGATGATGCCGGCCAATGCCAACCCTAACAATAACTTTTTGTTTCTCACAATTCTTCTCCTGTATAAAAAATAAACCTCCGGGAGGCTCCTTCAACGGCCTCGGCAACGCCAGGAACCTCCCGGAGGTTGATTTTGTTCCTGGTGTAATTGGTAATTGGTAACTGGCAACTGGTAATTGGTAGTTCATAACTGGTAATTACGAATTACCAATTACCAGTTGAAACCGCTAAGTTATTTTTGAATATTTCCTTAGCTCGACTTTGTACAAAATTCGAAATCAGAAATATTTCCAGATAATTTTGTAACCAGAGTGAGAATCTGATTTTAGTCAATGCAACTTTACTCGAGTACGAATATTTGAACATCGCATAAAAAGAGTGACATG
>JAJRYT010000156.1 GCA_024275635.1 Chloroflexota bacterium | reverse complement strand
GCTGGCTGGGGCGGGCGCGGATGAGTTGATTGATTTGGTTTTGCGCGTCGTCCTCTCGCCGGGGGATGGGGTGATTGATTGCCCGCCGTCGTTTGGCATGTATCCGTTTAGCACGGCCGTCAACAGCGGCCAATACATCCCCATCCCCCGCAAAGCAGATTTCAGCCTGGACTTGGACGGAATTGAGACGGCCGTCACCCGCCACAAAGCCAAAGTCCTCTTCCTCTGCTCCCCCAACAATCCCGACGGCAGCCTCATCAGCGACGACGATCTGCGCCGCCTGCTGGCTTTGCCGCTGCTGGTGGTGTTGGATGAGGCGTATGTGGACTTTGCGGCCGTTCCCAGCCGCATATCGTGGGTGTTAGAATATGACAACCTGGCTGTCCTGCGCACATTCAGCAAGCTGGCGGGGCTGGCGGGGCTGCGCATAGGCTACGGGGCATTTCCCGACTGGCTGCTGCCGCACATGTGGAAAATCAAACAGCCGTATAATGTGAATGTGGCCGCCTCGACGGCCGCGCTGGCGGCGCTGGACGACCGTGACTGGCTGGCGGAGAAGGTGGCGTTGATCGTCCGGGAACGAGAGCGGATAGTACAGGCGCTGGCGCGATTTGAGTGGCTCCAACCCTATCCCAGCCAGGCCAATTTTGTGTTATTTCGAGTACACGGCCGTTCCGCCCGCCAACTCAAGCTCGATTTGGAACAGCAGGGCGTGTTGGTACGCTACTTCAACAAACCGGGGCTGGACAACTGCATCCGCATTAGTGTGGGACGGCCGTCGGACACGGATCGGCTGGTTGAGGCGTTGGAGATGATTGGAGAGTGGAGAGTATGAGAGTAGAGACTATTTATCGAAAAACATCAGAGACGGACATCAACCTCACGCTGAACCTGGATGGCTCCGGCCAGCATGAGATCAGCGCCGGCATTGGCTTTTTCGACCACATGCTCACGGCCGTTGCCGTTCACGCCTTGTTTGATTTGACCATCCAGGCGGAAGGCGACCTGCACATTGACCCGCACCACACGATTGAGGACGTGGGCATTGTGCTGGGGCAGACGTTGGACAAGGCGTTGGGCGACCGGGCGGGCATCGCTCGCATGGGGCACGCCTACGTGCCCATGGACGAGGCGATGGGGTTCGTGGCGGTGGATTTGAGCGGACGGCCGTACACCATCTTCCAGGCCGAGTGGGCAACCCCGGCCATCGGCCAGATGCCCACCGATCTGGTACAGCATTTTTTCGAGACACTGGCCGTCCATGCCCGAATGAATTTGCACGCGCGGGTGGAATACGGCCGTAACGACCACCACAAAGCGGAAGCGTTGTTCAAAGCGTTGGCGCGGGCTTTGCGAACGGCCGTTGCCCTCGATCCACGCCGGGCGGATGTGGCAAGCACGAAGGGAACGCTCACGTGAAACGTGAAACGTGATGCGTGAAGAAAAATCACGCCTCACGCTTCACGCTGGAAAACACACATGAAACAAACTATCACCATGATTGATTACGGCACCAGCAACATTCGCTCGGCGCAGAAAGCGTTTGAGTATGTCGGCGCAAAAGTCACACTGACCACCGACCCGGAGGTCGTGCGGCGGGCTGACAAGCTGGTTCTGCCCGGCGTGGGCGCGTTTGGGGCGGGGATGGCGGCGCTGCGGGAACGGGGATTGGATACGGCCGTCATCCAGGCCGTCCAACAAGGCATTCCTCTCCTGGGTATCTGCCTGGGGATGCAGTTCCTCTTCGACGACAGCGACGAAATGGGCGCACACGAGGGGTTGGGGCTGATTCCGGGCCACGCCACACGGTTCAATGAACAATCAACAGCTAACAGCCAACAATCAACGAAAAACGAAGAACCGTTCACAATTCACAATTTGAAAGTGCCTCACATGGGCTGGAACCAGATTGAACACGACGAAACCCATCCTTTGCTGGCGGGCGTCCCCAGTGACAGCTACGCTTACTTCGTCCACTCCTACTACTGCCTCCCGGCAAACGAAACGGACATCATCGCCAAGACGGATTACGGGATACGGTTTACGGCCGTCGTTGGCCGGGACAACATCTTCGGCATCCAGTTCCACCCGGAGAAGAGCCAGCAGGTGGGGCTGCGGATTTTGAAAAACTTTGTAGAAATGAAGCGAACCGATTAAGATATGCACATGAACAGCCAGTCAATTCCCAAAACCGTAGCTGAATACTTCGCCGGCATTGGCCTCGTCCGCATGGGATTGGAAGAAGCCGGATGGCAAGTTGTTTATGCCAACGACTTTTCAGAAAAAAAGTACGACATGTATGCAGATTTTTTCCCTGACGCCGCGCAGCATTACGTTATTGACGACATATTTAACCTGACCCTGAATAACGTCCTCTCGACTACGCTGGCTACTTGTTCTTTCCCCTGCATTGATTTATCCCTTGCCGGTAACATGAACGGTATTGACGGCGACCATTCCAGCGCATTCTGGGGATTTATCCGTATTTTGCAGCAGCAGGGAACGTTATCTCCCCCATTAATCTTACTGGAAAATGTCCCTGGCTGGCTCTATTCCAACAAGGGTGCCGATTTTCGCGTGACGGTGCAGGCAATCAATAAATTGGGGTATGCGTGTGATGTATTCACGTTGGACGCGCGACGTTTTACGCCACAAAGTCGGCTGCGCGTCTTCTTGGTCGGGCAAAAATCTGAAAATTGTTCCAATGTCAACGCTATTTTGGAACGGCCCAAAGCATTGGCCAGCGATCAGTTAAAAAAGCGGGTGGTTGCCAACCGCGACCTATGCTAGCATCCGCTGGAAATCCCCCAACCGCCGCCGCTGAAAATGACCGGACTGGCCGAAATTGTAGAAGAGATGGCTGATGATGACGGCCGTTGGTGGTCCGAGTATGAGACGCAGCGTCATATTGCCATGATGGCCCCATCCCATTACCAACGGGTGATGCAGATGGTCCAGGACGAGGAGTTTTCCTACCGCACGTTTTTCCGGCGGCGGCGAAAAGAGCAACAACGGGCTGAGGTACGCCATGATGACATTGCTGGATGCTTGCGCACGGCAGTAGGCGGCAGCGGCAAGCAGTTTCTTATCAAAGCCGGTCGCGGAATCATCAAGATGCGTACCATGACTCCCCGTGAATACGCCCGTCTGCAAGGCGTTCCCGACGACTACCCCATCAACGCTCAAGGCGTTCAAGCGCTCACTGGCTTTGGCGACGCCGTATGTGTGCCGGTCATTACCTGGATTGCACGCAATGTGCTGAATCCTCTGGCCGAAACGTTAGAACCCGACCTTCCCCCACTTCTCCCAATAAGATGACCGATAACTTAACGCCGCATGACCGCCACAAGGCAATGCGAGCCGTAAAAAGCAAAGGAACAAAACCAGAACGCCAATTATTTTCCATGCTGGCAGGGATGGGATTAAATGGATGGCGCAAACATGCTGATGATGTCACGGGCAAACCAGACGTCGTTTTCGAGAAAGAAAAGATAGCCATTTTTGTGGATGGTTGTTTTTGGCACGGGTGTCCCCATTGTAAACGGCTGTTAAAACCACAAACCAACCGTGATTATTGGGAGCAAAAGATCAAACGCAATGTCGAACGCGCTCAAAAATACAACCAGCAGTTAGCAGGGCAAGGGTGGAAAGTAATGAGAATTTGGGAGCATGAGATACGTGACGCCAACTGCCGCCAGAAACTCAGGGTTGAACTACGCCAAAACTTAAGGAGGAGCAGCCAATGACCAGCCTGGAAAAAGAGAGCCATCAGATACTCGATGCTTGGTTAACATCCTGCACACGTAGCAAAAAAGTATCAAGAAACACAATTTCCGTGGGCATCGTCGTGATGAATCATCTTTTACAAACCTGCCCCGTTTCACGGAAAGAAGTTGTTTCGCCGGGGGGCGAGATCAAAGGGGCCCGTTCCGGCCTGGGAAACATTTTAGAGAAACATGGCGTCCCCCGCCGCTATCTAAAAGAAGTCACAACCCGGCAGGGACACCAGGATGGGCAAAGATTGTTTGCTAATTTCGGTTGGGGACAAAATTTCGCCGGGCTGCCTGACGCGCAGCGCCATGCACTGATACAGGACCTGATCAATCGGTTGGCTGATGAAGCTCATACTTGGTTAAAACGACAAAACTTAAAACTGCACATTGACCGCAGACAGTCGCCCACCGCATGGATCAAGTTGATCGTAGAGAATGCCAAAACCCGCTCAGGCGGGGTCGTGGAACAACACCTCGTTGGCGCTAAACTGGCGCGACGTTTTCAGAAATCCACTGTTCCTAATCATCCAGCCCACGCTGCTGACCGTCAGACATCTCGCGCTGGTGATTTCGTCATTTCCAACATCGTTTATCACGTCACAGCCACCCCTGGTAGAAGCGTCATTGAAAAATGCGCCGAAAATATCAAAGCTGGGCTGCTCCCCATTTTGTTGGTTCCCGAAAGCCAGGTCAATAAAGCCACAGCGTTAGCCGAAGACGAAGGCGTTGACAGTGAGATGAGCGTGATTTCCATTGAGGCTTTCGTGGCGATGAACATTATCGAACTGGCAACCGAAGGCAACGCCGACTTTTTTGCCGTATTGCAAGAGATTGTACAAATCTACAATGACCGTTTGGCGGAAGTGGAAACTGATCTTTCCCTCCAAATCGAAATTCGTTGACTTCCCATGTCTTTTACCATTTATCCGGCAATTGATTTACGAAACGGCCGTGTCGTCCGCCTACAACATGGCGACCCCAACAAACAAACCATCTTCAGCGACGACCCGGCGGCGATGGGGCGGCAATGGATTGACGCCGGGGCCGAATGGCTGCACGTCGTCAATCTGGATGGAGCGTTTGATGAGACAGGCGCGGCCAACTGGCAGGTTTTGCCCCGGCTGGCGCAGTTGGGGGCCAAAGTCCAGTTCGGCGGCGGGATGCGGGCGCTGGCCGACGTGGAACGGGCGTTGGCGGCCGGCGTCAGCCGCGTCATCCTGGGCACGGCCGCTATCGAAAATCCCGATCTTGTCGCCCAGGCCATCGCCCAATTTGGCGCGGAACGGGTGGCGGTGGGGATTGATGCGCGGGATGGGTTGGTGAAGACGAGGGGATGGCAAAAGGGGACGGCCGTCACCCCCACCCAACTCGGCCAGCAAATGAAATCCCTGGGCGCGCAAACCATCATCTACACCGACATCAGCCGCGACGGTGTCCTCACCGGCGTCAACGCCCAGGCGACGGCCGAACTGGCGCAGGAAACGGGGTTAAACGTCATCGCCTCCGGCGGCGTCGCTTCCCTGGACGACGTGCGCCGATGTTACGATTTGGCGGCAAAAGGTATCGTCGGGGTTATAATCGGCCGTGCCTTGTACGATAGTAAAATTAACTTAAAGGAAGCGATTCATGTTTCGATACAAGCCGCCAAGTAAAAATTTAACGTTTCACGGATCACGTTTCACACTGGAGCCGCTATGTTAGCTAAACGCATCATCCCCTGCTTGGACGTGAAAGACGGCCGTGTCGTCAAAGGCATCAACTTCGTCCAACTGCGCGACGCCGGCGACCCGGTGGAACAGGCCCGCGTCTACGACGCCGCCGGCGCCGACGAACTCGTCTTCCTGGACATCACCGCCACCCACGAAGCGCGGCAGACCGTAATGGAACTGGCCCGCGCCGTCGCCGACCAGGTGTTCATCCCCTTCACCATCGGCGGCGGCATCCGCACGGTGGAAGAGATGCGCGCCATCCTTCGCGCCGGCGCTGATAAGGTTGCCATCAACTCGGCGGCCGCGCGCGCGCCGGAACTCATCACCCAGGGGGCAGAGGAATTCGGCAGCCAGGCGATTGTGGTGGCGATTGACGCCCGGCGGGTCAGTAATCAGTATTCAGTGGACAGTAATCAGTTGGAAGAAAATTCACAATTCACAATTCACAATTCACAATTCATTATTCCTTCCTGGGAAGTGTACGTCAACGGCGGCCGCAAACCGACGGGATTGGATGCCATCGAATGGGCGCAGGAGGCGGAACGGCGCGGCGCGGGCGAGATTTTGCTCACCAGCATGGACGG
Organism: Chloroflexota bacterium; assembly: GCA_024275635.1. Lineage (GTDB taxonomy): Bacteria > Chloroflexota > Anaerolineae > Promineifilales > Promineifilaceae > JACKCC01. Next base: position 16,218 of record JAJRYT010000156.1, on the reverse strand, counting down.
CGACGGCACGCGAGCCGGGTACGACATTGAACTGACCCGCGCTGTGGCCGATGCGGTCAACATCCCCGTCATCGCCTCCGGCGGCGCGGGCAAACTGGAACATTTCGCGGAAGCGTTAACCGACGGCGGCGCGGATGCGGCGCTGGCGGCGTCGCTGTTCCATTACAAGCAGTTGACGATTGCGAAAGTGAAGGATTATCTGGCCGAACAACAAATCCCGGTGCGATTATGACCCCATCACGTTTCCCGCCTTACGTTTCACAGTTGAAATTTGACGAGAAAGGATTGATTACGGCCGTCCTCCAACACCATCTCACCCTTCAAATCCTCATGGTCGCCTGGATGAACGAAGAAGCGCTGAATTTGACCCTGACCACCGGCGAGGCCCACTTCTGGAGCCGCAGCCGGGGAGAACTGTGGCACAAGGGGGCCACCTCCGGCAACGTCCAGCGCGTCCGCGAAATCCGCGCCGACTGCGACGGTGACACCCTGCTGCTGCTGGTAGACCCGGCCGGGCCAGCCTGCCATACGGGGGAGATGAGTTGTTTTTATCGGATACTTGAAAACGTGAACCGTAATCCGTAATCCGTGAACCGTAATCCGTGAACCGTAATCCGTAATCCGTAATCCGTGAACCGTAATCCGTAATCCGTAATCCGTGAACCGTAATCCGTAATCCGTGAACCGTGGACGGGATACGGAATACGGAATACGGGATACGGGATACGGGATACGGAACACGCCACCGCTGGAGACAAAATGAACGACATATTCGACGCACTATTTGCTGTTTTGCAAGAACGAAAAGCGAACCCGAAACCGGGTTCTTACACCAACAGCCTGCTCGATGCAGGCGAGGATGAGATTGTGAAGAAGATTGGGGAGGAGGCGGTAGAAATTATCCTGGCCGCCAAAGGGCAAGGTAATGAGCGATTGGTGGAAGAAACGGCCGATCTCCTCTATCATCTCCTCGTCCTGCTCGTTTACCGTGGCCTGACACTGGATGATATTCGGGCAGAACTAGAGCGACGGCATCATTAATCCTAACAGGGAGGCGGGTATGGGCGTGGAAATTGAACGAAAATTCCTGGTACGCAACGACAGTTGGCGTACCGTTAGCGGCGCTCACTATCGGCAGGGCTACTTAAATAGCAACCTGGAACGAGTCGTCCGGGTTCGCGTGATAGGCAATAAGGGGTATCTCACGATCAAAGGGCCAAACATCGGTGCGGTTCGGCCGGAATTTGAATATAAGATTCCGGTCAGCGATGCTAACGAGATGTTGGATAACCTTTGTGAAAAACCGTTGATTGAAAAGATCCGCCATATGGTTGAACATCGCGGAACGGTCTGGGAAATTGATGCGTTTTTAGGCGAAAATGAGGGGCTGGTTGTGGCCGAGGTTGAATTGCAATCGGCGGAGCAGCCAATGGAGATGCCTGACTGGCTGGGGGATGAGGTGACTGACGATCCGCGTTACTATAACGCGAATCTGGTGAAACGGCCGTACAAGGTTTGGTAACGGCCGTACTTAAAACAAAAACCCACTGGCACGCTTCTTCCGCTGTTCCACCTCAGCTTCTTCACGCAGCGCCCTTGCCTTTTCAACCATCTCTTCATCGCCCAGCCTGGAAAATAACGCCAGCGATTTTTCCGCAAACGGAAACACTTTTGTCCACTTCTCTTGCTTAAACAAAACCAGGCCATACTTATACTGCGCCCAGGCCAAACTCTTAGCGCTCTTACTCTTACGCGCAACGGCTAGAGCCTTGTCACAATTCCGCGTTGCCTGCCATTTCTTACCTTGCTCTGTATAAACTAAACCTAAATTACACAGCGCTGTGGCCTCAGCCGGTAAATCACCCTGTTCCTGCGCAATTTCCAGAGCCTCACGGTACAGATCCACGGCGCGATCCATATCCAATCTGGCCCGACTCACATTCCCCAACCGATTCAAAGCGTCGCCTATGGCCGCCGGGTCTTCAAATTCACGGGCCAGAGCCAAATACGTCTCATAGTTTTGAATGGATGGTTTAAGCTGTTTGGTCTTTTCGTATAAATCGCCCAACATAACCAGCATTTTTAGTTCCGCTTCTCGATCTCCTTTTTCCCTGGAAAACGAGATATGTTTTTCAAAATAGCTGATGGTCCGCCGGAAATCGCCCCAATTCTCGTAGGCTCGGCCCAACTTAAAAAGAGCGCATTGTTCCATATCACGATCACCCATATCCTGGGCTAATCCATGCATACGCCGGTATAAACTGGCGGCGTGCATATAATCACCCAATTCAATATAGGCATCGCCTACTTTTTCAAACCCCTGCATTTCGCCGCTTTTGTCGCCGACTTCTTGCGCCATAGCCAGGGCGGCTTCGTAATAATCGCGCGACTCCTTAAATCCCTTCATTGCAAAATAAATATCGCCTAACCTATCCAGATTATGCAGTTCTTTACGCCGATCATTACTTTCTCTGGAAATCGTCAAGGCCAGTTTATAAAGTTCTATGGCTCGTTCTTCATCTTGCAATTTGCGTTGGAGATCCCCCAAACTGCTCAAGGCAATCCCTTCCCCCAATCGGTCGCCCATTTTCTTGGCGATTTCCAACGATTGACGGAAAAGCGCCGCCGCTTCCTTATTATCATCCGAATCAAAATAGACTTGCCCCATACCGTTAAGAATACTTCTTACACGGGTTTGATCGCCAATATCGCGGGCGATAGCGAGGGACTGTTTATAAAAGGTAACAGCTTGGGAGACATCTCCTAATTCACGGTAGGTTTCTCCCAGACTGTCTAAAGCGACCGCTTCCTTAAACCGATCCCCCAGCTTGCTGGCAATGGCTAACTCACGCTCATGAAGTCGAATGGCCTCTTCTGATTTACCCTGCCGGCGGTACGCCCGTCCTAAATTACCCAATGCCCGGCATTCTTCAGTTTGATCGCCCAGCTTGTGGGCAATAGATAAATGCTCCTCAAAAAACTCGATGGCGCGATCCATGTAACCCATTGCTGTATAGGCCAACCCCAAGTTTCCCCGACCAGCGCCTTCTAGTTCTAATGATTCTTCATCATGCCCTACCTTAACCGCCTTCTCAAAATACATGACGGCGACGTTAAGTTTGCCAATATCCAGGTAGGATAACCCCATGGTATTGTAGGATTCTCCGGCGGCTATCCGATCAGCGTGGGATTCATCGGTAGTGATATGTTCAGACGGCGGTTCGTGTCCAGTAACGGCCGTATACGCTTCAACCAACGCCTCTTCAACCAACCGCCAATTAAGATAGCGCCGCTCCTTGTTGGGAGCTAACGTGTTGCGTAATACCGTAATAACCTCGCGCGGCATTGTGGCTGGCGGTGGTTTAATCCGTCCTTTCAAATGAATTTCGCGCAGTTCTTCCTGGCTTTCTCCTTCCGCAGCCACATGCCCCGTTACCATCTCATACAACATACATCCCAGGGCGTAAATATCGGCGCGCTCATCAAGGGGCTGGTATTCCCACTGCTCCGGGGCCATATAAAGCGGCGTCCCGACAACACCCTGCGTCACCTGGGTGCGTTTGCGGTCTTCTTTAGGCATTGACAAAGCGCCGAGCTGCTCACTCACCCCAGAAATCGTACTGGCCAGGCCGAAGTCTGTCACCTTAGCGATCTTATCAAAACTAATCAATACATTTTCCGGCTTCAAATCCCGGTGGACCAGTCCGGGGATTTTTTGAACCGCATACTTCATACCACGAGCGATGTGTAATGAGAAACGCAGGGCCAATTCCAGCGAAAGTGGTTGGCCGGGCCATAACCAGGATCGCAAAGAAGGGGTTTCTTTCCCTTTGGGCTGGACGACCCACTCCAAAACAAGATATACCTCCCGTCCATCGCCAATACGTTCTACGCGATAAGCGCGGACAATATGGGGATGGGCGCCAAGTTCCACCCACATAGTCCCTTCCCGCAAAAATAAATCGCGGGCCACGCGATGGGAAAGATATTCAGGTTTAAATGTTTTGAGGGCAATAGGTTGGTTTGATTTATGATCGCGGCACAGGTAAACAATGCCCATCCCCCCGGTGAGGGTCATAACCATCTCGTAGCGTCCGGCAATAAACAACGGCGCGGTTGACGCCAAGGGACGCACAAGGGCATGTTTATCATTAGATTGGCGCATTAATTGGTCTTGCATTAAATCTACCTGAATAAGGTACGGCCGTTTTTTCCAATCACTAACTAAATTCCCATACTATTCCATAATAAGTATAACACTCTATCAGCATCCTTTCATGGAAATTAAGTTTTTTGGGTCTCTGGGATTTCGCGTGGTTAGTTCACCGGATGGTTAATTTTTTGACGCGAATGGCACGAATTTTCTTATTATTCGTGTCATTCGTGTTATTCGTGTCAGGTTTTTTCCTCGACCCCGCGAAATCCTAAAGAACCAGTTTTTTTGCCTGAAATCAGTTGAGGTTACAAGGCCTAATCGGGGTCATCGAAATCTGTTTGGGTCGTATGTACTAATGACATTTGGTACAAAATGATATATTATCTGTTGATAGTTAAAAACTTACTTGTCAATATTGTTTTCACTCTAGTCAAAAAGTAAAGTAAGGAGAAAGGTGTTATGTTGACCATCGCCATCATTTTTGTTGTTGCTTCTTTTATTGCATCATTTTTGGCTGTCGCCGCCACCATGCTTTCATCCCGTATCAGTCAAGAAGAGAATTTAGTTGAAGTGTACACTATCATTGACGAATCGCCGCAAATCTCACCTAACGCCTACTCCTTAGAAAGTTAATCGCACACCGCACTCTCCATCACCGCATTCTGCAAAGAGACTGCCATTTGTTATGGCAGTCTTTTTTTATTGGCGACAGAATGACCCGGCAACATTATAATCAGGCATATGAGACAACGGGGTCGGCAATTTTTGCTTTTATACGGGCCAGCAATCGTGCTGGGTCTATTTAGCGGTAGAGTTTTCAGTGAGTTGACAGCGGGCATTACCGGCTACAGTCTGGTCAAGGCGGCGCTTATTACGGCCGTTACCCTCTCGCTATCATTCTTATTTCTACGATACAAACAGTCCAGCCAACAATGGCCGTTATTTTTACTGCTTTTTTATCTCCTTTCTCCGGAACCAGACCCGAAAACGGCCGTTTTCACACTCCTTCTAGTTATCATCACTTACAGCTTCAGACTGAAGCGCGGCTGGCCTCTGACGATACCCGTACTGGCGACGGCCGTTATATTTTTCACCCTCTATATAACCACACTGGCTCCCGGCATCCTGCCGGCCGATAACGGCGAATTCCAAATCATCGCCGCCAATCTGGGCGTGGCCCACCCGCCAGGATTTTCCCTGTACACAATGCTGGCCCACTTAATGACCCGGCTCCCTCTGCCGGCTTCGCCAGCTTACAAAGCCAACCTTTTTTCCGCCCTGACCAGCGCCGCGACACTCGTACTGGTTTATCTGACAGTTTACCAGCTAACCAGGCGGCACAGCGCCAGCATAACGGCCGTTCTCGCGCTCGGTACAGCCACGACTTTTTCGGCGCAGGCAACCACCGCCAACATCCGCAGCTTAACCGGGCTGTTTGTGGCTCTGATGATTTATACACTGGTGCGGTATAGGGAGATCGTCAACCAAAAACCTGGCTCTGGAGAGAATTGGCTGGTGCTGTTTGCATTGGCGTTAGGGCTAGGCGTGACCCATCATGCTTCGCTGGTATTCATGGGCGCGGTCTTCTTGTTGTTTGTAATCATCATTAACCCAGCGATCATCAAACAACCCAGGCGTTGGGTACGGCCGTTCCTAACCGGGTTAGTGGGTCTGCTTCCCCTGCTCTACTTTCCCTTACGCGCCGGGGCCGATGTGCGCGGCGCATCCCCCGGATTAGCCACGGCCGCCGGTTTTGTGAATCATATCCTGGCGCTGGGATTTCGCGGCGACCTATTTTACTTCATCGAACCTGCCATCCTTTGGTCGCGGTTTCAGGTAATGGGCAATGTTCTCACCTTTCAATTTTCACCCTGGCTGTTGGCCGGGATGGGCGTCGGGTTGGCGTTGCTGTTGTGGCATGATCGCCAGTTGGCGCTGCTACTGGGTGGTTCCTTCATTTTGCATACTTTCATCACCGCCACCTACCGCGCGCCGCAAACAGTCGAGTACATGCTCCCCGCTTACATCCCGGCCGTGATTGGATTAGGGTATGGAATCGGTAAAGGGGCCGGGTGGCCTGGCGACAAGGTAACGGCCGTTTTCGCGGCGTTGATGTTGGTAACGGCCGTTTTTCAGGGCTGGCAGCATTACCCCAGCTTCGCCTTTTTACATCAAGACGGTTCCGCTCGTGACTACGCGCAAAACTTACTCGAACAAGCCCCGGCCAATACTGCAATTCTGGCCGATTGGCACTGGGCCACGCCGCTTTGGTACCTGCAAGAGGTAGAAGGACAGCGGCCTGATGTCGCCGTCAAATTTATCTTTCCCGAAGGCGAATCCTACGCTGAAACCTGGGCGCGGCGAATCGAGGAAGAAGTGGCCGGCGGCCGTTCCGTCATCGCCACCCACTTCGACGAAACCGCCTACGCCGCCTTGCCCGCCCCCGAACCGCTCGACGAGGCTTACCTATTTCGCCAACAGCCCCGCACAACGCTGCCCGCTGATTTCTCCCCCCTCAACCTGACACTGGACGGCAGTCTTCAACTTCTCGGCTACCAACTCGCCCCCGCCGCTGTCGAAATCGGCCAGGAGGCGCTATTCACCATCGCCTGGCAGCCAACCTCCGAACGCCAATCGCCAGTATCCATCTTCGCCCACCTTGTGGGGGATGACGGCCGTCTCTATGCCCAGGAGGATTTGCAGAGCCAGCCCCAGCCGGACGGCGTCACCCTGACTCAATTTCGGTTGACGCCGCGTTTGGGCGCGGCGCCAGGCGACTTTGCCGTGATGCTGGGCACGCCGCAGAACAGCGCCGGCCGCGTGACCATCGCCTCCCTACCCGTCACCGCTATGAGCCAGCCGCCGGTAACGCAAAACCCAGTTCATCGCACCCTGCCTGGCGGACGGCCGTTACTGCGCCTCATCGGCTACGATTGGGATAACACACTACCCGACCGGCTCCGCCTCTACCTTCATTGGCAAACTGAACAAGGCTACCAAACCGAAATCCGCGACGACATTCTAAATGGCGCATTCCCTATGCCCGACTACTTCGGTCCCTGGGGCTTAAAGATTCACAATTCACAACTCGCCCTTCGCCATTCACAATTTTATGTTCCTCTCGGCCAGGGTATCGTCTGGACTGGCCGACCAATCCCACAATCTCCAATCTCCAATCTCCAATCTCTGACCCTGCCCCAAACCTTCCGCAGCAGCAGCCCCATCAGGCGCGATCTGGTCGTCTCCGTCCGTCTCATTGGCTACGAAGCCGATGGTTTCCATTGGGCCTGGTGGGATTTAGAAGATTCCATTCCGGCAATGGGGGCCATCCCCACGCTTAAATGGATTGCCGGTTCAACTGTGCGTTCGCCGCACCGGCTGGTTATGGATGCCGCCGCCCAACCAGGACAACTCATCGGGGCTACCGTGCGTGTTTATGATGCGTTCACCAATCGGCCGTTACCCATCCTCGACGAACGCATTACCAATGAGATGCAACTACCTTGGATTCCGTTAGGGCAAACCCATGCGGCGCCTTAACAGCGCCCGCGTCCCCCTTTGTCGGTTTGAGGCGAAGCTTCGCTAGACGGTCACCTTTAGTTTGATAAACGCCTCCCTTTATTTCGGGTTATAATGGAGCCATGCAGATCATTCTCACCCATGAAAATGCCGATTTTGATGCGGTCGCTTCGCAATTGGCGGCGCATAAACTTTACCCGGAAGGGACGCCGCTGCTTTCGCGTCGTATCAACCGCAATGTGCAGCAATTTCTGAACTTATATTGGGATGCGCTGCCGTTCATCCGTCCGGAAGATTGGAAACGGCGGCGAATTGACAAGGTTCTGTTGGTAGATACGCACTCCATGAGCAATGTGCGCGGCATGGTGCGCGCGCCACAAGTAAATGTTATTGACCACCATGAGACACAAAAAAGGCATGAAAATTGGACGTATCAATTAGGTGACGTGGGGGCGACAACAACACTGCTGGTGGAGATGTTACAGTCGTCCGGGCGGCGCTTGACTGCGGAGGAGGCAACGCTGCTGCTGTTGGGCATTTACGAAGATACGGGATCGCTTATTTATGATACGACAACATCTCAGGATGTTCGCGCGGCCAGTTGGCTTCTGGAACAAGGCGCGCAGTTGGCGGTTGTGCGTCGTTTTATGAATATGCCCTTGACGCCGGTGCAGTGGCGGTTATATGAACAGTTACAAACGGCCGTTTCCTGGATCGAAATCGCCGGCCAATCATTAATTATAACCGACGTGGTCGCCCCCGATGATTTTGAAGATGAAATCTCGTCCATCGTCCACCGGCTGCGGGAAGCGCTGGCGCCAGCGGGGTTATTCGTGTTAGTACAACTAGGCCAAGATGTACAACTTGTGGCCCGCAGCGACCATGACGACGTGGATGTGTCCGTGGTGGCGCGGGCATTGGGCGGCGGCGGGCACCGGCGGGCAGCGGCGGCGATCATTATTGGGCAAACGCTGGCAAAAGTGAAGGCCAACTTATTAGCCCTGCTGCCGCAGGCGGTGAAACCTCTGGCCACAGTGGCCGAAATCATGTCGTATGGCGTCAAAACATTGTCGCCGCTGGCGACAGTGGCCCAGGCTGAGGAGCTGATGCAGCGGTTTGGTTATGAGGGATACCCCGTCGTTGACGCCCAACAAGGGGAACTGGTCGGACTGCTCACCCGCCGGGCAGTTGACAGGGCCATGAGTCACAAACTTTCACACCTGCCGATAAGTCGGATTATGAAGGCCGGCGCGTTTACGGTACGGCCGTCCGACTCCATCGAGCGCGTACAACAGTTGATGCTGGAAGAAGGTTGGGGACAAATCCCGGTCATTGCCGACGACAATGGAGGCCAGGCCGCGCCAAGCCGTCCGATTGGCGTAGTGACGCGCACCGATGTACTGAACCATTTATTCAAACCATCGCCGGAATCAGCCGCAACCAACCTGCGCCAGCATCTCAACAGCGCCCTTCCCCCAGCCATGTGGGGAATGCTGCTGGTTATAAGCGAAACGGCCGCTTCCCTGCGCATGCCCCTTTATTTTGTCGGCGGTCTGGTGCGCGATTTGCTGTTGGGGAAAACGGCCGTTGACCTGGACATGGTCGTCGAAGGCAATGCTATCCAACTGGTACGTCAACTACAGCGGAAATTTGGCGGCGAAGTCCATACCCATCGCCGGTTCGGCACCGCCAAATGGTTCCTCACACCACAGATTTGGCAGGCGGTCAGCGATGCCAACGAACAGGCTCCCAGCGGCGCCGCAGACAAGACGTCATCCCCTCGCCCGTCCACTCCCGCACCCGCCCGCGCTTTACCTGATTCCGTTGATTTTGTCACGGCGCGCACAGAATTTTACAAAGAACCATCCGCTTTACCGGAGGTGGCGCAGGGATCAATTAAGTCCGATTTACACCGGCGCGACTTTACTATCAATACCCTGGCAGTACGTCTGGATGGCGCGCATCTGGGCGAACTGCTAGACTTTTACAGTGGCCGCCGCGACCTGGAACAAAAGCTGATCCGGGTTTTGCACAGCTTGAGTTTTGTGGATGATCCCACGCGCATTTTACGCGCCATCCGCCTGGAACAGCGGTTGGGGTTCCGTATAGAAGCACGCACGGCCGAATTGATGGCGTCGGCGCTGCCCATGCTGGATCGCGTGACCGGCGACCGCATCCGGCATGAGATTGAATTAGCCCTGCGCGAACCGGCCCGCATCCAGGTAATGGAACGGCTCGCCGAATTGGGGGTGATAGCGCAAATTCATCCCTCGCTGCACTGGTCGGCGGCGATGGCGGCAGCGTTTGAGCGCGTGCCAGAACTGCTGCAAAGTCCTGTTTGGGCAGCGGAACGGCCGTCCCAATGGCAGCCTGTCTTATATTTCGCCCAGTGGGTGATTGGGCTGTCGGCTTCGGAGCAAAACGCGGTGATGGCTCGGCTGCGCGTGCGAAAAGCAACGCGGGAAGATGTCATGGCCGTGGCCCGCTGTCTGGAACAGTTGGACGCGCTGCCCCTCGGCGCCCGCCCCAGCCAGGTGGAAAAGGCGCTGCGGCCGTTTCATCCCCGCGTCCTTTTAACCGCTTGCATCACCCTGGGAAACAGCCCCCACGCCAGCCAGATTGAGCGGTTCTACCAGGAATGGCGGGGGGTGAAAACGGCCGTTACCGGCGATGATCTGCGGGCGATGGGTCTCAAACCCGGCCCTGAATACGCCGTCATCCTCGACCAACTGCTGGCGGCCCGGCTGGACAACCTCATCAACAGCGAAGCCGAAGAACGCGCGCTCCTGGCGGAAATTGTCTAGTTCTATCTTGATTGTTTGCGCGATTGCCATTAGAATTAGAGCGTATGTTCTATTTTCGAGCAAGGTAACAGCCCTTTCAAAAGCGGCTGTCACCTAAAATATGGAGGTATCACATGCCTGAACCAACTGATCGTCAAGCCCCCCCGCGCGCTGTTCCTAAAAATGACGCCGGCTACCTGGAGAAAATCACGCAGGCCGTGTTCCAGGCCGGGTTTAGCTGGAAGGTAATTGAAAATAAGTGGCCTAATTTCCAGAAGGCGTTTGCCGATTTTGATATTGACATGGTGGCTACGTTTACGGAGATCGATTTGGAACGGCTGGTGGAGGATAAGGGGATTGTGCGCAACGGCCGTAAAATTGCCGCCACTATCCACAACGCCCAGGTCTGTCAGGAACTCATCCGCGAACACGGCTCCTTCCCTGCCTACCTGCGCAGCATGGACGACCTGGATTACTATTCCCGCGCAAAGGCATTTATCAAACAGTTCAAATTTATGGGAGCGATGGGCGCGTACTTCTTCTTCTGGTCGGTGGGCGAGGATGTGCCGCCGTATGAAGAATGGCAAGCGGCCAGAAGCAAATGAGCGGGTGAAGGGGTAAACCAGGTAATGGGGTTTTCTTTTGGTGATAGCGAACAGAAGGGTGACGCCTGGACGGTCAGTGAACTGACGGGTTACATCCGCGAGTTGTTTGAGATTGATTTTCGGCTGCAAGATGTAGCAGTCAGCGGCGAAATCTCCAATTTTACGCGGGCGCGGTCAGGCCATTTGTATTTCACGCTCAAGGATGAAGGAGCGCAGTTGAAATGCGTCATGTGGCGCTCGGCGGCGGAACGATTGCGCTTTCGGCCGCAAGATGGGGATGCGGTGGCGGCAAACGGCCGTATCTCCGTTTACGAGGCCAATGGCGTGTACCAGCTATACGCCGACCATCTGGAACCGGCCGGGCGCGGCGACCTGGCGCTGGCTTTCGAGCGGCTCAAGCAGCTGCTGGCCGACGAAGGGCTGTTCGACGCAGCGCACAAGCAGCCCATTCCCCGTTTCCCCAAGAAGATCGGCATCGTTACCTCGGCCGACGCGGCGGCGCTGCGCGATATTCTGAACGTCCTGCGGCGGCGTTATCCTCTGGCGCAGGCGTTCATCGCGCCGGCGCTGGTGCAGGGGGAACTGGCTCCGCCGCAGATTGTGCGAGCATTGCAATGGCTGGACGGCCGTTCCGACATAGACACCATTATCATCGCCCGCGGCGGCGGCTCGATGGAAGATTTATGGGCCTTCAACGACGAAAGGGTAGCCCGCGCCATCTTCGCCGCCCAACATCCCATCATCTGCGGCGTGGGGCATGAGGTAGATTTCACCATCAGCGATTTTGTGGCCGATTTGCGCGCGCCCACGCCCTCGGCGGCGGCGGAACTGGCCGTGCCCGACATCGTCGAATGGGAACCGATTTTGCGCGGTTTGAAAGCGCGTTTGGCCGCCGATTTGGGGGACAACCTGCAAGGAAAACGGCAGCAAGTGCAAAATCTGGCCCGCTCCCTGCGCCATCTCAGCCCGCGCGCCAGCCTAGACAGCCAGCGGCAGCGGATTGATGGGTTGTACGGCCGTTTAGACCAATCCATGCGCTATCTGCTGCGGCGGGAACAGGGACGGCTGGCGGTGGCCCAGGCCGGGTTAACGGCCGTCAGCCCGCTGGCGACATTGTCGCGGGGGTATGCAATTGTCAGGGGGGAGGACGGCCGCCGTATCATTCGCACCACGAAAGATGTCACCGCCGGCGATGCCTTGTCTGTTCAGGTCAGCGACGGCGCCTTCGATGTGACGGTTGATGAGGGAATGCCATCATGAGCTTAAAAATGCGCCTCCTATTTGCCGGGGCCAGAATTTACTGGCATCTTTTCAAGCCTGTCAACTTTGGCGTCCAGGTCATGCTCATTCGGGATGGGCAGGTGGCGCTGGTGCGGCACAGCTACAAACCAGGCTGGTACTTCCCCGGCGGCGGGGTGAAGCGGAAGGAAAATGTGGAGACGGCCGTGCGCCGCGAAGCGATGGAAGAAGTCGGCGGCGCGTTGGGCGCATTGCAATTATTTGGCATCTACGCCAATCTGGCCGGCCCCACCAGCAACCACATCACCCTATTTTTGTGCCATGAGTTTGAACTAAACGGCCAGAGTGACGACGAAATCACCGAGATGAAATTATTTCCGTTTGACCAACTGCCGGAAGGCATAAACCGCGGAACCCGCTGCCGCATTGAGGAATATTTGAATGGCGGGCAGTCGCCGGCCTTTGGCAATTGGTAGTGCATTTCAGATATCCGATTTCTTAAAGAAATCGGATATCTTTGAGGACAACAATGACCGACGAAACCCAAGACCTAACCTTCGAAACCGCCCTGGCCGAACTGGAGCAAATCGTCTCCAAACTGGAAGCGGGCGAGTTGACCCTGGAAGAGTCGCTGGCCCTGTTCGAGCGCGGGCAGAAGTTGGCCGACTACTGCAACAACCTGCTGGACAACGCCAGCCTGCGCGTGGAACAGCTTACCGTTGACGGCGAAATTGTAGACATCTCCGACCAAATTTAGATGAAAAAATACCGTAACTACTTAGCCTCTATGGAGGTAAGCGTTCAGGGGGCTACCCAGACCCTGAGGGCACATTTGTTTATAACTTTGGCATTTGAAAAATTGTAACCAGGTAATTGGTAACTGGTAATTACCCAATTACTCAATTACCAATTACCAGCAAACTCCAAAGTTAATTTTGAACGAACCCTCAGGGTCTGAACGGTTACAGGAGCGGTTCACGTAGATTCAGGCTATATTGATTGAACGATTATTGGAGCAAAATGGAACGGATTCTTATTATACGGAAGATTTTTAATGAAGCGATTGCTTTGATTGATGAAGCCGGCCTGAGTTATTGGCATAACGAGGCCGATGCGCCGCTGGGTTTGTCGGAAATGGGGACGCGATTGGCGGAGGCAGAGGCGATTATTTGCTTGCTGACAGACAGAGTTGACGCCCAGGTGATGGACGCCGCGCCGCATCTCAAAATTATCGCCAATGTGGCCGTGGGCTATGACAACATTGATGTGGCCGCGGCCACCGAGCGCGGCATCATCGTCACCAACACCCCCAGCGTCTTGACGGAATGTACGGCCGATCTCACTTTCGCCCTCCTGTTGGCCACCGCCCGCCGCATCGTGGAAGCGGATGCCTACATGCGCGCCGGGAAATTCGAGGGATGGGAACTGTTCCAGCCTCATCTGGGCGTGGATGTGTTTGGCAAGACGTTGGGGATTGTGGGGCTGGGACGGATTGGCGCGGCCGTTGCCCGCCGCGCCCTGCTTGGTTTTAACATGAGCATCCTCTACACCGGACAGAATCCCAAACCCGACGCCGGGCGGGAACTGGAAGCCCGATTTGTGGGTCTTGCCAACCTGCTGCGGCACAGCGATTTTGTCAGCATCCATGCCCCTCTGACGGCCCAAACTCGCCATTTATTGACGTTGAACGAGTTCCGGTTGATGAAACCATCCGCGATTCTCATCAACACCGCCCGCGGCCCCATCATCAAAGAAGCTGATTTAGTGCAAGCCCTGGAACAGGACCTCATTGCCGGGGCCGGGCTGGATGTGTACGAGGAAGAGCCGGAAGCCCATCCCGGTCTGGCGGCGCTGCCCAATGTGGTGATGGTTCCCCACATCGGCAGTGCGACGACGGAAACCCGCCGCCGCATGGCGCTGATGGCGGCGGAAAACGTGGCCGCGGTGTTGGGTGGGGGACGGCCGTTAAACCCGGTGAATTTTACGAGTCGTAATCCATGAACCGTAATCCGAAAATGCGGGCAACAGAACATGGAACACGGAACACGGATTACGGAATACGGTTAGTGTCATTAGTTTTTCGCCACCATAACAAAAGAGCGATTTGATAAAGGGCGTGTTTCAAATGAGTTGAAACCCGGTTGAAAGCCATGCTGCTTTCTTGGTATGTTATAGGTTGACAAACCGTAATACAAGGAGGCGAACATGACTTTCAACTTAATCTCTATAATACAGCAAAAAGTAAGAACTGACTTTGATATGTTACTATCAACTGTAACGGACGCCGATGGACAAAAGTGTTCGGCTGACCAAATGGAACGCTACCTCTTCAAGCAACTCTTATGCCTGGGCGCTGAGCTAATGCAACTGTTCTTTGATGTGCGTTCGGAAACATGTTCCCGAAAGGCAGCGGCCAACGAAGCGGGTAAAACCTTGCCCTATCATAGCGATAGAACACGAGATTATTTTTCTGTCTTTGGCGAGTTGACAATTACGCGGCCTTACTTTTACCGCAAAAATGATGGGGGGTATATCCCTCTGGATGCGGAGTTAGGTTTGGGCGCAGACTGCTACTCTGATTTCTTACGGGAACTTCATGATGAGTTGAGCGTCTATATTCCCTTTGCCAAGGAAGTTGAGATCATTGACCGTTTCTTCGATATTAGCCTTTCCACCCGATGTACACAACAGTTTATTGAAACGGACGCTGCTGATGCCGCGGCGTATTATGAGCAAAAACCACCGCCACCTGTCGAGGAAGACGCGTCTATTTTAGTTCTGCAAGCTGATGGCAAAGGCATTCCCATTATCAAGGCAAGCGCCAGCAAAGACAAAGTACGCCTGAAGCGTGGGGAAGCCCGAAGTCGGAAGAAGGCAGTGACAGCAACGGCAATTTACACCCTCCAACCGGCGACTCGTTCGGTGGATACTGTTATGGCCAGCCTCCTGAAGGAGGGGGAAACAAAAACCGACCTTAACCGCTCTCGTCCACAGCACAAACAAATCTGGGGGACGCTACAGAGCAAAAAGGCCGACTTGGACCGCTTGCAAGGCGAAGTTAACCAACGTATGGGCGACCATAGCCAACATCGGGTCATGCTTTGCGATGGTGATAAATCTCTGCAAAGTCACCTTACCACACGTTTTTCAGACTTCACCCTCATCCTGGACTTCATTCATGCCTATGAATATCTCTGGCAAGTAGCCAACGCGCTCTATGGTGAAGACGACCCTGACCGTCACGCCTGGATACTGGAACAAACACACCATTTGCTCAATGGTCAGGCATACGACTTGGCTATCACTTTTCGGCAATTGGCGAAAGAAAAAGGACGCTCGGCCAGCCAGCAAAAAGTCCTTCGTGAAGTAGCTAACTACTTCGAGAACAATCGGGCATACATGGATTATGCCGCCTATTTACAAAAAGGGTGGCCCATTGCTTCCGGGGTGATTGAAGGCGTCTGCCGTCATTTTGTGAAAGATCGGATGGAACTGTCCGGCATGCGCTGGTCAATCGACGGTGCAGAAAGTTTGCTTCACTTGCGGGCTGTGGCTGAAAATAATGATTGGGAAACTTATCATCGTTTTCGTAAGCAACAGCGACAACAACGCCTGTGCAAACGTGATTGGCCATTATACATTGGCGAAGGGGCGTATGATGAGACGGAAGCAGTTATTTTGCAGTTGATGGCAGAACCGGAGCCATAGACGGTAAGCGATAATCAGCGTCTGCGATTTATCATCGTTAAAGACGCTTTAAGGCGACGTTCGTAATTAACTTAGCTCGACTTTGTACAAAATTCGAAATCAGAAATATTTCCAGATAATTTTGTAACCAGAGTGAGAATCTGATTTTAGTCAATGCAACTTTACTCGAGTACGAATATTTGAACATCGCATAAAAAGAGTGACATGC
>JAJRYT010000155.1 GCA_024275635.1 Chloroflexota bacterium | reverse complement strand
TTTCTGGCTTCTTAAATATCAAGTTCCATGCCGACGCGGATTTTGTTGGGATCGTCGCCGATGATCGCTTTGTTGGCTTCGTAAACTTCTTTCCAACTGCTTTTGCCGTATTGCTTGGCGATGCCGCTGAGGGTGTCGCCGCTGACAACGGTGTGGGTTTTGGGGCTGGGGGCGGCGCGGCGCATGGCGGCGGTGGCAACTTCTAGTTTTTCATCCAGACCGCTGAGTTTTTTCTTGCTCTCTCGCGCCAAGTTGACTTTCCCTGCCTGTTTTTTTATTGCCTTTTTGATGTCATCCATACTTTCTGCCATTTTTATTTTCTCCTTTTGAACGGGGACTAATGTGTGAGTTCTGTTGAGTAGACACAGGTTGGGTTGAAACGGTCACATTTTGGACGGTGAAGGGGAGGAACGGCCGTTTGCCACCCCTATTCTAACGTAATCGCCCCTTCCGGGCATTGTAAAACACACGCGCCGCAGGCAATACACCAGTCCTGGTCATGAAATACAACCTTGCGCCGGGAATAATCTGGCGTCCAACAACCTACAGGGCACACTTCATAGCACTGCCAGACGCCGGTGCATTTTTCGGCGTCAAACTGAATTTGCAGTCCGCGCAGCGTGCGTGCAATTTCCCAATGTTCGGTCAGAGATGACCAGATGGTAGGATTCTCAGACATAATCAATTATCAGTCATCAGTCATGAATCATTTCATTATCAAAGATTGAAGATTGATGCTTAGGGCCACCCCATAAGCAACGGCGTAACCCAATAAACGGCCGCCAGCGCCACGCCAACCGCCGCTTCCCATCCCCAATTGGCCTGCTCGCCGCGCATGAGGGGGGACATCCCTTGCAGTTCAGCGCCAGTGAAGACGGAGAAGGCGGTGACGGCAATGGCCCAATGGAACAGTTGCGGCGGCGGCAGGGGGTGGATAACGGCCGTCCACACCGCCAATCCCGCCAGCCCGATCACAGTCAGCGGGATGCTCTTCAACAGCCCATCTCGTCCCGGCAGCCAGGGGAGCGTGATCGCATAAAAGTAAGAAAGACCCGATAAAGCGGCCGTTACCGGCCAAAACAGGGGCCGCCAGAAAATCAATACCGGCAACAAAATCAGCAGGCTATAAAAACCCAGCGTCGCCGACACCATCTCCAGCCGATCTTTGAGCGGGAAGCGCACCCAGCGCATCGCCTCCGTCTTCTTGCGGCGGGCGGCCAGGTAAGCGGGAATGTCGGCCGCTTTGACCGGCCCCCAATGCACGCCCCAGCCCGTCTCCTGCCGCACTTTCCAGCCGTCTACGCCGTTGGCCGCCAGTTGGGGCAAAATCAGGGCGTGGTGGCTGACGACCTCCGCCAGGCGCGATGATTTAACGGCCGTAATCACCTTCTCCGCCGTAAAATAACCGCCGCCGGCCGCGCACCAGACGTTAATCCCGGCCGAATCAGCCACCAACAACCAGCAGTCCACCCGGCCGTCCAGCGCCTTCACCACCCGCCGCACCGTCAAATCAAAATTACCCGTCACCAGCACTGGCGATTTCTTATCCGGCCGGCCGACGGCGTACAGGCCGGGTTACACCTTGGGATAAGGCGGGGCGATGCGGAAGAACAACAGCCATAAATCCAGCAGACGGGTGCGGAGCGTGGGGCGGTGGCGCAGGATAGGTAATGGGTAATGGGTAATGGGCGATTGGCTGGCGGCGGGAACGGCCGTAAACAAAACCAGACTGCCGCCCAGGTGGGATTCGGCGCGGCGGGGATGGAAACCGGCTTCGGTTAGCAGGTTGTCAAAATCGCGCAGCGCCGCCGTCGTCGTGCGGGTCAGCAGCCAGGTGAGCAAAACCAGGGGCAGGCGGATGAGGAAGAACAAGAATCGGGCCAGACGGCCGTTGGGAATGGCTTCGTCGGCAATGAGGAGGCGGCCGTTTTCCGCCAACAACCCGGCGCACGCTGCCAAAACATACTGCTGCGCCGCCAGCGGCAGTTCGCTGAAAACCAGTGTGGATACAATCAAGTCAAATGTGCCTGGCTCAAATTTTTCGCCGACGAGACTGGCATCCATTTGCTGCAATGTCACCTGCTCGTCTAAACCCGACTCGGCGATTTTGGCCTCCGCTTCAGCCAGCATGATGGGCGAGGCGTCTATGCCGGTGATGACGGCGCCCCGTTCAGCCATCATCTGCGTCAGCGTACCGGTTCCGCAGCCGATCTCCAGGACGCGCGTCCCTGGCTGCACGTAGTCGCGGGCGATTTGCGCTTTGAGCGGGGTCAGCCGCCCCAACGTCAACAGTTGAATACCGCGATCATAATCTTGCGGACTGGTTTCCAGCCATTTCATAAAAACGGTAGCCATGCTTCATTATACCTCAGAAAACGGCCGTTCTGTCACAACATAGAATTGAGGAGACGGGGGTAAACGGCCGTATCCTATCAGTTGAGATTGTTGTGCGAGGGGTGGGGGAACGGCCGTGTTCCATCAATCCCACTGCATTTGCAGCTTACGATTATTAGCCGCGCAATCGCGTAGATAAAGGTTGATTAGAGTCTGGTATGGGATACCTGTTTCTTCTGCCAGCGACTTAAAATAGCTTACAGAATCGCGATCAATACGCATGGTAACGGGTTGTTTAAGATATTTGATGTAAGGGTTTTTCTTTCCTTTCATCTTGGAAAAATCGTAATGGTCTCTCATTTTCTTTCACTCCAATAATCTCGTGATTCGTCTTTGTCCGCTTTCCTGGCCGAAATAATTCGTATAATTGTTTCTTCTCGTCTAAAACAATGACACACAACAATCGTTCTTAACTTAAAACTTATGCCCAGCAGGAGAAAACGGTTTTCATCTTCCGAATGATCGGGATCAAAAAATTGAAGCGCATACTCATCGTAAAAAACAGTTTTAGCTTCCTCAAATGAAACGCCATGTCTTTTGATGTTTTTCTTGTTCTTTTTGGGATCCCATTCAAATTCAAGCTGTTTCATATGTACATTGTACTTATACGTTTTTGGGATGTCAAGACAGATAACAAACGGCCGTATCCCATCACGTTGAGGTTGTTATGTGTGGGGGTCACTTCACTCTTTCTTGCCGTTTCCCCCTTGACATCTCTCTTTATTTTGGTGTATCCTACTACCATACTGACCAGTCAGTCAGTTATTGCGATCCAAGGAGGAATCTGATGATTGTCACATTATTAATTACCCTGGTCGGCAGCACCCTTATTACCTGGCTGCTGCCAATGGCCTTCAACAGCGCTCCCCCCTACGGCCTGGCCGTTGATATCGCCGTGGGAACCGTCGTGGGGCTGGTGTGGGCCTTCATCGCCTACCAATACATTTCCCCGGCGATTGGCTTGACCGGCTGGCTGCAGCTGGCCGGCAGCGCCGGCGACGCCATCGGTTTCGCCGCCGTCATGCTGTGGGTGTTACGGAAGATTAAGAGTTAGAGATTAGAGATTAGAGATTGAAGCCGCTAATCTCCAGTCCCCAATCCCCAGTCTCAAAAAGACTGCCCCATGTCCCCCAAACCAGACGTTTCCGTCGAACGCAAACAGCAAATTTACGAAGCGGCCATCACCTGCTTCAGCCAAAAAGGATACCACCTGACGACGATGGACGACATCGCTGCTGCCGCCGGGTTGAGCAAAGGCTCGCTTTACTGGTATTTCAAAGGCAAAAAGGAGATGTTCCTCTCTTTGTTTGAGGCCATGATGGCTCCGATTGGTCAAGCGTGGGCCGGGATTGTGGCCGACGACAACAGCAGCGCCACCGACAAATTATTGACCAGTCTGGGGTTATTCAGCGGTTCCATCGAAGAATTTATCCCCTTGTTCGGCGTCATGATGGAAGCGTGGGCGCAAACGCGGCATGACGCCGATGTGCAGCGGTTGATGCGCGAATTTTATCGCCCCTACCTGGATATGATGACGCGAATTATTGAACAGGGAATCGCCAGCGGGGAGTTCCAGGCGTCTGCGCCGGAGGCAATGGCCTTCGCTATCATGAATTTGTTCGACGGCATCACGCTGGCGCTGGGGATGGGGGTCGCCGATGTGAACGGGCAACAGTTGGTCAACGCCGCCCGCGATCTGGTTTTGCGCGGGCTGGGTGTGGAGCAAATGGATGGCTAACGAGTGGATGATTGAGACGGAAGGGCTGACGCGGACGTTTAAAAAGGTGACGGCCGTCAACAACCTCAACCTCCAAATCCGACGCGGCGAAATCTTCGGCCTGGTCGGTCCCGACGGCGCCGGCAAGACGACGACCATCCGCCTGTTAGCCGCCATCATGGACCCGACGGGGGGAACGGCCGTCGTCGCAAGCTACGACACCGCTGCCCAGCCCGAACCGATCAAGCAGCGCATCGGCTACATGGCCCAGCGCTTCAACCTCTACCGCGACCTTTCCGTCTGGGAAAACCTCAACTTCTTCGCCGACGTCTTCGCCATGACCGGCGCGGCGCGGCAAGAACAGATCGAGCGGCTGCTGCAATTCGCCCGGCTGACCGAATTCCGCGACCGGCGCGCCGCTCACCTCTCCGGCGGCATGCAAAAGAAGCTGGCCCTGGCCTGCACCCTCATCCACACGCCCGACATCATCTACCTGGACGAACCCACCACCGGCGTAGACCCCGTTTCCCGCCGCGAATTTTGGGACATCCTCACCGATTTACACCTGCAGGGCATCACCCTCATCGTCAGCACCCCCTACATGGACGAAGCCGAACGCTGCTCCCGCGTGGGGCTGATGTACCAGGGAGAACTCGTCGTTTGCGACACGCCAGAAGCGATCAAAGCGATGACCGAAGGCGACCTGTTCGCCATCTAGCCGTCCGATTTGCGCCGCGCCCGCGACCTCCTGGCGCAAACTGAAGGCGTGCTGGAAGTGCAAACTTACGGCGACCAACTGCGCGTTTTTGCCCGCGACGGCGACGGCATGTTAGCCCGGCTGCGATCCGTTTTGACCGGGCAAAACATTCAAATACTGGACGCCCGGCGCACCAGCCCGCGCATGGAAGAAGCGTTTATTTCGCTCATCCGGCGGCGGATGGGGGAAGATTGAAGATTGAGGATTAAAGATTGATGATCAGACCAATCATCAATCATCAATCATTAGTCATCAAGAACATCTGAACGGTTATTAAGGAGTTGCAACAATGATAGCGTGGATAAATTTTATTATCTTGGTAGCGGCAACATTTTTGTGTCTATTCTATTATGTGAAAAGCGCCGGCCCGGCCACTCTGGAAAAGAAGATTGGCCCGGACGCCTACCGTAAATGCACCCAATACCGGATTGCGGCCTCAATTTTTATGACCGTAGCTGGTATTAATTATGTCGTTTACGCATTTTACCCCTTGCCCATCTCCCTCCCCCAAACTTTTCCATGGCCGTGGTGGGTTTCGGCCGTCATCGCGCTCATCATCACCATTCCCAGCGGCTATTTGTTTTGGCGGGGAATGAAAGACGCCGGTGAGGAAACGATGGCGGTGAAGAAGGAGCATACGCTCTACGGGGGCATTTACCAAAAAATCAGACACCCGCAGGCCGCCGGCGAGGTTGTGTTGTGGTGGACATTCGCCTTTTTGCTGAATTCGCCTTTCCTGGCCCTGTATTCATTCATCTGGCTGCCGATCTTTTACGCGATGTGCCTGGCCGAGGAGAAAGACCTGGTCATTCGTTACGGCGAGGCTTACCGGGATTATCAGAAAAGGACCGGGTTTCTCATACCTAGAGGGAATCGGAACTAAGGCGCTGCTTATTAAAGAGCCGTTCGTTATTAACTTAGCATCTTGGTTACCCGTAAACCGTATTCCGTTGTCCGTATGGAGTGGAACACGGTCTATGGAATACGGTTTATGGTTTACGGAACACGGGAAGGAATCCTATTCATGAATTGGCGTCGGGTTTGGTCGGTTATTCGCAAAGAGTGGTGGCACATCACGCGGGATAGAACCTCGTTTGTTATGCTGCTCCTGTCGCCGGTGTTGCTACTGGTGACGATGGGCTACGCCTTTTCGATTGACATCACCAACGTGGGCATTGGGGTGATGGATCAAGACCTGACGCCCACCTCGCGCGAATTTATCGCCCAACTGGCCAGCACGGATGCTTTGCGGGTAGAAAAGTGGCCGCAGAGTCTGGACGAAGTGGAGACCTTGTTGATGCGCGGCCAAACGAAGGCGGTGGTTATCATTCCGCGCGGCTTTGAGGCGGATTTACTGGCGGGCAAAACGGCCGCTCTGCAAGTTATCGTAGACGGCACAGACCCCAACACGGCCGGGCACGCCATCCGCCACATCAGCGCCCACACGGAGCATTTCGCGCAGGAACGGATAACAACGCAGTTGACGCGGCTGGGCGCGGCCGTAAGCAGTTTATCCCCGATTGATTTGCGGTTGCAAGCCTGGTTCAATCCCCAACTCCGTTACACCGTCTCGCTCATCCCGGCGCTGTTGGGCATTGTGTTGAGCGTCCCGGCGATGGCGGCGTCGCTGGCGCTGGCGCGGGAACGGGAGTGGGGCACGCTGGAAGGGCTGATTGCTACGCCCATCGGCCGCTTCGAGTTAATTGTGGGCAAAATTATCCCGTACCTGGCCGCCGGTTTTCTGAGTGTGCCGCTGTGTATGGCTACGGCCGTTTACGGTTACAAAATTCCGTTTCAAGGCAGCCTGGGACTCTACCTCCTGCTTTCGATCCTTTACCTGTTTTCCACGATGAGCATTGCGCTATTTTTATCCGTCTTCGTCAGCAGCCAACAGGTGGCGATGATCGCTTCCATGCTCATCTTTTTCTTTTCCGGATTCTTCATGTCCGGTCTGCTCATCCCCTTCAGCTTGATGGGGCCGATGATCAAGCTGGAAGCGTTCATGTTCCCCACAACCCATTTCGTCATCATCAGCCGCAGCATCTTCGTTAAAGGGGCCAGCTTTGCCGAAATTCAAGGCTTCGTCTGGGCCATCGTCGGCATCGGCGTCATCTTTTTGACGCTGACGTCGCTCATGTTCAAAAAGAAGATATGAAAAACAGGACACAGAGCACACAAAGAAGACACAGAGATTCACAGAGAATTAGGGGGTTTTCTCTTTGTTCTCTCTGTGTATCTCTGTGTTTCCTCCGTGTATCTCTGTGTAACTAAAAAATGCTTTACAGAATTTGGACTCTGCTCACGAAAGAATTTATCCAACTGTTCCGCGACAAGCTGTTGGCGCCATTTGTGCTGCTGGGGCCGCTGTCGGAACTGCTCATGATCGCCTATTCCACCTCGCAGGGGATTGACCATTTGCCAACGGCCGTTCTCGATCTCGACCTCAGCCCCGCCAGCCGGGCGCTGGTGGCAGCGATGGAAAACAGCGAAACCTTCGACCCCTACTACGTCACGTCGCTGGACGATGTAACCGCCGACGTGGCCGGCGGGCGGGCGATGGCCGCCTGGGTTATCCCCAACGGCTTCCAGGCGCAACTGCTGGACGCCAACAGCCCGGTGCCCGTTCAGCTTATCGTGGATGGGGCAGACGTGATGGCGGCGCAAACGGCCGTTGAAGTGGGCCAGGGCGTAGCGGCGGCCTACGGGGCCAATATAGGACTGGAGACTGGAGACTGGAGACCAGGCGCCAATCTCCAATCTCCAATCTCCAGTCCTCCTATCAACATGAGCCTGCGCGTCTGGTTCAACGAAGATTTGAAAGAATCCAACTTCATGATCCCCTCCGAACTGGGCTTCATCGCCGCCGCCATCGCCGCCATGCTGGCCAGCATGATGATCGCCCGCGAGCGCGAACTGGGCACGCTGGAGCAGCTCATGGTGACGCCCATTCGCTCGCTGGAACTCATCGTCGGCAAATCCATCCTGGCCCTGGCGCTGGGCTACACCGAATTTCTGCTCATGCTGGCGATGGTCGTCTGGTTATTCGACGTGCCCATGCGCGGCTCATTGGGCCTGCTCATGCTCATCGCCTTCATTTACATGCTGGTGGAACTGGGCTGGGGGCTGATGATTTCGGCCGTGGCCAAGACACAGATGCAGGCGCTGCTCATCGCCTTCGCCGTCGTCATGGTCATGGTCATCTTCTCCGGCTACGCCTTCCCGGTGGAGACAATGCCGCCCCTCATGCGCCTGATTTCCAACATTTTCCCGCTCAAACATTGGCTCATCATTTTCCGCAGCATCTTGCTCAAAGGCGCGGGCATTGAGGTGTTTTGGCCTCAACTGCTGGCGATTCTAGGGCTGGGGACGTTGATTTACACAGGCACGATTATGCTGCTAAGGCAGAAGAAGTTGGAGTGAAGGGGGAATGGTAATTGGTAATTGGTAACTGGTAATTACCCAATTACTCAATTACCCAATTACCCAATTACCCAATTACCCAATTACCGCTTTAGCTATGAACACATTACGCAAAAACAACCACGCCATCCAGACCATGGACCTGACGAAGAAGTTCGACGGGTTTACGGCCGTTAACCAGATCACCTTCACTGTCAAACGAGGCGAAATCTTCGGCTTCCTGGGGCCCAACGGGGCCGGCAAGACGACCACCATGCGCATGTTGATGGGGTTAATTGCGCCCACATCCGGTTCGGCGACTGTGTTGGGGTATGATGTGGTGGGGGAAACGGCCGCCATCCGCCAGCGCATCGGCTACATGTCCCAACGATTCAGCCTCTACAACGACCTCACCGTCGTCGAAAACCTCAACTTCTTCGGCGGCGTTTACGGCGTGCGTAACCAGCGCCTGCGCCAGCGCAAAGGAGCCATCCTGGAAATGGCCGGGCTGCGCGGGCGCGAAAAAGAGTTGACCAAAAACCTCTCCGGCGGCTGGCGGCAGCGGCTCGCTCTTGGCTGCGCCATCCTGCACGAACCGGAAATGCTCTTTCTCGACGAACCCACCGCCGGCGTAGACCCCATCTCCCGCCGCGACTTCTGGGATTTACTCTACGTTCTTTCCAGCCAGGGACACACCATCTTCGTCACCACCCACTACATGGACGAAGCCGAACATTGCCACCGGCTGGCCTTCATCCAGCGCGGCAAACTCGTCGCCATCGGCTCGCCGGAGGCAATCAAGCGAGAAAAAATGCGCGGCGAGGTGTTGGAAATTGATTGTTCCGCGCCCGACATTGCTATGCAAAAGCTGCGCACTGCCGATTTATTTGAAGAAGTCGCCCTCTATGGCGCATTAATTCACGTTGTGGCTGAAAACGTAGAAACGTTCAAGCCCCAAATCGAGCGCTTATTACAGGCGGAAAACATCCAAATCCGCAGTATGGAAAAGATATTACCGTCGCTGGAAGATGTCTTCATCGCCAGCGCGCGTGAACAAGAACCCCAGACCTACGAGGTTTTGGAAACCTCGTAGGTCTAAGACAGGAGTAATCCGATGAAACAAAAAGTAACCGTCATTGTCATTGTTGTAGCGTTGATTTTGGGCGCAACGGCCGTTGGCTGGATTTATTACCGCGCCAACCCCGATGCGTGGGAAGCGCTGGTTGCTGATCTGAATGGGGAAGGAACCGCCTCCAGACCGGCGTCGCCGCGCCCGGCCAGCCGGCCATCACGCGCCACAGGGACGCTCATGGCTTCCGGCGCCATCGAAACAGAAGATGTGACGGTGGCCGCCGAATTAGGCGGCCGTATCGTTG
The DNA here is from genome assembly GCA_024275635.1 of Chloroflexota bacterium. GTDB lineage: Bacteria > Chloroflexota > Anaerolineae > Promineifilales > Promineifilaceae > JACKCC01. Next base: position 3,858 of record JAJRYT010000155.1, on the reverse strand, counting down.
CCCTCATGGCCGATGAAGGAGATGAGGTAGAAGTCGGCAGCGAACTGTTACAGCTAGACCAGCGAACGCTGCAAGCGCAGCGGGATGGCGCTGCGGCCAACGTGGCCCAAGCCCAGGCGGCGCTGGACGGGGCGCAGGCGCAGTTGGCCCAGGCCCAGGCGGGGGCGACGGATGAAGAGATAGCAATAGCGGAAGCGGTCGTTTTGTCGGCGCAAGGCCAGGTGGACGCCGTCAAAGCGGCATTGACCCAGGCCGAACTGACCACAGACAGCGCCCGCACCGTCGAAGCGTCCGAAAGCTCGGTGGCGGCGGCCGAAGCGGGATTAGCCCAGGCACAAGGCGCCGTTGACCTAGCGCAGGCCAATCTGGCCGCCGCCCAGGCCCAATTAAACAGCGTATTGAACGGCACGCGCCCGCAAGAAATCGCCGCCCTCCAGGCAATGGTTAATCAGGCGCAGTCCCAATACCAACTGGCCGAAAATATCCACTTTGTTGAGTTTGTAGACCCCGGCATTGGCGGCTGGCCGGAAGAGCGCGCCCGCTGGCAGGCTGACACCGCCAAGGCGGCGTTGGACGCGGCTCAGGCCCAGCTCGATCTGGCGCAGGCCGGGGCGTCATCCAGCAACATCGCGGCGGCGCGGGCCGGCGTGGCCGCGGCTCAGGCGCAGGTAAGCATGGCCGAAGCAGGCAAAGCGGCGGCCGAAGCAGCATTATCCCCGGCGCAAGCGGCTCCCCAAACGATTGAAGATCAGGTGGGCGTGGCCGAAGCGGGCGCGGCGGCGGCCCAGGCGCAGGTGGAGATGGCGGAAGGGCAATTGGCGCAGGCGGAAGCGCAGTTGGCGCAGATCAAAGCGGGGGCAACGCCGGAACAGATCGCCGCGCTGGAAGCCCAAGTAGGCCAGGCCAAAGCGGCGCTGGCGGCGGCGGAAGCGGGACTTAAAGCGTTAGATATCCAAATCGAACAATCCACATTGACGGCCCCGGTGAGCGGGGTGGTGGTGGAACGGCTGCTGCAGGTGGGCGAACTGGCCGCGCCGGGCGCGCCGTTATTCACGTTGGCAAACCTGGATGAAGTGACGTTAACTGTTTATGTGCCAGAGGCGGAATTAGGTCGGGTGTCGTTGGGACAGCCGGTGGAGGTAACGGTAGATGCCTATGCCGATGTGTTTGTGGGCGAGGTATCGCACATCGCCTCGCAGGCGGAGTTTACGCCGAAGAATGTGCAAACGCAGGCAGAACGGGTGCATATGGTCTTTGCCGTCAAGGTGCGGCTGGCTAATCCCGACCATTTGCTGAAGCCGGGGATGCCGGCAGATGCGCTGTTTGAGGATGTGAATTGATACAAACGTGATGGCCCGTCCAAATTGCTTCGAACATCTACACCCGCCCACCATCCCCGCCCGCGAGGCCCGGTTTACCTACACCTTTGGCCTGGGCGGGATGTCGCTGTTTCTGTTCCTGTCGCTGATTGTGACCGGCGTGCCGCTGATGTTTGTCTATGTGCCCACGGCCGTTTCCGCCGCCGACTCCATCCGCGCCATCACTTATGTGGCTCCTTTTGGCTGGCTGCTGCGTAATTTGCATTACTGGGCGGCCGTTCTGCTCCTGTTGACCGCCGGTTTCCATCTGCTGCGCGTTGTCTTCAGCGGCAGCTACAAACGGCCGCGCCGTTTCAACTGGCTGTTGGGGCTGGCGACGCTGCTGCTCAGCCTGCTGTTGAGCTTCTCCGGCTACGTGCTGCGCTGGGATGTGGACACGTTTGGCGCGCTGACGGTGGGCACAAACATCGTGCGGCTCTTTCCGCTGCTGGGCGATTGGTTATACGGCCTGCTGGTCGGCGGCCCGGACATCGCCGATGCGACGGTGGTGCGCTTTTACACCTGGCACACGCTGGGGCTGATCGTCCCGGCGCTGCTGCTGCTGGGTTGGCATCTCTTTCGTGTTCGCCGCGATGGCGGCGTCAGCCACCAATCACCAGTCTCCGGTCTCCAGTCTCCAAACTCCCCCAAACCGCCGCGCATTTCTCGCCGCGAATTGGTGCAGCGTGAAGGGATAGCGATGTTGGCGCTGCTGTGCCTGCTGTTTGCTCTCTCCCTCTTTTGGGACGCGCCGCTGGCCCCGTCGGTGGATCCGCTGGCCGGGCCGCTGGCCGAACCGTCCGACATCGCTGCCCCCTGGTTTTTCTTGTGGGTTCAGGCGCTTTTACGCCGCCTGTCGCCGTTGTGGGCCGGTATTCTCATTCCGTTGGGGGTGACGGCCGTTCTCGCCCTTTTGCCCTGGCTGTTTGATACGGAAGCGGAGGGTACGGCCGTTTGGTTTCATCCGGCCGGGCGAAGGGTGCAGGTTGTGGTCATTGTACTCGCCATCGGCATTATCGCTTTGACCCTGTTAGAATTATGGGGATGAATGGATATCAAAAGGGAACGGCCGTCCTCGGCCTGTTGCTCCTGCTCATCGTGGTCGGCGCCATTGTGCGTCAGGCGCGTCAGCCGGAAGTAGTGCAGTTGGTTCCGGCGCTCACCGGACGGCCGGAACTATGCCTCACCTGCCATCAAGGCATCGAAGAAATCAGCCCCAGCCATCCCACAGAATCATTTGGCTGTGTCCTCTGTCACGGCGGCGACGGGTTGGCGCTGGACGCAGAGTTGGCCCATGCCGGGATGCGCGGCGGGCACAATCCCAGCGATCTGGCCGTCGTCGAGGAATCATGCGGCGGCTCCGCCTGCCACAGCGGCGCGGCGGAAGACGGCCGGGATCATATTCACCGCGTGTTGACATCCGTCCAGGCCACCTATGCCGGCGCCATCGCCCAGGTGAATTTCGCCTTTGGTGGACAGGCGGACGCGGCGGCTCATTTTGGCGCACTGGCGGTGGAGGACGGCGACATCACCAGCGAAACCGGTGTGGCGGCGCTGGCCCCGTTCCAGCCCGGCCCCGATGCGCCCGGCCCGGTGCAGACGTTTGCCAATGAATGCCTGACCTGCCACGTCTCGGCGGAGGCGACGGAGCAGCCCTATTTTTATCGCGCCACGGGCTGCGCCGCCTGCCATGTGGTCTATGAAAATGACGGCCTCTATCGCGGGGATGATCCGACGACGCCGAAAGATGTGCCCGGATACGGCCGTACCCACCAACTGACCACCGCCATCCCCTACACGCAGTGCAACCATTGCCACAACCGCGGCAACTACTCCCTGCGCCAGATGGCCTTCCTGGAGCGGGACGATTTGCCCGGCCCGCCCAATTTGTCGGCGCAGGAGCAGCGGGAGCTGGCATATTACCAGCCCATCTCCCAATTTACGCTGTGCGAATGGGAGTTGGACTGCGTGGACTGCCACACCAACGGCGAGGTGATGGGGGACGGCGACATCCATTCCAGTCAGGCGGACATCCAGTACATCCAATGCCGCACCTGCCATGGCACGCTGACGGAGATGCCGCAGTTGGCGACGATTGATGACCCGGAACATCCGGCCATTCGCTCGGCGACGCTGAATCCCAATTATTCGGTTGCGGTGGGCGATACGGTCGTCGCCACCGCGCAGGGGGAAACGTTTGGCTGGGTCAAGTGGGATGGGGAACGGTTATGGGAGACGGGGAAGGTGGACGGCCGTCTCTATGAAGTGCCGCTGGTAATGGGCAGCGCATGCGAGCAAAAACCGGACGAGCAGGAAAGTTCTTACTGCCATGAATGCCATGCGTATGAGAGACGGGGATGGCCGTAGCAACCGGGCATTACAAATGCCCGGCTAAGACGAAAAAACCTGCTGAAAGCAGGTTCAATCGCTGCCATCCAATCTCCTAGTGCGTTTTCAACGCACTGTTTGTCTCAGATGTGGATTTGTAATCCACGTCAAT
>JAJRYT010000154.1 GCA_024275635.1 Chloroflexota bacterium | reverse complement strand
ATCTGGTAATTGTTCCATGATTGGATGCAAAAAATCAGCCAGACTTTCTTCGATTTCAGATATCGGTAGTTGCTTCATTACTTCTTCAATCGGTATAGTATACATGAGCCTTTTCTCCTTGATTTCACTGGTTATTTCTTGATTTCACTGGTTATTTCTTGTCTCCAGATTATCATAGGAGTGAGGCTCTTTCTATAGGTTTATAAGATATGGGTAATCACCAGATTCCGTGGCCTTGACAATGAGGGCAACTTATGAAATAAATCGATAATTGACTATCCTCCCAGAGGGTCCGCCATTAGTTCGCAGAAATTGCAGTGCGTTTTTAAGGAATTCGTAACCGTTCAGCCGCCAACAGACTTTTGAAGTTTTGCAGTCGAGTACACAATCACACAGAGCGTCAAAACTTCAAAAGTCTCCAGGGGGGAGTGAACACTTACAGGAATTCTACTTTTTTCAGCGGAGTTAATAAATTATCTGAATGTCTACAGCATCTTCATCAAGTCACCGTCACGAACTGGCAAATGGCATCAAAGCTGAACTCCCTATCGCGCTGGGAGTAATTCCATTTGGGCTGATTTACGGCGTTCTGGCATTGGCTGGCGGCTTACCGCCGGCGCTGGCACAGGCGATGTCAGCCATCGTTTTTGCCGGATCGGCCCAATTTATTGCCGCCCAGTTGATTGGCGCGGGCGCTCCGGGCGTCATTTTGCTGCTGACTACGTTCATTGTTAATTTGCGCCACCTGCTGTACAGTGCTTCATTGTCGCCATACACAAAACACCTGCCGGCTCGCTGGCGTTGGCTGCTGGCCTACCTGCTCACAGATGAAGCGTTCGCGGTGACTGTGCTGCATTACGATGGAGAAACGGCCGTTTCCCCCAACAGACATTACTACTTCCTCGGCGCAGGGATGACCCTATGGGTTGCTTGGCAGACGAGTACGGCCGTCGGCATCTTCCTGGGCGCACAAATTCCGGCAAGCTGGTCACTTGACTTCACCCTGGCCCTGACCTTTATTGGCCTAGTTGTCCCGGTTCTAAAAGATCGGCCCAACCTGGGCGCAGCCTTATCCGCCGGACTGGCCGCCGTTTTTGCCAACGGGCTGCCCTTCAAACTAGGCCTCATGGTCGCCGCCCTCACCGGCATCCTCGTCGGCGTGTGGCTGGAAAATCTATCCTCCCAACAAAAAGAGTCATTATGAATCTTTGGCTGGTCGTCATCGGGATGGGCATCATCACCTACGCCATCCGGTTATCCATGATTGTTTTACTGGAAAAAGTAGAAATCACGCCAACCATCAAACAGGCGCTTCATTTCGTGCCTCCGGCCGTGCTTTCGGCTATTATTTTCCCGGAATTATTACAACCTGGGGGTACGATTGATCTGTCATTTAGTAATGAACGCTTGCTGGCCGGATTCCTGGCGATGATTGTCGCCTGGCGCACCAAAAACGTTCTTTTCACCATTGCCGCCGGTATGGCTGCGCTTTGGTTGTTACAAACAATCTAATCTATAACGCCAACCTCCGGGAGGTTTAATCTTTTGAGGAAATTTTTATGAACGCATTTGATTTAGCCGATCTGCAAGCGCAGCAGCAGACTGAACAACGCCCTTATCTGGAATTTATCCGCCAATCATCCATGAGCGTGGGGCTTTATGTGCTGCCGGCGGGCGGCGTAGACAGGCAAAAGCCACATGCGCAAGATGAGGTGTATTACGTGATCAATGGTCGCGGATTAATTAATGTGGCCGGGGAAGACAGGGCCGTCCAATCGGGCAGCGCTGTCTTTGTCGCCGCCGGTATTGAACATTTTTTTCATTTTATTGACGAAGATTTGACGATTTTGGTCATGTTTGCTCCGGCTGAAAGCAAATAGGAAAAGGAAATTCACGATGGTCACTCCTGACACAAAACCAATCACCACTGTGCGCCGTCAAGACCGGGCGGTCACGGATGAAGCCTGGATGCGCGCTTTTTTGCAGCGGGCAGAATTTGGTACACTGGCGACGGTGTATGAGGGACGGCCGTTTCTCAACGCTAACTTGTTTGTTTACGACGAAGCCGCGCACGCCATCTACATGCATACGGCACGCAAAGGGCGCACCCGCACCAACGTGGACGCGGGCGGGCCGGTTTGTTTTACCGTCAGCGAGATGGGGCGGCTGCTGCCCGCCGACGAGGCGTTGGAGTTCAGCGTAGAGTATGCCGGAGTGATGGTGTTCGGCACGGCCGAATTTGTGACCGATCCGGTAGAAGCAGAACACGGCTTGCAGCTGCTACTGGACAAATATGCGCCCCATTTGCGCCCCGGACGAGATTACCGTCCCATCACGCCGGGAGAGTTGAAGCGAACGGCCGTTTACTGCATCACCATCAAAGAATGGAGCGGCAAGCAAAAAGTCGCACCCGCTGATTTCCCCGGCGCGTTTCTGTTTGCCGATGTGACACATGACGCATTTTGTGATTGAACCGATGGCGGCTGATGATTGGCCGGCGGTTCAGGCCATTTATCAGGAAGGGATTGAGACAGGGAATGCGACGTTTGAAACGGCCGTTCCTCCCTGGAAATCCTGGAACAACAGCCACCTGCCCCACAGCCGCCTAGTTGCTCGAAGCGGCAATCAGGTCATCGGCTGGGCTGCGCTCAGTCCCGTTTCCAGCCGCTGCGTGTACGAAGGCGTCGCCGAGGTTAGCGTCTACATCGCCGCTGCCGCCAGGGGAAACGGCGTCGGCAAAACGCTGCTGCAAGCGCTGGCCCACTCATCCGAAAAAGAAAATATTTGGATGCTGCAATCCAGCACGTTTCCAGAAAACGAAGCCAGCATCGCCATTCACCGCACTTGCGGTTTCCGGATCGTTGGCCGCCGCGAGCGCATCGGCCAGATGCACGGCATTTGGCGGGATACGATCTTTATGGAACGCCGTAGCGCCATCGTAGGAATCTTGCCATGAGTACACCGCCGTTTCAACTACGGCAATGCGAATCACCCACTTGCCGCTTTCGCTTTCCAGTGACGGATAATCGCCTAACGGGAGAACGCTGCCCCCACTGCGGCGCGCCGACTCGGCTGGCGCTGCTGTATCCGTCGGGGGAACGGCCGTCTCCCTCCCCGCAGCAAACAGGCCCCATCGTCGCCGCGCTGCTGGACAACATTCGCAGTGTATACAACGTCGGTTCCATCTTCCGTACCGCCGATGGCGCGGGCATCAGCCATCTACATTTGTGCGGAATCACACCGCCGCCGGATCATCCTAAAATTGCCAAGACGGCGCTGGGGGCAGAAGAATCGGTTCCCTGGTCGCAGCATCGCAATGGGTTGGATACGGCCGTTGCCCTCAAACAGCGCGGTTACCAACTATGGGCCATCGAGGAAAACGAGCGCTCCGAATCCCTGTTCGCCGCCACCATGCCATCCAGCAGTCCACCCATCGTGCTGGTCGTCGGCAACGAAATCGCCGGCGTTGACCCCGGCATCCTGGCCGTATGCCACCGCGTCCTGCATATTCCCATGCAAGGGCGCAAAGAATCGCTGAATGTGGCGACGGCCTTCGGCATTGCGGCTTATTTTGTACGGCATTGGCGGATTGACCGTAGCGTGATTTGGTAAATCGCGTATGAATGAAATTCACCGAATTTCCAATACGGTGTACGAAAGGGACCATCAATGGGCAAAAACGTGAAGCAAACCTGGATGGGCACGGTTGAGGAGACGCCGCTGGGCAGGATTTGGACGGCCGTTTCTGAGCAGGGCCTCGTCGCTGTTGATTTGTGGGATGACCGGGCGCGTTTTGAGGCGCAGGTGCAAAAGCTGACCGGCGCTGTTCCTGTGTTCGCGCCGGAGCGGGTAACGGCCGTTGCCGCCCAAACCCACGAATACCTTCATCAAGAACGAACAGATTTTGACCTGCCCATTGATTGGTCGGTGCTAACCCCGTTCCAGGCGAAGGCGCTGCGGGTAGTGCATGGGATTGAGTACGGCCGTACCCTCACCTACCGGGACGTCGCCCGCAAAATCGGCCAACCCAAAGCCGTCCGCGCGGTAGGCCGGGCCAACGCTGCCAACCCCATGCCCCTAGTCATCCCCTGCCATCGCGTCCTGGGCAGCGACGGTAAACTGCACGGCTTCTCCGCGCCCGGCGGCCTGGAAACCAAAGCATGGCTGCTGCGCATGGAGGGCAGTTGGCTTATCTGAAAAGCTTTCGAGTACGAATGTCACGAATTAAAAGCCGTCTAAAGTCGTGACATTCGTGTAATTCGTGTCAAAAATAACGCCTGCAACACAACACCGAGAACCCTTCACACAAACGCCAATTCCCCCACCGTCACCGCAAAAGGCAGCTTATTCTCTTCCGGAGCTAACGGGCAAACCCAGCGCGGATTGTAAGCGCATGACGGGTTATAAGCGAAATTAAAATCTAGCACAATTTCTTCGGCCCCGGCCCCCAGATCAGCTCCTTTAATCGTGTCATACAAATAACGGCCGCCCCCATACGTTCGCCCACCGCTGGTCACATCCTTAAAGGGCAAAAACAGCCCGCCGCCGTACCCCTCAATCCAAAACAAACTTAACTGCGCCGGTTCGCCGTCAATGGCAAAATAGACATAGGCGATGCGCGTGTAAGCAAACCCGCCGTCGCCCCCCAGGTCAGTCTGAAACGTCTCGCGGGGCGCGTCCCGGTCTATCCGCCCCGTCACCCGCCAAACCGGATCATACGAGTAAAATGGCAGGCCGGTAAAGGCCGCTTTTTGTTCATCGTCCAGGGGGGATTGGGGGTGGTAGCGGAACAAATTATCGCGGGTAGCGCGGAAGTTGCGCCAAGCTGTGGCCGGATCGGCCGTCACTTCCTTACGCACTACCGTATACATCTGGGTGACTGTCCGCCGCCAAAGGGCTAAGGTTAGAGGATTAGAGGGAGTTGTCATTTTCGTAATCCGTTGCCCATGAATGGTAATCGGATTACGGTTTACCAAACCCGATTACGGTTCGTAAAATGTCGTTTCGGGATAAAAGTCCAGCCAAGCCCAATCATAGGCGCTGGAACTGGGAACGGGCTGCAAACTCTCGCCCTTCAGCGGCCCATCCGTCGCCAACCCGTTGACCACATCCCAGGTAGAGCCAGTTTCCGCATCCACCAGCTTATCCCCTTCGGCGCGGAACGTGAGTACCTGGCCGCCGGCCTGCCGCACGTAGGCATGAAAGTTATTGTTGGCCGCCCAAATGACAACAGGGAATTGGTCGAGCGTATCATTCAGGACGACGGTAGCGGCGACATCTTCATAATAATAGGCTTTGCTTTTTTCAGCAAGGATGAGTCCGATGACAAAATTGGGGTCAAATCTCTGGCGGAAGCCCAGGCGGTTGACGTCATTCATCAGCGCCAGCGTGTCGGGGTGTTCGGCGCGCCAACTGGCCCAGGTGGTCAGTTGGGAGGGCAGCAGGAACAGCTCAACCCCTTTTAGTTCACCCTGAATGGCCCGCCCCCAAGGCTGCGACCAGACGGATTTTGTCTCATGATCCCACCAGGTCATGGCATTCATGAACAGACCGCCGGCATTGCCGAAGATGTGGGTTTTGCCATCAATGCGTCGGTCATGTACCATGCCCGTGTAGCAAATCGGTCACCAGGTGACCAGAGTAGGGGTGCCGGCAATTTCATCGTTGACTATCTCGCGGAAGCGCAGGACGGTGACGGGATACGCTTTGGCCTCACCGCCCATGGCAAGGCCCATGACGAGTTCGTCGTCCATGTAAGGCGCTTCCTGGGCGCTGACGAAGACGGGTTTGTAGATGGGGCGAATGCCGTCGAAGGGGATGAGGCTGGGGAAGCTGTAATCTTCGTCGGTGATGACGCGGCGGTTGATGGCAGGCTGGTCTATGGCGTTCGGGGGAGTGGTGGGGGCTACGGCCGTTGGTGCAGCCAGGTTTTCAATTTCGTCAAAAGGGGTGTTGAGTTCGGTTTGTTCGATGGGTACGGCCGTTACGCAGGCCGACAACCCCAGCAACAACACCAAGAACCAACCAAGACGTTTATTCATGCTTTTAGTTTACTCAAGTGGGCGGGGACTTTCTGTAAGGAACCTCCCGGAGGTGGCGACTGAAAGTTGCATGAACTTCCGGGAGGTTCCTTACAGTATGCAATTCAAGATTGATCCGGGTAAGATACAGCACGCAACGATGGCCTAAAAAGAAGCCAAAGCCAGAATCAAAATCAACAAACTGTTAGAAGATGCTGGCTGGCGCTTTTTCGATGACAAAAACGGCCGTGCCAATATCCAGCTTGAACCGCATACAAAGATAACCAAAACAGACGTTAACGCCTTTGGCGAAGATTTTGAAACCACCAAGAGTGGTTTTGTTGATTTTTTGCTGCTGGATGAAAAGGGGTTTCCCTTCATCGTGCTGGAAGCCAAGT
>JAJRYT010000006.1 GCA_024275635.1 Chloroflexota bacterium | reverse complement strand
TTTTATGCGATGTTCAAATATTCGTACTCGAGTAAAGTTGCATTGACTAAAATCAGATTCTCACTCTGGTTACAAAATTATCTGGAAATATTTCTGATTTCGAATTTTGTACAAAGTCGAGCTTAGGGTCTGAACGGTTACCTTCTTATGAATAACGGAACTGAAATTCAGGCATTTATTGAGCAAACGGCCAATTTTTTGGCAGGAATGCGGGTGACGGATTATTATGCCGAGCCGCTGCCTTCGCCAAATGATTGGCGATTGGCGAATGTGGTCGGCCGTTTTATGGCGCTGACGGCGGGCCAGCGGGAGACATTTCAGGCGGCGCTGACGCGGCCGCAGCGGTCATTGTTTGGCATTTACGGCCACCGGGCGGCGACGCTGGCGATGCGTGAGAAATCGCATGAGCGGCTGTTGAGCGGGCTGGTGGCGGCAGTGATTGTCAATTACGCTGTCCCGGCGCGGCGCAGTGTGGAAGTGGCGCTGGCAGTGTATTATCACGTGGCTTGCAAGCTGGGGATTAACACGGTTGATTTGTTTGATGAGGCGGCTGGGTATGGGGGCGCGGCGGCGGCGGCGTTGTTTGAAGAATACGGCCGTCGCCCTGGCGTAACCCTGAAGAAATTTGGCTGGCGCGAAATCAAAACCCCGGACGGGGTAAAGTATAAATTTTCAACGGGGGGATAGCCGCACAGTAAACGCCGCCGCCGGCTGCGTATCCCAAACGTCTGGCAAGCGCAGGTGACGGTATAGCCGATTGCCAGTAAAATCACACACATGACCGAAAAGCGAATTATGGCCCTGATTTTGGCTCTTTTTATTATCCTGGGCATCAGTTATGCTGTCGTTACGCCCGTTTTTGAGGCTTCTGATGAGCTGTGGCATTATCCCATGATCCGCCACCTGGCCGACGGCAACCCGCTGCCAGTGCAGGTGTTTGACCCGGCGCAGGCCGGCCCTTGGAATCAGGAAGCCAGCCAGCCGCCGCTTTATTACTACCTGGGCGCGGCGCTCACGTTTTGGATTGATACCAGTGACATGGAACAAATTCGCTGGCTAAATCCCCATGTAGACAATGGCCTGATTACGGCCGATGGCAATATCAACCTGGCCGTTCACGATCCGGCGGCCAATCCCTGGCAGGGAACGCTGTTGGCGGTGCGAATTGTTCGTATTTTTTCCGTTTTCCTGGGCGCGGCGACCGTGTGCCTGACGTATTTGATTGGCAAGGAAGCGGCCCCCAACCGGCCGGAAATCGCGTTGGGGGCGGCGGCGATGAATGCTTTTATGCCCATGTTCCTTTTTATCAGCGGCGCGGTGAATAATGATAATCTGGCTGTTCCGCTGGCCTCGTTGGCGATTTTGTTGATGATACGGATGGTGAAGAGAGCCGGCGGGGAGCGGGGAGTGGGGAGCGGGGAGCGGAGGACGGCCGTTCACAATTCACAATTCACAATTCACATTTCATTATTCCTGGGCATTGTTATCGGCCTGGCCTTGTTGACGAAAGAGGGGACCATCGGCCTGCTGCCGTTGGCCTGGGGGACGCTGTTTGTAGCCAGTTGGCGGGCGGACAGTGGCCAGCGGCAAGTGGAAAAAGAGACTCATCCCTCATTCCTCATCCCCCATCCCCCATCCCCCACGCCTTATCCCTTTCTCCGCCAATTGTTGCCGGGTTTGGGCCAATCGCTGTTGGACTTTGCTGTTGTTTTGGTTCCGGTGATTTTGATTGCTGGTTGGTGGTACTGGCGCAATATCGTTTTATATGGCGACTGGTTGGGGTGGAGCGCGTTTATTGCCGTGCTGGGACAACGGGCGCAGCCGGCGTCGCTGGCGCAGTTGTGGGATGAACGCTGGGGGTTTATGCTTTCTTACTGGGGCTTGTTTGGCGGCGTGAATGTGCCGATGTGGACGTGGATTTATCATGCGCTGAATGGGATGTTGGTGGCGGGGGTGGCGGGGTTTGTGGTTTATTTTGTTAAAGAGATTAATGATTTAAGATTAATGATTAAAGAGAACGGTCTAAATCTTCGATCTTTAATCTTTAATCTTCTGGAATTCGTCACAAGTCACTTTGCGCTGGTTATCTGCCTATTGTTTTCTGGGGCGGTAGTGTATGGGCTGGTGCAATGGGCGACGACGACGTGGTCTTCACAGGGACGGCTGGTGTTTACGGCCGTTTCCGCCCTCAACGTCCTGCTGGTTGTAGGATTAGCGAACCTGTTCCCGCCGCGCCGCGCCCGTCAGGCCATCACGGGGTTGAGTCTGTTTATGTTCCTCATTGCCGCCCTGGCCCCCTGGCTCTGGATTCGTCCGGCGTACTGGCCGGAAACATACCAGCCAAATGAAGCGGCGCTCCAGCAAATCGAGGTAGATTTTGGCGGCCAAATGCGCCTGATTGGGTATGATATGTTGGTTTCATCCCCAGACGCCCGTTTGGTTAAACCGGATGATGTCGTTGATATCATCCTGGAATGGGAAGCTTTGACGCCGATGGCGCGTGATTGGAGTGTGTTTGTCCATTTGAACGACCCGGTGTTGGGTGTCCCCATCGCCCAGCGGGATATGTACCCGGGCCAGGGGTTACGGCCGACTTCTCTGCTCCAACCGGGGGAACGGATAACGAATTATTACCGGCTGAAAATCCCTAAAACGGCCGTTGCCCCCGCCGATTTATTGGTCAATGTCGGCTTGTATGATTTTTACACCGGCGAGCGGCTGCAAGCGGAAGGGGATGATGAATCGGCGGTGATTGCGGCGTTGGCATTAACGGCCGTTCCCGGCGCCATTCCCAATCCCACAACCATCAACTTCGGCGACGAGCTGACCCTGGTTGGTTACGAACTCAAACCACGCCGGACGACGCCCGGCGCAACGGTGGATTTGACGCTTTATTGGCGTGGCAGACGGCCGTTAACCACCGGCTACACCATCTTTGCCCAAATCGTGGACGAGGACACCACCCGCTGGGCAGCCAACGACCTGGCTCCGGCGGAAGGCACAGCAAGCTGGCCGGTGGGCGAACTGCAAACCCTGACCATGCCGCTCAACCTGGCCGCCGACACGCCGCCCCAGGTGTACCCGCTCATCATCGGCGTCTACACGCGTACAGAGGACGGCGGTTTCCAGCGGCTGCAGTTGGTGACGGAAGACGACCGTATCACCCAGGATGACTTCTTGACCCTCACCAAAATCCGGGTAGATTAGCCCCATGAGTGACCATGTTTCACGTTTCACGCTTCACGCCAACCCCGCCGTTAATTTGGGGATCGGGGTAGGGGTAACGGCCGTACTCGGCGGCGTCATCCTGGCATTTGGCGGTCCGCTGGCCGCGCTGGCTGTCCTGCTGGCCGCTGCCGCTGTCATCATTGTACTGCGTAATATCGAAATTGGTTTCTGGGGCGTGATTGCCGTCGTTTGTATCCTGCCCTTTGCCACGCTGCCCATTAATATTGGTATCACCCCTACCTTCCTTGACCTGGCGTTGGGCGCTGTGGTCGGCATTTGGGCTTTAACCATTGTGACCGGGCAGCAGCGCACCGTCGTCATGGCTCCCATCACGCTGCCCCTGGTATTGTTCATCATCGTCGCCATTTTCGCCTTTATCTTTGGCCTGAACAATGGCCCGCTCACCCCTAACTTAATCCGGCATTTTGCCGAACTCATCCTCAGCATCGCTTTTGTGTTGGTCATTGTGGATTACTGCCGTGATTGGAACCGGGTGGAACGGCTGGTTAAAGTCATTTTGCTGGCCGGTGGGGCCGCTTCGGTCATCGCCATTGGCCTGTGGTTGCTGCCGGATGATACGGCCAATACGGCGCTCAACTTTTTGCAGCGATTGGGCTATCCTGGCGGCTGGGTCATCCGGTACATTGAGGAAAACCCCGCCCTTTCTGAGCGGGCTATTGGCACGTCGGTAGACCCCAATGTGTTGGGTGGGCTGCTGTTGATGATTGGCGCATTGGCCGGGCCTCAGTTGGTGGCGAAACGGCCGTTATTCTCCCGCAAACTCACCTGGCTCATCACCGGCTTCATCTTTGTCGCCCTCATCCTCACTTTTTCACGCAGCGCCATGTTGGGGTTGGCCGCCGGGCTGGGCTTTGTCGCCCTGGCCCGCTACCGCCGCCTCATGCCTGCCATGCTCATTGTCGGGCTGCTCATCCTGCTGCTGCCGGCGACGCAAGGCTACGTCGCCCGCTTCGTCGAAGGCATCCGGGGGCAAGATTTAGCTACCCAGATGCGTTTTGGGGAATATAAAGATGCTTTGCGGCTGATCGGCCGTTATCCTCTGTTTGGCGTCGGCTTTGCTGGAACGCCCGATATTGACCTGTACCTCGGCGTTGCCAGCGTCTACTTCACCATTGCTCAGGTGATGGGTTTAGTCGGTCTGGCGGCCTTCTTTGCGGTGATCGGCACAGTTTTTGGAAACGCTTACTTCAATCGCGGCTTGTTTAAGGGAAATGAACAATTAGACCCGGTTTGGTTGGGGTTGTTGGCGGCGCTGATTGGCGGATTGGTAGCTGGCGTTTTAGATCACTATCTGTTCAATCTTGATTTTCATCACGCCGTGACTGCATTTTGGTTATTGGTGGGTCTGGCAGCGGCGGCAACCCGATTAGGACAAGTGACGGAGATTGGGGATTGATTAATCTTCAATCTTCAGTTTTTAATCATTCATCTTAATCGCATGTGAAATCAGAAATGAACAATTCTCTTTCGGCTGACTGTCCATCGCTGGAAATAACCTTAGCTCTTCCGATGACTGTCCCGCTTAAATTATTTACTTCAAACCCAAACCCTTCACCCGTCAGCGGTCCTGCGATTTGTTCGCCGTCCCAATAATAGGTATACACACCGCTGCCGCCCTGCCCGCGCATGAAAACAGTGGTGTAAATGATACTCCCCTCGCAGCGGCCTCCCGGCAGCGGGTAGGCGTCAATCTTAAGCCGGGGACAATCGTTTTCGCAGGCATTTGTTGTTGGCAGGGGCGTGATGATAGTCGTTTGAACAACGGGCAATGTATCTGAGTTGCCGTTCCATCCCAGCCGTGAGGCAAAAACGAACCCGGTTACGCCCGAATCGTTACTGACGTATAACCAGTGTCCATTTTCGGAACGACCCTGAATGACAACCGTTTCACCGGTCAGTATGATGGCTAATTCGGATGAACTGGTATCGGGTTGTGCGTATATGCTGGCGGACTGTGAAGCTGTTACCACGATCCCTAGGTTGGTGGAAGTCGCCTCCATAACAGGCACGGGTGTTTTTTTGGCGGTTCTGGTTTGAGTGACGACAGTGGCCGGATATGATGTTGCTGTTGGCTGGGGGGTGACAAGGGTAGGGATGGGAGAAGCGGTTTCTATTGTTGTTGCCGTGGGTGAAACGGCCGTTATGCTCACTGCCGATGTCGTTTTCCCTTTAGCCCACAAGATGCCGCTGCCAACGATAAAGAGCGCCATGAACAGGAGGAGACCAGATTTCAGGATTTGCCTGTACTGAAAAGTCCGCCATTGCGTTTGCCGTCTCGTAGAGTTAGTTGTTGATACGTGACTACCTGGTTGTAAAACGGCCGTTACCTGTGGCAACGCTGCCTGATTCAAAGCCAAAGCAAACTCGACTGTCGTCGCAAATCGATCTTCGCGGTTCTTAGCCATTGCCCTTGTAATAATAACCTGGCAAAAAGGCGGTAATTCTGGATTAGAGTCCCTGATCTGTGGTATAGGGTCAATGATATGCTTGACAGCAACGCCAATTGGCGTTGTCGTGTGGAAGGGGTGTTGCCCACTCAACATCTCATAAGCGATGATAGCTAACGAGTAAAGATCACTACGGCCGTCTAATGTACGCTCGCCTCGGATTTGCTCCGGACTCATATAAGCTGGCGTGCCCACAGCCCCGCCCGTATCCGTTAGCTTGATAGACGCCTGCGTCATTAAAGCCGTGCCGAAATCAGAAATATGTGGATTATCCTGCAGGTCAAACAAAATATTGCTGGGCTTAAGGTCTCGATGAATAATGTTGCGTGCATGTGCTTCATCAAGCGCTGGAGCCAGATAACTTAAAATGCGGGCCGTTTCTGCTAACGACATGGCCTTTTTTTGTATACGGTCAGCTAACGTGCCGCCGGCCATATATCGCATCACCAGATACGGTTGCCCATCTTCTTCGCCATAGTCATACACAGGGACAATTGCCGGAAAATCGAGCGCGGCTACAATCTTAGCTTCCCGCTCAAAACGAGCGCGGAAAGTAGGCTGGTGCAATAATTCATGAGGCAGCAGTTTGATAGCAACCTTCCGGTTAAAACGGGGATCATGGGCCAGGTAAACAGTAGACATCCCTCCCCGGCCCAATTCAGATTCGATTTGATAACGGCCAATCTTTGTAAGCTTCATTGCATAATCGATTATAAATTTAACCAGTGCGCTTTCAAGGGAACATTAGCGTCTTTTTCACGCCATTAAACCTGAATAGGACTATCTTCTCATGCTACATTTGTGTAGGATAGCCAATCTTCAAAATTGGCGTTTGCTCTGCTATAATGATTATGTAAGCTACCCCCCAACTTGGATTCATAGACGGTGTTTTAATTCTGAAAGTCGGAGGCAACATGTATAAATTACGAGTCATACTTTTGATACTTATACCGCTTTTATCTGCTTGTAACCCAATAAGGAGCAATGACAGCGATCAGCCTCCTATTACAGATAACCAGCCAGATGACACGGGTACTCAAGATTCGCCGCGCTTAGAGATACCAACGACGGCTACGACTT
The DNA here is from genome assembly GCA_024275635.1 of Chloroflexota bacterium. GTDB lineage: Bacteria > Chloroflexota > Anaerolineae > Promineifilales > Promineifilaceae > JACKCC01. The sequence continues at coordinate 28,672 of JAJRYT010000006.1, read as the reverse complement.
TACCGCCAACATGGACACCTCTGCCTTTGGAGCACAGCGGGCATTTACCTGGTGCATCAGAATCAAACCCGGTATCCATTTCTGAGACCCGCGAGGTGGTTACCTATACGGTACAACGGGGGGACACATTGGCTGAAATTTGTAATCAATACGGCGCATCCATAGATGAAGTTGCCCGCATCAATAATATCTCAGACTGGGATGTCATTGAAGTTGGACAAGTATTAACGATCCCGGTTAACGGGAACTGAATTTATAGATTTGCCAGCGCTTTACCAATGACTGGAGATCGGAAATTAGAGACCAGGTTATTCTCTAATTCTCTAATCTCCAATCTAATTTCGTAAGTTATTTAATACCTATCCCTAAACATAAAAAAGCCCGCTGTGAGGCGGGCTTCTTTACTAATTTTACGTATCAGAGCGACGGCGGTTTCAGGCAGGCAATGCCTCTGCGGCAACTTCACCTTCAACCGAATCTGCGTATTGTAACACAATAACATCTTCTTCAACATCAACCATAACTGTTTCGCCCTGGTTAAATTTACCGGCTAAAACCGCATCAGACAGCCGATCTTCCACTTCAGTTTGGATAAGGCGGCGCAGTGGACGTGCGCCGAATTCAGCATCATAACCATGTTCGCCCAGCCATTCCTTAGCTGTGTCAGATACCTCAATTTGTAATTCATGATCGACCAGGCGCTCATTCACCTCGCCTAGGATAATGTCTACTATTTGCCGAATATCAGCCTTTGACAACTGCCGGAAAACGACAATGCTGTCTACACGATTGATGAATTCAGGCCGGAACTGGCGTTTAAGTTGATCCATTAAATTTTTACGCATATCCGCGTATTGCTGTTTTTCACCAACCGCTTCATCCTGTTGGAAAGAAAAGCCCAGGTTTGGCCCGCGTTTGATCGTATCAGCTCCTACATTGGAGGTCATAATGATGATCGCATTGCGAAAGTCCACTTGGTGGCCCTTCGCATCGGACAAATGCCCTTCCTCCATTATTTGTAGAAGGATGTTGAAGGCTTCGGGGTGAGCTTTTTCGATTTCGTCAAAGACAATAATGGAATAGGGACGGCGGCGAACGGCTTCGGTTAGCTGTCCGGCATCTTCATAGCCCACGTAACCAGGCGGGGAGCCAACCAGCCGGGCGATGCTGTGCCGTTCCATGAATTCGGACATATCGAGCTGCACTAACGCATCTTCGCTGCCGAACAGGAAGTTTGCCAGGGCTTTAGTTAACTCAGTTTTACCAACTCCAGTGGGGCCGAGAAAAATGAACGAACCAATGGGGCGTTTAGGGTCCTTCAATCCAGCGCGCGCCCGCCGAACAGCTTTGGAAATGCCTTCAATAGCCTCTTCTTGCCCCACGATATGTTCGCTGAGACTCTTTTCCATATGCAAGAGGCGCGCTGATTCTTCTTCTGTGAACTGATAGACTGGAATTCCTGTCCACATGGAAAGGACTTCGGCAATGTCTTCGGCCGTTACGCGAATGTTGTTTTCGTCATCCGCAGCGCCGGCGCGCATTTGGTATAATTGTCGTTGGATTTCTTCTTCTTGTTCTTTGTAGAGCGCCAATTCTTCAGGGCCGTTTTCGGTAGCGACCTGAAAGCGTTTTTAACGAATTTCGCGTAAACGATCATACGCTTCGCGGATATCTGCCGGTTGCGGGATCCGGTACATGCGTACCCGTGAGGAACTCTCATCAATGAGATCAATGGCTTTATCGGGTAAAAACCGGTCGGTTACATAGCGTGTAGAAAGGGTAACGGCCGCTTCCACTGCCTCTTCCGTAATGATCAGGTTATGATGTTTTTCGTAAGCCCCTTTTATACCCATTAAGATTTTAACAGATTCCTCAGCGGATGGTTCTTCTACACGAATGGGTTGGAAACGGCGTTCCAAAGCCGCATCACTTTCAATATGTTTCCGATATTCATCCAGCGTGGTGGCTCCGACAACTTGCAGTTCACCGCGTGCCAAAGCCGGCTTCAAGATGTTAGCCGCATCCACAGAACTGCCCGCCGAACCAGCGCCCACGAGCATGTGAACCTCGTCAATGAAGAGAATCGCGTCACTGGATTTGAGTTCTTCAATGACTCGCTTCAGGCGTTCCTCAAACTGGCCGCGATACATAGTGCCGGCAACCAGGCTGCCTACATCAAGTTGTAAAACACGTTTATTATGCAGCAATTCAGGAACACGGCCGTTAATAATCCGCTGTGCCAACCCTTCCACAATAGCTGTTTTACCTACGCCCGGTTCGCCAATCAGAGCCGGGTTATTCTTTGTACGACGCGCCAAAATTTGAATCACCCGTTCGATCTCAGTATTTCGGCCGATAACCGGATCCAACTTCACCGACTCAGCCAGCGCCGTCAGATCAGTAGCCAACTGATCAACCATTGGCGTTTTACTCTTTTCTTTTTTCGCGCCGCTGCGCCGGCTGCGCGAAGACGACTCTCCGGCTGAAACCGGACTTTCTGTAAGCATTCGTTTTGTCTGGCGGCGAATTTGCTCGGCGCTGATGCCAAACTTTCGTAAAACATCAATCGCCATGCCTTCATTTTGACGAGCCAATCCCAGAAGCAAATGTTCTGTACTGATATAATGTTTGCCCATATGTCGGGCTTCTTCCACCGCTAATTCCAAAACACGCTTGGTACTGGGCGAGAGCTCGATTTTTGTAAAAGGCGTGCGTGTACCGGGGTTGCTAGAAAGCCGTTCAACCATAGCTTGAACCCGCGCAGCATCCAAACCAAGTTCACGTAAAACACGACCGGCTACACCACCTTCTTCGCGGAGTAAGCCAATTAGCACATGTTCGCTGCTGATATAGCTATGGTTTAGGCGCTCTGCTTCTTCTTGTGCCAGACTTAGCACACGGCGGGCGCGCTGGGTAAAACGTTCCCATTTTTTAGAATTCACCGCTACTCACCTCGGTATGACGACAGTGACAAGCTCAGGGATTTTGTGTAGATGGTGATAACATCTCCATGTCGGCCTCAATAAATTTATCAGATGTAACTTGTTTGAGGCTGAGACCAAGCTGACGCTGTTCAGTATCAATACGAATTATACGGACCATGACTTGTTGCGAAACCTTTACAATTTCATGTGGGTGATCAACATGGTCTTCGGACATTTCCGAAATATGAATGAGGCCAACCAATCCATACTCATCATTCAGGCGGGCAAACGCGCCAAACTTAGTGACCTTTGTGATGGTAACTTCTACTAATTGACCCACCCGGTAATGTTGGCCCAGTGTCGTCCAGGGGTCAGCTTCCAGACGCTTTAGGCTCAAAGCCAGACGTTTCTGTTCCTCATCAATATTGAGGACGTAGACCTGCACTTCCTGACCAACTTCAAGCACCTCTGATGGATTACTTGTCCGCTTCCAACTCAGTTCAGAAAGATGAACAAGACCCTCGACACCGCCAATATCAATGAAAGCGCCAAAATTTGCCAGATTAACAACACGCCCTGCGCAAACATCCCCTTTCTTTAATTGAGAAAACAATTTTTCTCGTCTAGCGGCTCGGATTTCTTGTTGGGCGGCCCGCTCAGACATAATGAGCCGGTTGCGTTTGCGATCTACTTCAATGACTTTGGCGCTAATAGGCTGCCCAACTAAGCGCTGAAAATGTCTGTCGGCGCCTTCTTTTTGTGGCGCTCGGCGCTCGCGGCTAAGTTGAGAGTTGGGAATGAAGCCGCGAATGTGGCCCATTCTGGCTAAAACGCCGCCGCGATTGAAGCCAATAAGTTTACTCTCGTAAACTTCCTGGCTTTCCAAAAGTTCAACAGCACGCTCCCAATCTCGTTCCTGAACCGCTTTAGCATATGATAAGACAATATTGCCATTGGCATCTTCTATATCGACGATGTACACGCGAACATCCTTACCCACGGCAAGTTGTTCTCGGGCCTCATCATTCAGCGCTGCCAATTCATCGCCAATAATAATCCCTTCGGATTTGGCGCCCAAATCAACCAAAATGACATTATTGGTATGCTTGACTACATACCCTTGTCGAATCTCACCCGCTTTGGGTAAATCCAATTCTGCGGCCAATAAAAAATCCATCGGGTGGCCGCCGCCACTATTTTTTTCAATAACATTATCTGACAAAATGTTGTTCCCTCTTTAATTTTGCCTGCCTATTGGCTTAGGCTAGTTTTCTTTGATTATACTGAGTTTAGGGGTATTGGCAATAGCCCCCAGGGGGTGTTAATGAAGCTCATATGAAGATAACGGGGCAGGTTTATGGTGGGTTTTGTCATGTCCAACTTGCGGGGATGAACTTGTCCACGTGTGAATGTCTGGGCGGGTGAAATGAATACTTCCTGCTGCCTGATAGATGCGGTAAGCTTTTTTGGGGAGAGGGTCAGTAGGATTCTCTGTAGCAATAGGTTATCATTGATTGTGATGATAACCCGTGTTTTTAGCAAGATGAGATCATCATCTCGAGTCACAAACGCTTTTCTGCTGACCGGACTGTTTTTGGCGGCCCTGCTGCCCCGTTTGACCGCCATAGGCCGGTATATCACGCCCGATGAATTAGCCTGGGTATTCCGGTCAATACAATTCCGGCAGGCGCTCCTGGCTGGGCGGTGGGCCGATACCATTGTCAGCGGACATCCCGGTGTTCTAACGACTTGGTTGGGGATGATAGGGATCAGCTTGCAACTGCTCATCCGTCCTGCAGACCAGGCCATTTATGATTGGGTGACGCATGTGGTCTGGTTCACACCGGATAATATGACTCTTTTTTCGCAATTGGCCCGTTTTTTGATGGCCGGCCGGGTAGTAACGGCCGTTTTCAACACCCTCGGCATCGTTGTCATCTATGTACTGGCCCGCCGGCTTTGGGATGATTGGGTGGCTGCGGCGGCCGTTTTGTTGCTGGCATTCGATCCCTTTACGGTGGGCTTATCCGGCCTGCTTCATGTAGACAGTTTGATGACAACTTGCGCCGCCATTGCCTTGCTGTCACTGTTCCTGATCGCTGCGCCGAACCAAAAACAGACTCCCCGCGCCTGCCGTTGGCTGGCCGCCCTGTCCGGCGGGATGGCCGCTTGGGCTATTTTAACGAAGGTTCCGGCCATACTTTTACTGCCTGTGACCGCGTTGGGCCTGTTAGGGGGGCTGCTTTGGGAGCGAGATAAGCCCTTTTATGACCGTTTCCGCCAAACGGCCGTTACCAGTCTCATCTGGGGCGGTTCCTTTGCATTCACAGCCTTGCTTTCCCTACCGGCATTGTGGGCAGCGCCGGCCCACGTTGTCCAATGGGTCACCAGCAACACCAACCGACACATCGAAACCACCCTGCGGCCCATCTTCTTCTGGGGAACGCCAACCTATGAACCCGGCCCCTTCTTTTACCCGGTTGTTCTCGCTTTTCGGTTGAGTCCCCTTGTTTTCATCGGGTTGACGCTCGCCATTTTCTTTTTTTCCCGCACACCGGCCCGGCGCACCAGCCGTTTTTTTGCCGCCGGGATGCTGCTGTTGTGGTCGGCGCTGTTCATTATCGGACTGTCGCCGGCCCGTAAGAAATTTGATCGCTATGCGCTGGCAGTTGTGCCCGAGCTAGCCCTCCTGGCGGCCCTGGGCTGGGCGCGGCTGGCCGCCAGGAGGCCGCGGTTACGGCCGTATCTCCTGCCCACAGGCGCGGTACTTCTTCTCATTCTGTTACTAACCAGTCTGCCCTTCCCTCTAGCCGCTTACAATCCCTTACTGGGCGGCTCCCAGACCGCGCAAGATATCTTGCCCATCGGTTGGGGCGAGGCGATTAGTGTGGCTGGGGATTGGCTGGCCGCACAGCCGGATGTGACAGAGAAGACGGCCGTTGCCGGCATCGCCCCCGCCTTCGCTCCCTTTTTCCCTGGTCAAACATTGTTGTTCAACGACGCAAACCTTCCCCAGGCCGATTACATCATCCACACCCTGGGCGGCCGCCAGATGAACCCCGACGGCTTCGAGCGGGCCATGCGTGACTTCACCCTCCTGCACACCATTCGTTACAACGGGCTGGATCAGGCCTGGATTTTCGCCCAATCCCAGCCACAAAAGCCAAATGCCACCCTGACGCGCTTGTCCGAACCGATTTCATTTGATAATCGTGTCCAACTGCGGGCGACACAAGCGGTGGTTGCTGAGGAAAAGCTGCATTTTTATGCGCGTTGGCATCTGCTGCCGGGGGGCGAAAACGGCCGTTACACTCTCACCTTCACCCTGCGCGACGAAAACGGGCGCGCCTGGGCCGGGACTGAAACCGAACTGGTCAACGCCGTTTATTTTTACCCGGCCCATTGGCTGCCGGGCGAAACGCCGGAACTACGCTACAGCCTTGATTTGCCGCCCGGATTGCCGCCGGACAGTTATGAATTAGACTTGACTCTGTTTGACAGCGCCAGCGGCGATCAACTGCCCGTTTTGGGTGTGGACGGCCGTTTCCGCGGCGTCGTTTATACCCAGGCCGATGTCGTCGTAACCGCCCCCGTTCCCGGCGAGACGGCCGTTCCCATCTTGTCAGATGCCGCCTGGCTGGATGGCCGGCTGGTCTTGTTGGGGCATGAGCCGCTGCCGGTGACGATGGAAAGCGGCCAGACGGCCGTTTTAGACCTGTATTGGCAGGCAAATGCGGCCCTGCCTGACGGTTTGCAAATTGTCCTCACTCTGGGCGAAACCGGGCCGCTTCAGTTCCCGCTCAGCCGCTACGACACAGCTTTCTGGAAGCCGGGCGAACAGATTCACGAGAAATACGATTTGGTTGTTTCACCAGACCTGGCCGCGGGCGTATACCCGTTAAACCTGCAGTTGGCTGGGGCCGATGGGACATTGTTGGGCGAAACGGCCGTTTCCCTGGGCCAGATCGAAATCACAACATCCGACCGTCTTTTCACCCTGCCCGATGATATGCCGATTGCCCTCGATTACAGCTTTGCCACCGGGATTGAACTGCGCGGCATGAATTGGCAAACCGCCGCCGCCCCCGGCGATGACGTGCGCCTGACCCTCTATTGGCAGACAGCCAGCCAGCCGACCGCGCTGCTCAACGCCTTCGTCCATCTGGTTAGCCCGGACGGCGTCGTCGTCGCCCAGGATGACCGCTGGCCAGGGGGCTTGCCCAGCGTCGCCTGGGTCAGCGGTCAGGTCATCATAGACGAATACGCCATCCCCTTACCGGCCGATACACCGCCGGGCCAATACCAGGTTGCCGTCGGCCTGTACACGCCGGAGGACGGGCTGCGCCTGCCGGTGACGGATGCCGCTGGAACGGCCGTGCCCGACAACCGCATCCTGCTCCCCGTCACCTTAATCGTTGATGCTGCAGATGAATAAACAAGATCGCCGCCAGACAACTTCTCTCCTGATCATCCTGCTTTTGGCCGCCTTTTGGCTGCGCCTGTTCCGCTTGGACGCCCAAAGTTTATGGTGGGACGAAGGCATTAGCTTGAATCTGGCTGTCTCTTCCCTGCGGGAAATTATTGCCGACCGGGTGGTCAACATTCATCCGCCGCTTTACTTTTTCGGCTTGAAAGGATGGGTGGCTTTGACCGGGTTGACCCCTTTCACTGCCCGCTATGCTTCTGTGTTAGCCAGTTGGCTGCAGGTAACGGCCGTTTACGCCATCTGCCGCCGCTGGTTTGGCCGCTCCGCCGTCGTTTGGACGGCCACCGGGCTGATCGCCATTTCCCCGCTTTCCGTCATTTACGGCCAGGAAACGCGCGTTTACGCCTTTCTGCCCCTGATTTACCTCGCTTTGCTGGCCGTCACTTCGCACTTAATACGGCCGTCCTCCCGCACCGCGTCCCTGCGTCCCTGGTTGTGGCTGGGATTGGTCGAATGGCTCGGCCTGCACCTGCACTACGTCGTCATGTTCCTGGTAATCTACATCACCGTGTGGGCATTCCTGGCATTTTACCGGCAGCGCCGCTGGCCGGATTTATACCGCTGGCTGCGTGTGCAAATCGTGGTCGGATTGGCCAGCCTGCCCTGGTTTGCGGCCATCCTGTCCCACTGGACGGCCGTTCAAGCCGAAGCCAACGCCGGTACCTTTTTCGCCGAACCGGCCCCGCTCGACTTCCTCATTGCCCAGGTATGGGGATTCCATCTTACCGGATTGGCCGGGGCGCTGGGCCACCCTGAAGTGATAGGGTCAATCGTTTTGGCCGCGTTGGGCGTGCCGGGCCTGCTTCTGCTTGGTTGGCGGCAGCGCCAGAAGAGTTTGCCGCTGCTGGCCCATTGGCTCATCCCGCTGAGCTTGGCGCTTGTCGTCTGGAGCGTGCGCTCATTCTCGCATCCGCGCTACATTGGCATTTATGCCATTGGGTTGATACCGTTGGCCGCGTCCCTCATCACATCTGTACCGCGCCGCTGGTGGGCGGCCTGGCTGGGCGTGCCGCTGGTCTTGCTCTCATTGTGGGGACTTTGGACTTACTTTTTCGACCCCGCTGTCGCCAAAGACGACATGCGCGGCGCGGCCGATTACCTGGAAATGCACGCCGCCCCGGATGATTTTATCATCGTTCCCGATGCGGGCTGGGCTTTCCCACTGGAATATCAGGGCGAAACGGCCGTTGGCATGCCCAGCCTGACCCAGCGTGATGAAATGTGGCCTAAATTGGGCCGCTGGAGCCGGCAACGCCGGCAAATCTTCACGGTGATGCCCGCCGCCTTCTCGCGTGATTGGCAAGATGTGGTCGCCTTTGCCCTGGAAGAAGCGGGCGCATTGGTGGACGTGAAACGATTCGATGGGTTGGTCGTGCGCCAGTACGTTGTAGATCGCCCCATTTCGCCGCCGCTAATGAAGGAAGAAACAACGGCCGATTTTGGCGCGCTGCGCCTGGTGGGAAACTGGGTGGAAACAGGCGCCGCCGCCGATAGCGCGGTAACACTGGCCTTGTCCTGGGAAGTGGCGCTAACGGCCCGGCCCCGTTTGCAGGTGGATGTGACCCTTTTGGACGTGGATGGCTGGCCGCTGGCCCACACCGTTAACATGTTGGTGGACGCGGCTGGGCGGCCAACGGATCAATGGCCGCCGGGGCAGCGGGTGACGACCTACCACATTGTGCCGCTTCCGCCGGGCACGCCGCCGCTGACCTACACCCTGGCGCTCAGCCTGCTGGCTCCCGGCCCGGATGACCTGCTATCGCCGCTGGATTTGCTGGATGCGACGGGCGCGCCCCAGGGCCAACGTTTCTCTTTGACCGATTCCCTGAACCTGTCGCCGTTGACCGGCCGGGGGCAAAACCCTTACGCGGTGAAAAGCGGCCTGCCAAATCTGCCTGAACCCGTGCTGCTGGCCCCAGGCTTGACGCTGCTGGCGGCCGGGATAGATCGGGGGCAGGTGGGGCCGGGACAGCCGCTGTTTGTCAGTCTGAAATGGCTGGCGGCGCAAACGCCGCTGCCCGATTTACGGCCGCAGTTGTTGTTGACGCAGCCCGACAATGTGCTGGCGGTGGCGGATGACGCCCCGGCGCTGGGCCGCTATCCTACCGACCAATGGCAGTTGGGCGAGCAGGTGTTGGAACACCGCCGTTTGCAGATTCCGGCTACGGCGGAAGCGGGCACAGCCGATGTGGTCATCATGTTGGATGATACACGAATCAAAATTGGCGAGGTGGCGGTTGCGGCCGAGGATCATCTGTTCGCGCCGCCTCCGCTGCCGTCGCCAGTGGATGTGCAGTTGGGGACGGCGGCCCGGCTGGTGGGGTATGAACTGGCAGCGGAGGTGATTGATACGGCCGTTCCCTTCCCCTTGACGCTTTACTGGCAATCCCTGACGACCGGCAGCGATGTTTCTTACACGGTGTTTGCCCATATTTTGGCGGCAGACGGCCGTTTAATCGGCCAGCACGATGCGCCCCCGGCCAATGGGACGCGCCTCACGACTGGCTGGGTGGCGGATGAATACATCATTGACCGGCACGAATTGCAGTTCCGCGAGCCGGACTATCGCGGCGCGGCTCAAATTGAGGTGGGTTTGTATGATCCGGACACCGGCGTGCGGCTGACGACGCCGGATGGGCAGGATCACTTTATTTTGCCGGTGACGCTTCAGGTTACCGGCGGCGACGAGCAATGAACAAGTATGACGCATTTTTCTGAACTACGCGGCGGGAAATTACGGCCGTTTCTGGCGCTTTTGTTGATTATTGGGGGAACGGCCGTTTTCTACCTGCCTGCCATCCGATATGGCTTCATTTGGGACGATCCCGTCTGGTACGGCCACGCCCTGGGCAAAGCGTGGCGGCAAACGCTGCTGCCAACGACCGATTTCCAGTTTTACCGGCCCCTGTCTACCTGGTACGTCTGGCTCTTTCTGCGGCCAGATGGCACATTTGCCATCGAACTGCTGCACGGGCTGCAAATTGGCTGGCATTTGCTGAACATTGCCCTGGCGTTTGCCGTCAGCCGCCGGTTAGGATTGCGCCGCTGGGCGGCGGTGACGGCCGCTTTACTGTTTGCCGTTTACCCTTTTTTATACCAGGCGGTGGCTTGGGCCGCGCCCAACCAGCCGCTGGCCGGATTGTTCCAGACGACGGCCTGGTTGACTTATTTCGCGGCATACCCGCCGTCATCAAACCAGGCCAATCCCATACGCGCCAGGCGGCGGCGACTTTTACCGGCCATCAGCCTTATTTCTTTTTTGCTGGCCTTGACGGTGCAGGAAAGCAGCGTGGCGGTGGCGTTTGTGCCCTTGTTGTATGAATTTTTACTGCGCCAGTCGGTGACAGATTGGCGTTCTTTCCTGGCGGCGGCGAGAGCGCCGCGCGCCAATGGCTGGTGGTTGGCGCTGGCTTACGCAGCGGTGGGTGGACTTTACGGGCTGCTGTGGTCGCTGGCGCCACGGCAGGCGGGTATTGCGCAGTTGGCGCTGGAACCGGAAACGGGATTGTATCTGCTGCAGGGGATTATTTACCCGGTTGTGGGGCGGCCAACTGGTTATGCCGCCGATTTTGCCATGCCGGATGGTTGGTTTTTGACGGTAACGGCCGTCACCCTCCTCATCTTGTTTCTATTGGCGGTCCGGCATGGGCGGGCGCGGTTGTGGCTGTTGGCGCTGAGTTGGATTGGGTTGAGCCTGGCTCCGGCTTTTGTGGGACTGGAGTATGATTATGTCTACCTGGCGAGCCGGTTATTTTATGCGCCCGCTCTAGGTGTGGTCTTGTTGTGGGTGACGGCTTTGTGGCCGTCCCGCGCCAACTGGCCGGAAAAAGCGGGTATTTTGGCGCTGTTGTTGATTGCCGGTCAGAGCGTGTGGCTTTTAACCGGCTTTGCCCGTGATTTTAGCCGGGGGACGGCGCATCTCTCCCAGGCTGTATCACACATGGCAGGGGGAAACGGCCGTACCTTATTCATCAACTTTCCTGACCGCTATCAACTCAAACGGCCGCCTTATCCGTATGGCTATTGGGGGTTGACGCTGGCCCCGGTGGTGGTTGACTTAGCTGATTTTGTCCCCATCGTGGCCGGGGACGCGGCCGAATCGTTTTCGGTCAGTATGCCCTGGCTGGATACGGACGCGCGGGATGCCGGGCCGTATCAAGTGGACATGCGCGGCGTGATCGTTCAGCCGGATGAAATGGTTCAACTGGCTGCCGGGCGGGATGCGGTTTATCTGTCGCGGTATTTGCCGGACGGCCGTTTCGATTTGCAGTTAGCCGGATCGCTGCTGCCGGATGCGGTGGGCAAGGATTGTCTGACTGTTTTTGCGGAAGTGATTTGCCTGCATGAACTGGACGTGATGGAGACGGAGGACGCTTTTGAGGTATCGTTGGCGTGGTCTACGGAACGGCCGTTACCGTCCAATCTGACCATCTTCACCCATTTGGGATCGCCGGGCCAGCCGCCGCTTTCCCAGGCAGATGGCGATACCTGGCGCGGTCTGCTGCCGCTGCCGGATTGGCCGCCGGGCGTCCTGATTTTTGAGCAGCGAACTCTGCTGCGCCCTCTGGCAGCGGGCGATCTAACTTTACAAATTGGATTGTATAACCGGGAAGATGGGCAGCGGCTGCCGCTTTCCGGCGGGGATGGTGATTTTTATGCTGTGCCCATTGTGGTGGGGGAACGGCCGTAACCGCTCTAAGCGCCGCCGTTTTGTGCCCGTTTTCTGGAGATGAAGGCGATGACTCCGGCAGCCAGCAGCAGGATGCCGGCTGCCAGTAACAGCAAGTCGGCGGCACTGGCGGCGGGGGCGTCGTCCAGAGGCGCGGCAGGAGAGACAGCCGTCTCCGCGCCGACGGGCTCATTTTGACCGGCTGGCGGGACGGTTGGGGCCAGCGTGGGGGGCGAAACGGCCGTTTGTGTGGGCAGGGGCGGATTGGCAGCCTGGGCAATCGCTGGATTGTTGTTTTCAACAGTGGGTGTTATGGCGTTGGCTGTGACTGGGGCCGTGTCCGCCGCGTTCTCGCCGGTCACGACAGGGGCGGTTGTGGCGGCTGTGGCCGGGATGGTCGCCGAGGCAGTTATGGCGGCTGTTGTGGTTGGCGTAACTGTGCATAGGGGGGAGAGCGTCGGCTGCCAGGGCGCGCCTGGTGTGGGCGTGTGACCGTTTCGTTCCGGCGCGATCACACGCGGCACACTGCCGATGTATCCCTGCACCGTTACCACCTCATCGGCAACCCAGCCGGTTTCACCTGCGCTTACCTGGATCCACCACCAGGGCGCGTCGGCGGCGCGGCCGATGATGGGCCGCACTTCCAAAAAGGCTAACGTCGTGACGATGGCGTACTCACTGCCGGGACCAGACCGAATATTGGTGGGATTTTGGGTTTGGATGGTGGGTTGATTACTGCACGGGGCGGCGGTGGGGATAAAGCCGGAAACGGGGGTGAAAACGAGTGTGGGCGGCAGGGTGGCGGTGGCTGAGGGGATGAGGGTGCTGGTGGGAACGGCCGTTGGGTTTTCACCGCCGCCGCCGGATTGTGTGGCCGTTGGCGGGACTGGCGATGAAGGCGTAGTCGGCCCAGGCGTGGAGGTTCGGGTGGGAATCGTTTGATTTTGTGCCAAAAATGAGGGGCTGCCGGACGAACCCGAAGCGAGGTTGGCCGCCCGGCTGATGTTTTGCCGTGATACGCCATACAAAAGTAAACCGGCTGTGAACAAAGTAAGCCAAAATCGTCGTGACATGGTTCCTTCCTGAAGAATTACCCGAGTTTAGTTCGATTGATAATTCACGGTAATGACTGTATTCCTTTCCAATTCAAATTCAAAATAGAGGATGCTGCCTTCTACGCGAGATGGGGCGGGAGTGGTTTGGGCGAGGACGGCCGTTTCCGGCAGCAGGATAATTACTGCGACCGGCTGGGGGCGCGTTCCGGCCTGCTTGAAAAGGGTCAGTTGATATTGGTTTTGCCCATCCACTGTCTGGATGACATTAGCGGGTAGTTGGTAGACAAAATGGGCGTCGAGATGCTGGCCGCGGGGCAGCATCAGGTAGTTGGCGAAGGTGGTCAGGCCGTTCAAGTCGCTGATGGGTTGGGCGGGGCTGTCCCAGGTTTGCCCGCTGATGGTGGCCGCACCAGGGACCAGGTGGCGGCTGGAGGTGATCAGTTGGCTGCCGGGCGGTGTGTAAAGGCGCAGATAGTTCCAGTAACAGCGGTTGACCAGCGTTTGGTAGTTGACGGCCGTTTCCAAATTGTACACCACATCCTGCGTGCAAGAGTCACCCGTGTCTACGCCCGTGTGCTGCCAGGTGACGGTCACATCGGCCTGCGCCGGGCCATTGCCGGGAAGTGATACCTGGTAGGTGAGGCTTTGCTCGATGAGTGGGTTGGCTTTTGTGTAGCCGAGGTTGCTGTCCACCACCATCAGGAAATCATGCGGCGGGTTGGTGGGAAGACGGCCGTCCCAATGCAAATCATTCAAAATGGCGGCGACGGCTGGATCGCGCATGTAAATTTGCAAATCTTTGGCGGCCAGGGCGGTTAAGGTATTTTGCAGCAAAACGGCCGGGTCAACCGCCGCAAAATCAGACTCGATTTTGTCCCGGATAGCCTGGGCGAACGTCCCGATAAAATCTTTTCGGTTAAAAATCCAATCGCTGACGGCCTGCCCTTCCTGAATTGCCCAGCCGGCCTGCAAATTTTCGATGACATTCTGGCTGTTGATGACCAGTTCCGAATCGGGAATGGGGATGGGGCCGGTGGCTTCGACCAGCAGTTGCAGAAAGCGCTGGTCAACGGCGATGACGCCATCCGGTGGCGGCACATCCTGGCCGTAGCTGTACAATTCAATCGCTTTCTCGGCCGAGGTGGGGAAATCCGGCCAGAAGTTGGCGTCGCGGAACAGGAACAGTTCCAGTCCCATGAAATTGTACAAGGGCTGTGGCGGGAAGTCGTAGGGCTTGGCCTGCCAGTTATCTACCTGGGTGGCGTCGAGGAAGGTGAGGTCGAGGATACGGCCGTTTTCCACTGCCAACAGCCCCGCCCCCGAAATAAACCCGCCGGTCGGTCGCAGTTCATCCGAATTTTGGGCGATGATGAGGTAGCGGCGCGGGCCGCCTGTGCCCACGCCCAGCATTGGCGGCAGGTGGGGGGCCAGCTCCAGCCCGTCCTGGGCCAGGGGCAGCCATTCGTCGGCCAGTTCCAACAGCGTTCGTAGACGTTGTGGGAGGGCGTCCGGGTTGTCAATTTGAGTGCGGGCGGCGCTGAGTTTGTCCAGGGAGCGGCTCATGGCGGCCAGTTCCGGGGCGGCGTCCTGCACAGTCTGGGCCAGGGTGGGAATAAGCTGCATGTTGGGTGGATTGGTTTGGAGGGCGCTGATGGCCGGTTTGAAGCCGCGCAGGGCGTAAACGCCCAGTTCTGTGCCGGCGTCGGCCATGGCCAGCAGTTGGGGCGCGGCGGCGATGGTTGGCCCCAGTTTGGGTATCCAGTCCAGGCGAGGCGCGAGGGGCATGAAAACGGCCGTTTCCATTTTGAGTATAACCACATCGCGCCGAATCCCCAGAACCAACGCTTCGATGGCCTCCGGGTCGGCGTTAGCCAGTCCACCGGCGAGCAAGGTTTCCGCTTCTGCCGGCCGCGCCTGCAATGATTGCGCCACCTGGGCGATGCGCCATCCCTTCAGCCCCAGCCAGAGCAGGAGGAGAAGGACAGCCCCCCAAAAAAGGCGTTGGGCCAGATTGCGTGGTTGATGCGTTTGGGTCATCGTGTTTTTGATCGTTGTGAATAATCCAGGTGATTGGTAACTGGTAATTGGATAATTACCAATTACCTGATTACTTAATTACTCCACGTCACAATCTAGCTGCCGGTCGGTTGGCTGTGGTTGAATTTTAGCGTCGCAAAACGGCCGTAACCCGCCGTTTGCCTGTCGAAATGCCGCCAAATCATCCGCTTCCAGACTTCGTAACGCGGGATGATTTTGACCTAACCGGCTGCGGTACCAATCAAAAGCAAATAAGTTTGCATCTACTAAAATTAAATCTGGCCGCTGTGCCTCGACGTGGTGGTAATACCACAATGTAAAGATGGTTTGGTCGCCAGGGGTTAGCAGGATGGCTCCCGGCGGCGCGGCGTCTAAAAGTTGTTCGGCTAACGGCCGTACCATGTCATCTCCGCTCAAATCCATCGCGCTGTAGTTTAGCAGAAGCGATGTGAGGGGCAACAACACAGCCAGCCAACCCAATCGGCGCAGTCCGGGCGCTAACAGCAAACTCAAGAGCAGCAGCGCCGGCAGGGTGAAGACGATGGCGTCGCGGCTGCCGTAGCCCAACGCATAAATGAGGTAGAGAACGGCCGTGCCCAACACCCAGACCCGCCAACGCCGCGCTTCCCTTTTGCCCCGGTAAAACGCATAAGCGAGCAGGAGGAGGCCCGCCCAGGTGAATTGATTGACCAATACCTGTCCCCAATGATTCAGTCGTTCCCATAAATCTGGCCGGGTGACGGCGAACAAATTGGCAGCGTACAAGCGGCCGTTCACCAGCCACCACCAGCCGCGGAGAGTTCCTGGATCACCCCAAACAATCGGGCTGTTCGTTTGCGCCAGCCAGGGCAAGGCCAGCAGAGGCGTCAGCCCCAGGGCCAAGCCCAGCCCCAGGCGCGCCCAATCCCGGCGCGGAACCTGGCTGAGGGCCAGCGGGATCATGAGCAGGGATGTCAGGTGGGTAGTAACGCTTAAGCCAAGCAGGAGGCCGGTGAGGGGGGACGGCCGTTTCCCCGTCAACGTCCACAAAAAAGCGGCCAAAAACGCCAGATTTAGCCCGTACACCTCAGCAATAACCGCCTGCCCCCACACCAGCGGCGCGAAGGCGAAGGCGAGGCCGGTAATCAGTGGCCGGTAATCCCTGTTCGTTGGTGAACGTTCGTTGGAGGCTGGAGACTGGAGACTGATCACCGCAATAAACCCCGCCGCCACGGCGACCGTCACGGCTGAAAACAAATTAAACCGGTAAGCCACCGAACCAACCGGTAGCCAACTGAACAATTTTCCCAGCAGCACGTATGTGGGATAACCGGGGGGATGGGGCACGCCCAGGGTGACGGCGGCGGCGATCAGTTCGCCCCCGTCCAGGCCATTGTTAGCCCAGGTCAAGTCTGACGCCAGAGTCAACCAGTAAACCAACAGCGCGCCGCCAAAGGCGACGAGAAAGAGTAGCCATGGCCTTTTTAGAAAATTCATTTTTGGACATTTAGCACGGCATACCAGGCCCAATGTTGCAGTCGGCGCAGTCGGGCAAACAAGAACGCATCCAGCCGGGCCAAAAGCGCATACGCCCTCTGAAATGGTTTTTCTCCACTGGGCAGCAAGCGGACAACATAGGCCAGTGGGGTGAACAAAAAGAATGTCTTAATTGTGGACGTCTGAAAACCCTGGGCATAAGCTTCCAGTTCGGACAGCAACATAGGATGTTCATCCTCTGTGCGTAACTGCGGCGTGAACCGTCGTCCCAGCCGGAATAAGGGATGGCGGGCGAACGGTTCGGCAAAGGTGGCCCGCCCGCCCGGTTGGAGCAGCCGGTTGACTTCCCGGCTGGACATAGCCAGGTCGAGATGATGCAAAATCGCTTTGCCGTAAATGATACGAAAACTTTCGCTGGCAAAGGGCAGTTCTTCCGCATTGGCCTGGACAAAAAAGACGTGTGTATCCGGCGCATAGGCGCGTACCCGCTTCCGCGCATCGCACAACTGTTTGTGAGATAAATCCATGCTTACCACGCACAGGCCGCGCGTCGCTAAAACGGCCGTTTCCTTGCCTTCGCCGCTGCCCATGTCCAGCACCCGCTCGCCCGGCTGACCATCCAGGAAATCAAAAGCAGTCTGGGTGACGTCATCAAAAGCAGGGGGGGCGTACAGGACGGCGTTTAATGAATGGCGGCGGTGCGCTTCCTGGTCATGCCAGTCGCGTTCGCTTTGAATAACGGCCGTTCTACCCCTCGTCATACCTCACCTCACCTTTTGCCACGTCACCGCCTGCCGCCCGGTCGCGTAGCGCCAAAAACCGGCAATCGTCGCCAGGTTGGAGAAACAAAAGAAAAAAACCGTGTACGGGATGCCGCTTTGTTTGCCGCGCCGGGTGAGCCAGTACCCGACCAGCGCCAATCCATAAAAGGCGAGCTGGCCGAAAAGAAGCAGCCGGTAAAAAGGCCGGGGCCACAACAGCGCATTGAACAACAAAGCAGCCGGCAGCAAAAACGATGTGATCCAGCGCAAAACCTTGTGCGAAAAATACTGCCAGGCGATCAAGCCCCGCAGCGGGTTTAAAATACCCGGCAGCCGGAAAATTGATTGGAACCCCCCGGCGGCGATGCGGGCGCGCCGCTGCCAATCGGCCGCCAGCGACGCCGACGGCGCTTCGCGGGCGATGGCCTGGGGTTCGTAAACCACCCGCCAGCCCGCCTCCAGCAGCCGCACCGACATGATGAAATCTTCCACAACGGAATCCGCTTCCGAGGCCATGAACAATTCGCGCCGGATGGCGAACAACTCACCCGCCGCCCCAATGACGTTGCTCACCTGGCTGTCGCACCGCTTCAGGTGGGATTCGTAGCGCCAGTACAGCCCTTCGCCGCCGCCCAGAACCTGTTTCTCTCCGGCCACGCTGGCAACCTGGGGATCGGCGAAGTTGCGGGCGATGGCGCGCAGCGTGCCCATATCGAGCATGGTGTTGGCATCGGAAAAGACGACGATTTCGCTGGTGACAAAAGGCACGCCCCGGTTGATGGCGGCAATTTTCCCCCGCCGTTCCGGTTGAAAGAGCCGTTTCACAGCAGGATACTGCTTGATAATGTCTACTATGCCGTCGTCGGAGCCATCGGCGACGATCAGGATCTCTAATTTTTCCGGCGGGTAGTCGAGCGCCAGGCTGTTTTCGATTTTGTCGGCGATGACGGCTTCTTCGTTGTAGGCGGGGATGAAGAGGGTGAGGCTGGGGGTGATGGGGGCCTGGTGTAACGGCCGTTGCCGCACCCGTGCCAGCAATGTAATAAGAATGGGATAACCGAAATAGGTGTAAACGATTGTGCCTACCGATACCCAGAATAAAATGATGACGATCATGTCCCCCTCGCTGTTGGTTGGTTCAGATTGGAAGCGAAATTCATGATGTGAGCGAGCGCTGCCAGCGCCAGTTAGTGCGCGAGGCGGCGACCATCCCCAAAAGCACAGGCGGCAGTACCGCCACCAGGTGGTAGATAAGTGTGTAACCGGCAATAACCGCTTGGGATTCGATGCCAAACCGGAACAGCGTAAAAGCGGCCGCGCCGTCAAAAACCCCTATTTTGCCCGGTGTACTGGGAGGCGTTAAGGCGATCATGACGACAATGTGAATGAGAGCGGCTTTGGCGAATCCCAACGAGAGACCAAAAGCCAGCAGCAGCAGGTATGGTGTGAGAACAGATGTAAATCCGACTAGCGCCGACGAGCCAATGAGCGCCAGCGCGGCGCGTTTGCTGCGAAAGGCCGCCACGCCTTCCAGCCCGGAGATGATGTAGTGCATAATTCGCTGCGCCCAGGCTATGGGCAGCCAGCGTGTGAAGTATTCGCAGATGGCAATGATCAGCCGGGTTTGGTAAGCCAACACATAAAGGCCGGCTAAAAGGACAATGGCGGCAATGCTTAGCTGCCAGCCTGGGTGGCTGATGTATTCCGGCAGAGCGATGAAGGGCAAGATGGCAATGAGCGTCAGGGCCAGGATGATAATATCCAGCACCTTTTCCACGACCAGCGTCCCCAGCGTGAGCGCACTGGCGGTTTGAGATTTTTGCCTGATTGCGAACAGGCGGGCAATCTCGCCCAGCCGGAGAAAGGGGATGACCAGATTGACGTACTGTCCCAGCATGATGGCCCAGAACAAGGTAACCGGCCCTGGCGGGTTGTCATCGGCGGCGTATAGAATGTGCCAGCGCCAGGTTTTGAACAGGTTCATGAGGACGACGCTCAGGATGCTGAGGAGGATGAACCCGAATTTGGCCGTTCGCAGGGATTCGCCGATGGCTTCCAGTCCGACGCCATTGATCAAATACCACAGCCCAAAGCCGACCAACAAAACAGTTAAGCCTGTGTTGACCAGAGGCCAAAGTTTGCGGAGTAAACTGGGAGATGTTATTTTTTGCTTTTTGGCAATCAAAATTTGTTCCTATTAAAAAGAAGCAAAATTATTTCGGTAATAAATTTGGTAGGGACGGGCCTTGTGCCCGCCCAGTTGGGTGACCACAAGGGTTGCCCCTACACAAGTAATTGGTTCGTGTTATGGATTGGGTCGAATGATACGCGCGCTGGGATCGCCAAGCAAGGCAAAGGTATCGCTAATTTCGCGCAGACCGTTGTTGTTTTCGATGGTAAGCGATTGTTTGGCTCTCTGGAAGGCGTCGCCGATACGTCCGTTACCCGGGTCTTGCAGATTTTGCAGCAGACTCAGGGCAAAGGGTTCCTGATGGACGGAAAGGGTCAGGCTGGTGGCGGCAATGATGAGAACCGGCCCCTGCTCGTGCAGCAGCATGGTTTCCGAGAGCGAAGTGAGTTCCGGGTGAGCGAAGAGGCCGGTGAGGCAGGTGAGCTGGAGGACGATGGGCGGTGTGGCGGCGTTTAAGCCGCTGACGGCTTCAGGGAAGAAAACGTCTTCCTTGCCCCAGCGTTCGACGCTGCCATGCCCGATGTAGGTGGTGAGCCAGGTTCCCTGGTTCCATTCGGCGGTTACTTCGTCGGCTTTAGCGCCGTTGAGTAAAATGGTGTCTTCATCAGTCAGGCCGCTTTCGGTCCAGAGGCGGCTGGCGATGTCGGCGAATTGGGCTTCGGTTCCATCAGCGGCGAATAGGGCGCGGTTGACGGCCGTTCCCCCCTCATAAGCCAGCGTCCTTTCCACCAAATCTGCAACCTGCACCGCCGCATCAACCGGCCAGCGCCCCACCGCCAGGTCAGGCTTCATATCGCCATCCACATCCGCCAGGCGGGAATCGCTGACCGTTTCGCCGCTAAATTCGACCGGAACCAGGAGCGAGGGAATCTGGTTGCGGGGCGCGTTCCCTTGGTAATTGTAATAATCGGTGGTGGCGTCGCCAACCAGGAACAGGTAGCGTGGGCGGGGTTCCTGCCAGTTTTCATAGGCGTAGGCGACGAAGGTCTGGATGCTTTCGGGGCTGGCCTCGCCGTAGCCAAATTCATCATAAATTTCGGCGGCGGGGATGAGGGCGACGGATAGCCCCTGCGCTTGCCGGGCCTCGATGAGCGGCGCCATGGCCGGGGCCAGCTCGTCGGTGGTGACGATGAGGAGGTCGGCCTGGTTGTCGGGGTCGTGCCAATCGCTTTGGCGGACGGGCGTGATGGCGGCTGGCGGCAGGTAGCCGCGCGGGCCAATGGCGGCAACGGTCATGCCGGGGTTGACGGCGAGTTGAATCTGCTTGTTGTTGTATGACCAACCGGTCAGCAGTTGTGGCGCATCCGGATCGCTGATGTCGAAAATGAGGGGCTGTTTGCTGAAGCCGTCGAGGGTGACTGGGCTGTTGGTTTGACTGAATTGAAGGCGGTCGTTAACGGCCGTTGCCGGGGCCACGTAATCCAGTTCCAACCAGTTTAGCTCCATGATGTCCAGGAAGGATGCGCCGGGGATTTCGTTGTCGAGGATAAGCTCGTTTTGGCCTGTTTTGAGCAGTCCGACGGGAACGGCCGTTTCGCTAGTGTACACCGTTTCGCCGTCCCAACGGACGGTGTCCAGCTTTTGCCCGTTGAGGCTGAGGTCGAAATCGTGGTCAAAGTCTACTTCGGGGTTGAGGGTTGTGCCGCGTAAATGCAGACGCAGCGCCGCCGGACTGTCGCTGACGACGGCCAAATCAAAGGTCAGGGACACTTTTTGCCCCTGGCCGACGGTTTGCCAAAACCAGACGTCGCTCTGGTCGTCCTGGCGCGCCGGGGAGAGGTAGCGGTGGTTTTCTTCGAGATGCAGGGTTTGGGGGAGTTCGGTTAGCGGTGCGGTGACGGTGGTGGTAACGGCCGTCTCCTCCATCACGGTTCCTTTTTCGCCAACCGTCAAGATGTAAGGCCGGATATTCGTGTAGCGACCAGCTGGAGCCTGGCCGTAGAAGAGGAGATTGTCGTCAAGGATGTGGATGGGAACGGCCGTGTCCGCCTGAGTCAAGGACAAATCAGCATCAGCCAGCGATGTCACCGGCAGCCCTGCCTTTTGTAAATCGGCCAGCGAAACCTCAGCCATGCCGCTCTCGGCCACTTCAATCTTAATCTGGCTGCCGGAGACCTCGCCCACGATAGGCGGCGGTGCGTCATCACTGCGACAGGAGGCCAGTAGACTCAACGCCACGATGATAGACAGCCGCCACTTGCCCACTTGTATACTTGCCATCTTTTGTTGTTACTCCCGGCGCCGTCGGTAAAGAACGATGGCGCCAACAACGCCGGTGATGAATATGAACAGGGCGATGAGGAATCCCATCCATAGAAAAACCCGCCCGCGAACAGCGCCTTCCGGCGTAGCCGGCTGCGCCGAATTTTCTGGCTGGGTATCTTCGACCTGGCTGCCAATAACGGCTACGGTGGGCAGCACATCGGCGTCTATGGTCGTTGGATGGGGTGTCGGTTCGACTGAGTTTTCCAGCGGCTGGGCTGCCGGATAGGGTTCGTTATTGGACTCGGCTGCCGGCGTGACTGGGCCGGGGTAGGGGGTGGGATTTGTCTCCTGCGCGAAAGCGACGATCCCGTCGGGTGTGGGGAGAGGCGGGGATGTATCAGGCTGGTCTTGTGGCGTTGCTGTGGCGGTGGTGGGGGCGGCTTCAGGGGCAGTCGGGCTGGGGGTGACTCCGGATGGCAGCGGCGTGTTTGTGTGCGTGCCCTGTGTGGGTGCAGATGAAGGGAGGGTGGGGGGAACGGCCGTCCCCGTCGGCGTGGCTGAGGGACGGGACGTTGAAGTCGGCACTGGCGTATTGGTGGGGGCGGTGGTAGTGGGATTGCCTCCGCCGATCACGACCGGGGTGGCTGTTGGCTCAATGATAAAGGTGACGACCACTGTTTCCAGGTCTGTTTCGCTGGAATCGGTTTCGATTTCCACCAGTTTATAACTGTAGGATTGGCCGTAAACGGCCGTCTCGTCTACCCGGCTGTATGTTGCGCCGGTGGCGACGCCGCCCTGGCTGGCAACAAACCCAATATTATCCAGTGTCACAAACGTTGTACTGCTTCCTACGGCACGCTTGATAATAAATCCGGCCGTGCCTAATTCCGATTCGGTCTTCCAATCCAGCCGGATGCCGTCTGTCTGCGGCGTGGCCGTAAAATAAAGCAGCCCGACGTTGGTTGGCGCTTCGGCTCGAACCTGGCGGCTCCCGCCCAGAACGAGCAAAGCAATGCCCAAAAAAAATAGAAATCGAATCAATCGCTTGTACATATTAGTCTCTAGTCCCCAGTCTTCAATCTTTAATCTTTGATCTTCAGTCTTCAGTCTCTACCTGAAATCATTGGTTTAGTATAGCCGGTAAGTAATTTTGGCGGCGCATGGTAAACATTTGCATGGCCGGATCGCCTTGCAGCAAAAAGCTGTACATTTCAGAATCATGGTAGCCGCCCTGATAGTAGATTTCTTTAGCATAATTGACAGCATCGCCAATGGTTAACAGATTCTGGTCGAACAGGCCGCTGTAAAAACTGCGATGCAGGACGCTGTGTTCACTGGTGTAGCCCAGCCCAGTAGACGACCAGTGAGCGGCCGTGCCGACGGGTGTTGCGCCCGATTGTAACGTCAAAAATGTTTTGCTCAAGGCGGTCAGTCCTGGAAAGGCAAAGTTTCCATCCAGGCAGTCGGCGCTCAAAATGACGGTTGGTTTGGAGGCGTTCGTCCAAAAATCTGTGTTATCGCTTGATAAGATGCTGGGGCTGGCCCAAACATTGACGCTGCCGTGCCCGCGGTAATTGATGATAGAAACGCCATCGCCATTGATATCGCCATTCATGGCATTACGCAGTTCAGTTGTTTCAGTCACAGAATCGGTGACCAGATAGCGCTGGGTGGCTGTGAAGCGGCTGGGGAGGGAAGCGGCCGTACCCAGATTTTCCACATAAAAATTGCCGCCCTGGTCGGCGTTATCGGCTACAAAGAGGAGGTTTTGCTGCCAGAGGTCGCCTGTCATTTGGTTTTGTTCGTAGAGAATGATTTTGGAAACGGCCGCGCCCGCCTGTGCTGCGGTATCGGCCGTAATGCGGCCAAGTGCAATGTCGGGCAGCAAATCATTCCCACTCAGAAGCGCCATCGTGTGATCCGATGGGATAAGTCCCTGGAAGCGATCTTTATAGACCAGGTCTGTCACCACATAAGTTGGCTGATCTTTGTCCCAAACGCCCAAACCACCAGGGCAAGTCGCGTGCTGGCAATCCAGATTGCGCGGATTAAGTGTAGCGCTGCCAAAGAGGGTGGCGTAGCCAGGCGCTGGTGACCAACTGCCCTGCGCGTAGGCCAGATAATCGCGGATGGCCGAAGGTAAAGCCAGGCCGTAGCCGTACTGGTTGATCACATCTTCATAATCCACCACCCATGTTTGCAGGCCGCTGAAATCGGCCCGGTGGGCGGCCAGCCGGTTGGCCGCGGTAATAAAGTCGGCATGGCTGATGGCGACCCAATCGGCGCCGCCGCCGGGTGGGGTCAGGTTGGCAGGTGTGTATTGGCTGATGTTGGCAGCGGCGAGGGTATTGGTGATTGTGGTGGCAATGAAATTACTGCCGGCGCTGCCGACGGTATAGGTGTAACTACCGCTGCCATTGATGTGGCCGGCCGCCATCTCGATTTGTACTGGGGTGGTTAAAATGGTGGTATTCCATACCAATGTTTTTGCGGGATTGCTGTTAGCAAAACCGCTTATCCGGAATTCGCGGGAACCGCCAATTGCATTGGTAAAAATCAACTGGTCGTTATCAGCGATAAGTTGGCGCGTATACGTGATTGTGATGCGATTGAGTAAGATTTCAGCCAGACTGCTACTGGAATTAAAAACAAGATGCACGTCGTTGGCCTGCGGGCGCAGGTCAGTCTGGGGGACGGTGTTGGTGATGTTAATGTCACGCTCTTGTGTCCATGTGGCTTCGCCGTAGCTGGAATTGTTGTTGACGTAGCCGCGTACTGAGTAGGTTATGCCGGTTAAGTCAACGGATTTTTCGCGAGAGAGCAGTTCGATGGTATAAGTGGCGTTTCCTCCGGCCGTGATGGGATGGGGTAAAGTGATCTGGTAGGTTTGGGTAGGCGAGGAGGATACGTCTCCCTGTTTAATGTAATCCCAGTACCAGCTATCCGGTTCATTGGGGAAAGTATCCCATTGGTCGGAATAGGCGCTGGTGAAGATGTTTTCGGGTTCGCGGGTAACGGCCGTCAGCGTGCTGGTGACAACGGCGCCACCGGTCTGGTTGGTGGCGGTGACAATTCTTGTCGGATTACCATCAGCCCACAGCCAGAATACATTGTTACTGATGAACTGCTTTTCGGTACGGGGGCCGTCAAACGCCCAGCCGTAAAAGCGAACCGCCTCGTTAGATTCAAAAATGGCATCGTTATCGCCTACAAACTGGTAAGCGACGGGCTGACCGCGAACCATCATTTCCAGCGTGGCTGGGTTTACGTTGGTGATGTTCATGCCAGCGGCTATCAGGTCAGCGCCGCTGATTTCGTAGATGCCATCCTGGTTGACTTCAATTTTGTAGGTTTCGGCGGCGTTGGTGGGAAAGTTGGCGGCCGGGGTATTGATGAGTTCCTGGGGCAGACTGCGCCAATTTAACAGTTGATCGTAGTTGAGGATGGCGTCGGACAGGGCGCGCAGGTAGCTGGTATTGGTTGTGGCGGCGGGCTGTCTGGCGGCCAGCTGCGCGCCCTCGAATTGGAGGGTGACGTTGAGCTGCTGCGCCTGCTGTAGTTCACGGGTAACCGGGTTGTAGCGCACCGGGTAGAGACGCAGTTCAACCAGCCGCAGGTCGCGGATGTACATCGGTTCAGAGAGGGTGTAAATGGCGTTGGGGTAGAGGGTGTTTTGCCCGTAAATGGCCGGGTCGGGGGCGTTGACCAGGGCGGGCGGGTGGGTGTTGGGGAAGGAGGAAGGGGGGGATACGGCCGTTTCCAACCCCCATTTTCCCCCATCATCAGCCGCACTCACCGGACGGGGCACAGGCAAAACTACCGCCGCCTGGCTGGTGGTAATATCCGATAACTGCACATGAATCGAGGCGGCTGCCTCTGGCGGCAGGGCGATGAATGTGACGTAGTAGGGCAGCGCCGGCGCGCCCGGTTCCTGTGTCTGGGCCGTTAGCCCGGCCACCTGGACGGCGCCTTCTTTTGTAATGGTCAGGCGCGGCGTTTGCAGTGTAAACCGGAGGCCGGTTGCGTCGGATTTGATTGGCTGGATGCTGGTAGATAGGAGCGAAGGGGATGATGAAACGGCCGTTTCTCTGGCGTTTACCGCAACGGTGTTGGCCGCTGTTAACTTCAAGCCCGACAGCAGCCCCAAAGCGGTCAAAATCACCCCAAATAAATAAATGACCCGTTTTTTGCGCATAAACTACTCTGTCCACGCCAGCAGATGCCGCTCATCCAGGTCGGTCAGAAACGCCTGTAAATCCTGGCGGGCCTGTTCTGGGGAGACTGCATAGTGAGCGACAAGGTGAGCAATAATGTCATCCGGATTCTTTTTCTCGGCCAGAAGCTGCCAGATGGTTGAACCGACGCCGTTCAAGACGCGCATTTCACCGCTTTGGGGCGACACAACGACTGTGTTTTCGTCCACCTGCCGCCAGATTAAATTGGATACAATTTGTGGTATTTTCATTAGTTTTTGCGTTCCCGAATGCCCATGACGAACAACGCCAGGCCGGCCAGAAGGCTGACGGCCGTTAACAACACCGCCCACCAGGTTGCTTGAGGAACCGTATATGAAAACATATCTTCGTCATACCGATTGGTTGAGGCGTCATACTCAACCTCTTCCAATACATAATAATAAATTTGTCCTGATGTGACTTGCTTGTCGGTATAGGTGTACGATGCGCCGGACGAAGCATCCCCTTCACTGGGAATAAGACTCTTGTTAATGCGAACAAACCCATCATCCGGCGATTGACTGCGGTACAAATGGAACCCGGCCGTGTCTAACTCAGTCGCTGTTTCCCATTCCACCTTAATGGATACGGGCTGCGCCAGCTGATAATAAAGCAGCACCACTGCCAACATCAACCATAAACTACCCATAAAAATAAGTAAGCCCGATGAACGAGATTGTTTTGTTTGTTCCATAAAGATATTCACAAATTTTCGACTAATAAAACAATGCCGGCTGTAACCAATCCTCCCAGAATGGCGGCCAAAACGATGTTCATGAGGGTATGCGGGAGGATGGGAGACAGGTTTGGTTGGGCCGCTTCAATGAGAATCACACGGCTGCTTTCTCTGGCCTGGGTAATGAGTAAATCATTTAACTGATTAAAAGTTTCTGTCTGCCTGCTTTGCGCGTTATTCAACTGCCTTTCTAACCGGGAAAGAGCCGCTTGTTCGGCCGTATCTTCCTGATCGCTCCAGTTATTTGTTTGACTTTGTAATGTCTCCAGGTCGCTTTCCACTTCTGCCAGGCGCTGTTGCAAGTTGGCGATGGGTTCGGCATAACGCAGTTGTTCTCTGGCCTGGGTCTGCTCCATGAAAACCTGGGTTACTGTGTTGGCGATGAGGGCCGCGCGTTCGGCGCTGACATCTTCCACGCGGATGCGGATGATTGGGATGTTTTCTAGTGTGGAAACAGAGATCATGCTGGCCAACTGTTCTGTGGTCAACGGTAAGGTCAGGCGTTCAATGGTTTCCTGGAAAACAGGTCGGGTCGGCGCTGTTTCCAGAGCGGTCAGCGTCAGGCGTTGTTGCAGTAAGAGGCGGGAATCCCCGGCGCTGTTATTGTCAATTGCGTCGTCAATGAGCAGTTGTGTTGATGATTGGTAGATGGGCGTAGTGTTTTGGCTGACGAGGAAGGCAGCGCTGCCGGCGACGGCCGTACCCAATATAATTAACCAGCCCCATTGCCACAGGTGGGTGG
The DNA here is from genome assembly GCA_024275635.1 of Chloroflexota bacterium. Lineage (GTDB taxonomy): Bacteria > Chloroflexota > Anaerolineae > Promineifilales > Promineifilaceae > JACKCC01. The sequence goes on along the minus strand of JAJRYT010000006.1, from coordinate 1,155 downwards.
CATACCGTTTGAATCCCATGTTGCTGCAAACGCCTCCGTGCGTGTTATGATCCTGATCGGACCGTATTGACGATGCTAAACAATGTGAATATGATCCAGACTGTGCTTTCCCACACCTGTTGGCTGGTGCCGGCAAGGCCAACACCGACAAAGACAAAACTCAACCAGAATAACCTTTGAAAAGCCGGTTGTTCTAGTTGTTCTTTAAGACGATGGTTTTCCTGGTCGGCAAGCCAATAATGATAACTGAAGGCCGCTAATAAAATTGATAAACCGATGATCCAGAAACTATTAATGAGGACAGATAGCCAATTAATCACAGGTAACGAGTATAGCATATGCTAGAATGGCCTCAAAGCATTGCTTATGCCCGATTCATCCTATTTTTGAGGTAAAAAAATGGCAAAAAGACAAACGCGGTATGTGTGCCAATCATGCGGCCGGATCACGCCGGCTTATATGGGGAAATGTCCTAAATGCGGCGAGTTTGGCACGATGAAGGAAGAAGTAATGGTGGCAGAAACGGCCGTAACCGCCAAAAATCCCCGCGCACTCCGGCAGCCAGCCAGCCACCCGCTGCGTCTGGCCGATGTAACCGCTGATGGCTTCGAGCGTCTGGCTTTGCCGTTGGCTGAATTTGCCCGTGTCCTGGGCGGCGGCATCGTCCCTGGTTCCCTGGTGCTGGTCGGCGGCGACCCCGGCATCGGCAAATCTACCCTGCTGCTGGATGTGGCCGCGTTGGTTGCTAATTTACATGGCCCCACCTTATACATCTCTGGTGAAGAGAGCGCCCGCCAGATAAAAATGCGGGCCGACCGGTTGGGCGTGCAGGCCAAAGAGTTATTCCTGGTGACCGAAACGAACCTAAACGTCATGCTCACGCATATTAATGAAGTTAAACCGGTCATGGTGATTGTGGACAGTATCCAGACCACCTATGTGGAGGATAAAACCTCATCGCCTGGCAGCGTGAGCCAGGTGCGAGAATGCGCTGGACGTTTCCAGGAGCTGGCTAAAACAGCGGTGTCGCCATTGTCCTGGTGGGACACGTGACGAAGGAGGGGGCGATTGCCGGGCCGCGCGTCTTGGAGCATATCGTTGACACCGTTTTGTACCTGGAGGGTGATCCTTTTCACCGTTATCGTTTGCTGCGCG
>JAJRYT010000153.1 GCA_024275635.1 Chloroflexota bacterium | reverse complement strand
GCCATCCAGGTGGCGAATATTTTGCGAATGCCCGTTAACGGTTTGCCGGCGTAGGCCAGTTCAAACAACTCGTCTGCATCCAGGGAGAGTACGTAGGGCTTACCCAGGCGGCGGCAAGCCAGCGCGGAACCGATGGAAAATAGTTCGCTGCGCTCGTGAAACAAATCATATTCTGAAAGGTTGTTTAGGCAGGCATCGTAGAAACGGTAACTTTCGAAGAGGCCCAGATAAGGGAGTTTTAATGTCCGTTGGAGACGGCGAATACCGCTTTCTATTATTTTGAAAAGGGGGGAATTGGAGATGGCTAAACGGCCGTAATCCAGCGCCTGCAAATCATCTGTCAATAAGACGCGGCGGCCCGGCTGGGGCTTCAAAACCGTCACCTGATGCCCCCTGCCTTGCAACCCGTGAATGATATGGGCCAGCTGCAAGGCGGCTCCTTTCGCCTCCGTTAAATCTCGCAAATTCTGTAACGTGAAGCCAATACGCAGGCTGCGTTCACCCATTATCGTGTCTTCCTCAAATGAAATTTACGTGGTCGCCGTAAACGGTTCGACAGGTTCGCCCAGTAACAGCTTCACAATGCGCCGGGCGCTCTGGCCGTCGCCATAAGGATTCACAGCATGAGCCATTTGTGAGTATGCCGCGTCATCGTCCAACAATTTCATGGCTTCCGCTACGATCCGCTGCCGGTTTGTGCCCACCAGCTTAACAGTTCCGGCGGCAACCGCTTCCGGCCGTTCCGTCGCCTCGCGCAGAACTAACACCGGGATGCCTAATCCAGGGGCCTCCTCTTGAATCCCCCCTGAATCAGTAATCACAAGATGAGCTTGCTTCATCAACTGAACCAAAGGCAAATAATCCAGCGGTGGCAGCAGCGTCATATTGGGGATATTGGACAATAAACGATGAACAGGCTGCTGCACATTGGGGTTCAAATGAACGGGGTAAACAATATGAACCCGTTGGCCATAATGGTCGGCAATATCACGCAGCGCCAGGCAAATATTCTCCAGCGGTTGACCATGATTTTCGCGGCGGTGGGCTGTTACCAGGATCAGACGGGTTCCATTTTCTGGCTGCAAGGCCGCTTTCAAATTGCTTGGATAAGCCTCTGTCGAGTTGGCCTCCGATTGATAATTCACAACCCAATACAACGCATCAATGACCGGGTTACCGGTGACATGAATCCAATCGGCCGGTATGCCTTCCCGCAGTAAATTCTGGCAGGCTTGTTCGGTGGGCGCAAAGTGCAAATCGGCGATGACGCCGGCCACGCGGCGGTTTATTTCTTCCGGAAAGGGTTGATACTTGTCATGGGTGCGCAGCCCGGCCTCCACATGGCCCACTTTGACCCGCGCGTAGAAGGCGGCCAGAGAGGCCACGGCTACGGTAGTAGTGTCTCCCTGCACCAGCGCCCAATCGGGGCGTTCCGATTGTAAAATAGGTTCCAATTGGGACAACGCCGCCGCGGCAACCTGCGTTGGCGATTGATTATTACGCATCAAATCGAGATCGTAGTCGGGGGTGATCTGGAAAAGGGCCAGGACTTGATCCAGCATTTCGCGGTGTTGGGCAGTGACGCATACACGGCACTCTATCCGGTCAGAACGCCGCTGCAATTCGTGGATAATGGGGGCCAGTTTAATCGCCTCGGGACGTGTTCCCAGGATACACATTATTTTCGTTTTCTGGTCTTCATGGTTGAATTTTTCCATTACATTTATCCAGTTTAGGCAGCGGCCGTTTTTAATTTTGGCTCCTCTTTCAGTAGTCACCCTTACTTAATCCACATAGCCCAAGGCTCTTAAATGTTCAACGATTGCGGCCGTTTCTTTTTCGGAATAACTATCTTCCATTTTGAGGGTTGTTTCCGCATCGCCCGGTTGGGTACGCAGCGGGTGGGCAGCCAGAAACTCCGGGGGCAGCAAGTGGGTGAGGGAACGGCCGTCATAATCATCAGGAATAGGCACATCATACAAGTGCAGCAGCGTCGCGGGGACATCCGCGAGATGGCCGGGAGCTTCATGCGCGCCCGTTCTAAAATCTGGCCCGGCAAACACAAAAATTCCATCTGGGCCATGGTGCCCGAAATCCTTGATATTCTTCACAAAATACCGGTTTCGCACCGCTTCGGCGTACGCGCCGCGGCGGAAAGTTGAGAGGATATTCCAGGAAGAACGATAGCTGTCTATCACCAGGTCGGGCGCAGCTTCTGATGTGACCCCGTGAAAAATATCAGATGCCTGATGAATATTTGAAAACAGAGGTTCTCCGGTGTCAGGGTCTTTTATATGGGATAATTTATCACAAAGTTCTGCCGCCAAATGTTCGCGTTCGTGAAGAGAAACTATGCCATTGGGTTCGCGTGCCTCTCGATTGAAATACAAAATACTGGAGTATGACGCCCCGGTAAACACCCGCGTTTGGCTGTAGTCAAGCCGATCACTAAACAAAACGTGGTTTCGCGCAAAGGGAATGTCTTTTTCCAACCGCTGCCAGAATGATTGGGCTGTCTTTTCCGGCAAGCGCGGCACAAGTGAGCGGGCCAGACGGCGGCAGATTCTTTCAAAGGAACCAGACCAACCCCGAATTTGCAGCCATTGTTTGAGCACCCAGTTCAACGCCAGAGATTGTTCGGATAACAGCCGTTTCACCCGCACCGCATACCCCTGATCCTGCAGCCAGGCGTGAAGCAAGAAATCCCCCTTCACCCGGCGCGCGCCATGATCAGAGATCACCATCACATTATCCGGCTGAAACTCGGCCAGCAACCGTTCCAAATCCGCATCAAGCCGGCCAATCGCCCGCGTCACCCAATCCATATCGGGAGTCAAATGATTCACGTGATCAAGCGCCATTAAATTGATAACCAATACATCAACCTGATAATAATCAGCCAATTCTGTAGCCGCTTGCACCTGATAGGCTTGCAGTCCCTCTTCGGCGGCCAAAATATCGGCATAACGGCCGCTTCTCAACACATGGGGCGAGACGGATGGTGAATAAGCGCCCTGCTTCGCCTCAATCCGCTGCCGCGCTTCAGCAGGGTAGGTCACATCAGGCGCAGCGTCCGGCGTGCCAAACCCGCCAACAACAAATCCCTCCAGCGGATCGGCCGGATACGTAAACGGGACATTCACCAGCCCCACACGGATGCCATGCTCATTTAATCGCTGCCAAAAGGGCGCGCCCCGCCGCCGGTGCGCCCCTACAGGCAAAAAATCATAGCTGCCCTGCCGGCGGTATGTCATGTCATAAATGCCATGTTTACCCGGATTTTTTCCGGTGATGATAGATGACCAGGCAACTGGAGTGAGCGCGGGCATCGTAGAGTGCAAAACACCGGAGACGCCGGCGGTCATCAAGCGTTTTAGCGCCGGCAACTGCCCCTTCTCCAACAAGGGGTCCAGATATTCCCAACATGCGGCGTCAAAGCCGACCAGGAGTGTTTTCTTCTTTCTAGTTACCAATTCCTTATCCTTATTCAGCAGCCAACAATCTGGTTAATAGATTGTCGGATGATGTCAAGAGTAACGGCCGTTCCCCCAACCTCACAATGGTACCGTCCAACGATGCGGCATAACCACACTAACATTCTTATTAAACTTGATAGGGCGACTCCGTAAATGCCCCTCTTCAACATCAAAGAACAGCGCCGCTTCCACAAAATCTTGTTTCTCGCCGCCGCCGCGAATAAACACATTCACATGATAACGCCCTGGGGACAACAACAGTTCATCAAAATCACAAACAAACTTATTGCCGGCGTGCAAGTCGCGCAAATCCTCCTGGCTCGTTACATCACTTTGGAAAATCGCCACCCGCTGCCCCAAATGATTAAAAAAACAAACACAAAATACATGTCTGACATCACATGGCTAAGATGAAAAATAAACCGCGCCGGTTTACCCGTCACCAACGATGTCGCCGGCTCCCCGCTGCCATTCAGAACATCAATGCCAATTAGCCTGATTTGCCCGCTGCCCTGCCGGTCAGTACGATGGGCTAAATCTTGAGACTCAACCTGTTCCAGCGTCTTCAAATAAGCGCCGACCGCCTCCGTAACCGTCCCATCAGCGGCAACCTTCCCATTCTGCAAAAATATTCCCCGTTGACACAACGTTTGAATCAACGCCATATTGTGGCTGACAAACAAAACCGTGCGCCCCTCTTGGGTCACATCATCCATTTTTCCCAGGCATTTCTTTTGAAAAGCAAGGTCGCCAACGGCTAACACCTCATCCACCAAAAGCACCTCTGGTTCCAGGTGAGCGGCCACCGAAAAAGCCAGACGAACATACATCCCGCTGGAATAATGCTTCACCGGTGTGTTAATAAATTTTTCAATTTCCGCAAAAGCGACGATCTCATCAAACTTGCGGGCAATTTCAGCTTTTCTCATCCCCAAAATAGCCCCATTCAGAAACACATTTTCCCGCCCGGTCAACTCCGGGTGAAAACCTGTGCCTACTTCCAAAAGGGAGCCCACCCGTCCGCGGATGACAGCTTGCCCGACCGTTGGGTCCGTAATGCGAGAAAGGACTTTAAGTAAGGTGCTTTTACCAGCCCCATTACGGCCGATAATCCCTACCGCCTCCCCTCGCTTAATCGCAAACGAAACATCCTGTAGCGCCCAAAACTTTTCATCCAACTCGGCAGCGCCGGTCGCCTGGCCGCGTAACAGCTTTCCCATCCGGCGGAATGGCGAGACGAACAAATCTGTAACCTGTTCGCCCAGGGTATTAAAACTCTTTTGCTGCCCGCCGATGCGGTATTCTTTGCCTAAATTTTCAACTTGTATAGCCGTGCTGCTCATGAGATGAATTTACCTACACGACATCGGCGAAAGTCTTCTCTATCCGCCGGAAATAGAACGCGCCGCTAATTAAAATGACCAGGGAAACAATCGCTGAGACGGCAACAATCGCCCCTGGCGCTGTCGCCGTACCTAACAAGGCCCAGCGGAACCCCTCGACCACGCCGGCCATCGGGTTAATACCATAAATCGTATGCCAGGGTTCAGATAAAAGCGTGCTGGAATAAGCGATAGGCGTAATAAAAAGCCAAATCTGGATGATAAATGGAACCACATAGCGCACGTCCCGGAACTGCACATTCATCGCCGCCAGCCACAAGCTAACGCCCAGCGACGTCGTGAGCGCCAGCAGCAAGAACAACGGCAGCCACAACACGTTTATCGTGGGGGTAACATTATAAAAGAGCATCATCCCCAACAGAACTAGAAAAGCCAACACAAAATCAACGATTCCAGCCAATACGGAGGCTATAGGCATCGCTAATCGTGGAAAGTAAATTTTCTTAACCATATTAGAATTAGCTACCAACGTATTGGATGCCTGACTCACCCCATTGGCAAAAAACGACCAGGGCACTAATGCCGCATAGCTAAATATTGGGTAAGGCAATCCATCAGAGGGGACTTTCGCCAGACGGCCAAAGAAAATACTAAAGACTATCATCGTGAAAAAAGGTTGAATGATAGCCCAAGAAGCGCCCAATATGGTTTGTTTATAGCGCACCTTGATGTCGCGCCATACAAAGAAGTAAAGTAGTTCGCGGTACGCCCACAGTTCACGCAAACCCAGCGTTACCCAGCCTTTGGCCGGTTTGATGTGAATGACGGGCACGTCATCTGCTTGTTGTGACGTTGGCGCTGTTACCAGGGATGGGGACTCATCGGTAATTTCTTGGGTTAACATATCGCTCATTTATCAGCTCCAATAAGGTTGGTTCACCTGTTGCATTTTTTTATCCAACTCGTTTTTGAGGTCAGTGGCAACAACATTCTCCGACGTAACGATGTTGTTTAATTCTTCAGGATCATTGGTCAAATCGTACATCTCATATTCGTTTTCATGGTGGGGGTAACCGGCATAATGGATGAGTTTATGTTGACCTTTGGCGATGACGGCCGTATTCTTCACCAACGGCCCCTGTTTCGGATTACTCTTCGCCTCCAGCGCAAACAAACTGCGATCATCCTTGGAAGACTCGCTGCCAAACGTCGGTAATATCTCCCCTTCACACCAATCAGGAATCGCTTGTCCCGTTACCTGCATAATAGTTGGCAGCAAATCCACGCTGCTCGTTCGCTGGCGCACATCCACCCGCTCCCGCTGCCCCGGCTTAGAAATCAGCAAAGGCACATGAAGCAGCGGTTCATACAACGTCGGCGTTATATGCCCCCGAATTCCCCGCTCAAACAACTCGCCATGATCTGACGTTAACACAAAATACGTGCTGTCCAAAATGCCGCTCTTATCCAAATAATCATAAAGGCGGCCAAATTCCGAATCTACAAAGGCCAGGTATTCATCATACTCCCGCCGCTGCTGATTCAGGAACTGCTGTGTATGTTTTTCTGAAGAAAAATGTTGTTCCTTGACAACAGGTTTCCAGCCATCGCCGGCAAACATATCTACAAAATCACGGCGCGTATTATACGGCTCATGCGGTGGCAGTAAATGAAAGTACCCAAAGAATGGGCGGGGAAATTGGGTTACTTGATCATGAATCCAATCAATTGCATCTTCAAGGAGAAAATATAAGCTGTGCAGGCTGGGAACACCGCGCGGGAAAAGCTCTCCATAAGCTTGTGTGATCTGCCGCTTCTTGGCAAAACGACGTCCTCTATCAAATAGAGACAGGAATAAGGAGCTAGGCGGCGTTGCCCCGCCGCGTAAGAACAGCCACTCAGCCCAAAAAGCTTCGCTGTAGTCGGCAAAAAAAGCGCGATCAGCAAATTCCAGGTCTGACAAACACAACTCGCGCGTCTTTTTGAATAAGTCCAACTCTCCCCGAAATTGATGCAGTAAGGAGACAACCAGTAAATTGTGTGTATAGGCTACTTTGTAGTATGCATCCGGCAGCAAGCTGAAAATGTTCTTGTTTACACGCGCCTCGTCCACCGTGCCATGTAAATGAAATGCGCGGTGTGTCCAGGGGTAGGTTCCCGTAAAAATCGAGGCTGTCGCCGGGGAGGTGAAGTTCGCTGTTGTGTGATGGCGATGGAAAACGGTAGACCTTTCGGCAAATCGCGCCAGGTTAGGCGTTGTGTCACGGCCGTATCCATACAACGAAACATGTCTGGCCGTCAACGTATCAAACACGAGGAAAAGAATGTTTGGCGTGTGAGCATCTTGGCGCTGGTTATTAACGGCCGTAGCCAGATAAGGCCAGGCAACTTTATAAAACGGCAGCGCCGGCAGTGATTTCAAGAAGTCGCGACGACTAATTTGAGCCACAAAAACAATCCTCTAAATATTCCGGATAATGACTAGAATGACGCTAAGCGCATCTATAAACAAGTAAATGAAAGATAACACCGCCAACCGCTTCACAAAAGCGTCAATCGCCAACTCAACCCGCATTGACCGGAGCGCCGCAACACTTACCAGAGTGATGAACAGAACCAACGACCCGCTCCAGATCAAAGCGGGAACAAGCTGGCGTTGGTCAATAATTTGCGTGTTATAGTGCAAGAAAATAAACCAGACAGACGCGATAAACACCACAATGGTTGATAAAGTCACAAATTTACGGCGGAACCAGGCCGCCGGCAGCGCCGCGCCCAACAGAACAACGCCCAAAAATACCAGCGCTGTTTCTATCAAAGCAAACATCTGCTAATAGGCCACAACGCCAACCATATCCCAAATGTTAAGGCGCAGCAGCCAGGCCGGTATTTCACGCATCACATTGATGATTAACCAGACGTGAATGGGAAAGGCGCAGGCGGCAAAAGCATAAACGGCCTCCTGGGTTGAGGGCAAACGTTTCTTAAAGGTAGCCAAGACTTTTTAACCTTTCTTCTACGGCCGTTTCATCTTCATTGCCGCTGTTAGTGGGAGGCGGCGCCGAACGGCTGGCATCGGGAGTCGCGCCAATGGTTAAAGCGGGAATGTCGCGGTAAGAAGGGTTGGGAAAGTTGCTTAACCCACCGCTGGCGAAGAGAACGCCGGGGACAGCTTCCGGATTGATGCAGTGATCGGCCCCCCAATGGTCGCGATTAGGTTCAAGGCTCTCTTTTTCCCATCCGCCCAACCCGGTCTGGGCAGAAGCCCGAAAGCCAGGGGCAAAACCAACCATGATGTCCGGTCCGTAAGCGGTCAAAGGGCCGTCAAACGCTTCGTTCTGGCGCCACACTTTTTGGATGACGGAACGGCCGTTTTCCCCCTGCCACTGCAGCAGCTCATCGCATAACCTGTTCACCGTTGCTCCCTGTTCCGAAACAGTCACAATCCCCTGGCCTTCCCGGCCGGCCATATTCAAATAAACACTATTCAAACCAATGGCATACGCCCGGCTTTGCGACCAATCCACATTCTGAAAACTGCCCGCATCGCCCGCCGCTTTAGGAGTCAGATAGCCATGCGCCACCAACCAGCGGTTCAGGTGTACTTTATATTCAAACTCAGTAAAACCGTGATCGGACAAAATGACGATCTTCGTCTTATCCTTAAGCCCCAACGCTTGCAGCCGCGTTTCCACCCGGCCCACCAGCGCGTCCATCTTCACATACCAGGCGTCAATCAAATCAGGGCGGTCACGCCGGAACATATGCTGGACTCTGTCCAACGTATCAAACACGGTCGCCAACACCCCTTCGCGGAATTGTTCCAAGTGATGAAGCAAAACCCGTTCACGCCGGGCGACTATCGAGTCGCATAAAGCCAGAAATTGGTCATCCGTAATGCAATTCTCCTCCAGCGCTGTCGTATCTTGCGGCCAGCCCAGCGTCAGAAACGGCCCTTCGGCCTGCCATGTCTTCTTCACAAAGCTGCGCGGAGTGGCATAACGCCAGGGAGAATTCAAGGGGTGAATCTGCAAAGGTAACGCATACAAATGGATATCCGGCTGGCTATGTGAAAGAACAAACTGCGTCAACGCCTTGACGGCGATAAAACGGCTGACCTTAAACGATAATTCGATGATGGGACTCCACTGGCCTTCGCGTAAATCCAACGTCTGTTTATCCACCCGTACCCGTACCGATTGATCGCCCGTTCGTTCAACTTGCAGCGGCAGCATCGCTGCGGCGGCGCCGCCGCGTTTTTTGCGTATGGGGCCAACTAACTGTCCGCTGTATCGTCCCGCGCCAGACGGCTGAAGAGTAATGACGGGAATTTTGCGGTTACGGCCGTTTTCTTTCTCCATCTCCTCATTCGTAGAAAAAAACGTCCCCACCCCCAACCGGCCCAAAATATCCGGCGTTCCCAGGCCGGGCAGCGTTCGCACCGGGGATTGCACTCGCGCCGGGAACATGGCCGGCCACCATAACGCCGTCGCCGGGTAGCCCTGGCTCACCGCCTGGTCAAAAAGAGTGTGCGCTGAAAAGGGCAGCGCAAACTGCGTGCCGCCAAACCCGCTCTTCGTGGGTAGAAGAGAAACATTTAAGGCATACGTGGCCGGATCGCGGTGGACAAAGTCGAACATGCCATGCCCGCCAGGGTTCAGGCCAGTGGCAATACTCGTCCAGGAAACTTCGCTTTGCGGGGGGTTGGAAACAGCAAAGCGGGAATATCTCCCGCCGGTAACATATTTTCCCAGGTGTGGCAAACGGCCGTTTTCATACAACCGCTCAAAAGTTCTGGGGTCGAACGCATCCAGCCCAATAATGAGTACGCGCATAAACTACTCTAGTAATGCCTTCTTTACAGTCAAAGAATTCGTTCGTTTATAACTTTAGCGTTTGAAAAATTGTAACCAAGTAATTGGTAATTGGTAATTGGTAATTACTCAATTACCCAATTACTCAATTACTCAATTACTCAATTACTCAATTACCAACTACCAGCAAACGGCAAAATTAATTTTGAACGAACCCTTGGCGAGATTCAGTAGATCCAATTTTGGCAGCAAATTGACGCGAATTAACACGAGAATTAGCGAGAATTCGTGTAATTCGTTGCCGATTTTTTTGCTCTACTAAGAGTGAACTAATCTGAATGCCAGATGCAATCGACTCACAGGGTCTCAGAGAGTTGTGAATGGGCATCTGGGGCGGCGGTTTTCCCGGTTTTCTCGCGCACGAAGCGCATCAATCGGGCAAACGCCATTTTTATTCGACTTGAGAAGAAGAATATGAATCCGGACAACAAGGTAAAGGCAACTGCCAATATCTGAAATAACATGCCACCGGTATTCGGGTCAATGTAGGACGATGGGGCAGCGTAAACTGCATTAACATCAAAAACAATCAAGAACGATACCAAAAAAACAACTAAACTACCGATAAATTGGGGCTTCTTCATGATAAGCGTGCTCCTTTGTAAACAATCTTGCACAATGGTTTCATGTTAAACAAAAAGTCTTAAGATCAGCCTTACTTGATTCGTAGCATACGCACACCCACAATGAGCGCAATAATCAGGATTACAATGGCTGGAATGATGCTGATAACGATACTCCCCAATCTGTCGTTGACGCTGAACGGCCCTAGCCGAAACCCGCCATCTGGCCCAACCACGGATGAGAAATCCAGAGTGGGCGTTGGCGATGGCTGGGGCGCGACTGTATCCGTCGCTAAAAGGAGCGGCGTGGGCGTCAAAGTGGGAAGCGGCGTGGGCGGACCAACCGGCGTTGTCCAGGCTCGCTCCGTATAAAGCAAGTTATATTGCAACTGCCCGCTGGTCTCATTAAGTAACAGGTTGGCATAGATAACGCCCAAACGGCCGTCCGGCGCAGAAACGGCCGTTATCCCATCCCCCTCTATGACAACCTGTTCCAGGGCAAGATTTTCGCCCGGCCGCCAACGCGCCCCATCCCATACCCACTCCAGCAGCGCCTGCTGACCATCCTCTGCATTCTGGACTAACTGTAGTAAATGCGGGCCATCCGCAGATACGATTAAGGCCGCCGGGCCGCCTAAAGTGTTAGGGGTCAATACAGCGCCTGGCGGATTCCAGGTCAAGCCATTATCTATTGAAGATTGATGGGATAAAACAAGACGGCCGTTATCTTCAGTGAGCCAGACGCGATGTAAACTCCGTTCGCCAATCGCCGCCAATTCACTCCAAACAACAGGCTGTTGAGCCACTTCCTCAGGTTCCGACCAACTTTGGCCGCCATCATCAGAGCGGGCATAAACCAAAGACAGGGGGCCAATTCCATTGGGAAACGTATGCTGTGTCCATATAAGGTGTAAGCTGGTAGAACCGGTAAGCGTCAGATGCGGCTGCCCAACCATCTGCCAATCGGCAGCAGCGCCATCAAAGACTTGCACAGGAGACTGCCACGTATCGCCCCCATCATCCGATTGGGTCAGGTAAATGCCGCGATCTTCGTTAAGTGGAATAGCATAAGCGACATAAAGCCGGTTTTCATTTTCATCGTGTACTATATCAGGCCAACCACCAGCTTCGTGGGGAGATGGCAGCGGCAAAGGCTCTGTCCACTCGGCAATGGAAGAGGCCCGATCAGCGGAAGCCCGGCTAAAATAAATCTGTCCTGATTCGCCGCCGCTCCAAACGACAAACAGATTACCGACGGAATCGGAAGCAACCGCCGGTTGGTCGGTTTTACCTGTGGGCGAAGTGATGACAGGCCGCGCCGGAGACCATTGCCCGGCATTGAGGCGCGTATAGTAAATGGCGCTGCCAGTCTCGTTGGTCTGGCCGAGCAATCCATTTTCTTCGGGCTGGCTCCAAAAGGCGTGTAGACGGCCGTCGCCGGCGGCAACCAGTTCCGGCATCATAAATTGAACCGGGCCGGAAGAGATCGTCCGGGGGGCTGACCAGACTGGCGTAGGCAAGAACCGGGTAGACCAATCATTGAACGCACCCAACGGCCGTTCCAACGCCCACACATCAAAATCATTCCCCCCTCCACAGCCAATGACCAGCAAGCGGTTTCCCGGTAAAACGGCCGCTTGGTGGCAGCCCAGTCCGACCTGGCGGTAAGTTACCGGATTATCAAAGACAGCCAATGGCAATTGTAACGCCGGTTCACTCCACTGCTCGCCATCCCATAACTGCAAATAAGCGCTGCTATCATACACCGTCATCAAAAAGAGCAAGTCATCCTGAGCCTGGATAAACTGTCCATCTGTAGGACATGCCAATGCCCCGCCACGTATCGCCTCAGGAGATGGCTGCCAATTCTCGCCAAAATTACGCGACCATTGATGATATTGGAAACATCGTTCTGTCGTATGTTCAGCCTGCCAGGTGACATGAACGATTCCGTCCATGATAGTTACATCAATAGCCGATGGGCCGGCCGTGTCCGGGTCATCTTCCGGCGTGCGGCTGTCCATCATGACTGGATCAGCCCACATCTCTCCGCCATCGCTAGAATGGGCCACAAAGACAGAGTCAAGCAGGCGATCATCCCATCCCAGAAGCAGGTTAGCGCCCGATACAGCCAGGGTGATGTGGGCCAGTTCCGGCGTAACGGACAGGTACTGTGATTGGTAAATTAAAACGCCGTCGGTCCATTCGGCGCCGCTGGCGGAGCTGCGATAGTAAACGCCGGCCGGGAATTGGGCCGTTTGTCGCGGCCGGATGTAGCTGAGATGGAAACGGCCGTTACCGTCCATCCTCACATCCAGCGCCACCGCCGACTCGGCCAGCGCTACCGGGAACGACCAGCTTGTTGGGTCGGCAATTGCGGCCAGCGGCGCGAAACTGTAAAGCAAACGGCCGTTGTTATCAATCCAAAAACCATGCACCTGATTATCCGCATCAATCAACAAATACGGGGCATAAAACGCTTCGAAATCTTCCGACTCAGGCAAGAAAAAAGCGGGTTCGGTAAACGGCAGCCGCAGCGGTTGGGGCGCGCTCCACGTTTGCCCATCCCCTTCACTAACCATAAATCCCACCGCCGAATCCTGCCAAAACACGTGATAGGTTCCCACCGCATCAACAGTCACAATCGGCGCGACGGCCGACCCTGACTGCGAGATATTGACCGGGGTCAGCCAGATATCATCCGTCTGAGCCAGCGCCCGGAAAGCGACGACGTTGCCCAACAGAAGAACAATGCCTAACAACAAATAAAATATCCAATGACGACGAATTTTGTTCATACGAATTAACTAAACGGCTGCTAACGCCACAATCATCTCGGCCGCCCTGGCCGCCAAATCTGGCCGCCCCTGCCGGCCCCACCAACGGGAATAAACCGTCATTTCCCGGCGCGCTTCAGGGATGTTTTCTAGCAAAACGGCCGCTTTTTCCAAATCACCCACCCAAACATAACTGTAACCCAATGATTTGACAATGCCACGATGATCGGAGTCGAGCGCGTAGGCGGCTTCCAGGTGGGTAACGGCCGTTTCATATTCTCGCCGCAGCATCGCCGCCAACCCCAGCCGGTAGTGGGCTGTGCGATTATTGGGGTTGATTTGCACCGCCTGTTGGAATAATGCTTCCGCCGGGAGCAGCGCCGCCGCGTTACGGCCGTCAGCCCACTGGCGCGTCGGCCACCCGGCCAGCTCCGTCCGCGCCATTTTCACCGCGCCCAGGTTGGCATACCAGGCCGACGCAATTGATTGATTCGCCCCAACGCCGGCCAACAGCAGAATGATTATCAGGGCCACACGTGATTTTATGAGGACGAACGAGGGCGTCAGCCGCCGGACTTCCCACTTGCGGGCCACAGCCACCGCCATCCCCGGCAAAACGAGCAGCAGCGGCGTGCCCACTCCTCCATACAGCGCATCATCAACCAGGCTATGCAAGGCCATGACGATCAATCCGGCCAAAGCTGCCCAGCGGAACAAATTCAAATCGCTGCGGAACTGATGGCGGCGAATTTGCGCCGGCGAAAGCGCTGCATCCGTTCCATCTGTCAGGCGCGGGGCTGAAACCGTTCGCCAGAGCAGCAGCCCGCTGCCCGCCGTCATCCAAATCAGCGCCAACGCCCCCAAAACAGTTTGTTCCAAAGTCACGTCCAGCCAGAGATTGTGGCTGTAGTTGAACTGGAAGAAGGGTGTGACAGCGATGTATTGCGAATAAAGGCCGGGGAAAGCGGCCAGACCGCCGCCGGTAAACGGGAAATCGGCGATCAAGCCCAGGGTTTGTTGGAACAAATCTAACCGGCTGGTCACGTTGTCCCGGCCGGGAAGGCGGCCCAGCAAAGACAGCGGCCCATCGGCGATAATAAAGGAAAAGCCAATACCCAGGACGACCGCCGCCACAAGTAACAGGGAGAAAGTAGTGCGACGCGGCCGATGGGAAACGGCCGTTACTCGCCCACTCATCAGCCACAACACCCCCGCCCCAATCGCTGCCGCCAACGACAGCCACGCCGCCCGCGAACTGGTCAACAAGAATCCAGCCAGGGTGATGCCGCCAAGAATGAGCGCTAATCGCCAAATCCTGGGCCGCCGCTTGCGCCAGCCGTACACGCCAAAAGCGACTTGAAAGGGCAGCAAGACAGCAATCAATCCCCCGGCGCTGTTGGGATGGATGGCCGGCAGGGAGAGTGACGGCCGTATCCCCATCCACTGCACGCCCAGCCGCGTCAACAGGCCGATGTCGGCCGGCCACGCCCGCCAATCGTGCGTCAGCAAAAAGTAGGCGGCGATGGCGCTCCCCACCGCGCCCAGCGCCCCGGACGCCCGCCAGATGTCCCGCCGGCGCTGTCCGGCCAAAAGGTAATACAACAGGATTGCGCCGATGAGGTTCAGGAACTTGATACCCGCCTGCATCCGGTTGTAGGCTACGAGGATGCCGATAACGGCCGTTCCCACAAAAACCAACAGAGCTATGTCAAACGGCGTGCGCTTCACAGTCTCTAGTCCCTAATCTCAGCAAGAAAATCTGACACGAATTGGTCAGTTTTAGTTCGTGAGATTTGTGTCAAAAAATCCAACCGCTACTCACTATCCCCCGCCTGCCAGAGCAGCGTCTGCAAGCCCACATTCAACGCCGTCTTAAACGTGCGCAAATCATAGGTTAGCATTTTCAGATAAGTGAGAATCGGGCCAGGCCGGAACGCCCACTCGCGGAAGGCGCGCTTCTGCCAATACAACAGCCGCTCCGCCGAGAGATTTTCGTAATCCAGCACGGTTCCTTTGTCCATGTCCACCTGCTCCCAGCGCGTGCCCGCCCGGAACCAGTTATTCTCCACCACCTGGAAGAAAAACGGCGTCCCCGGATAAGGCGCAGCCACGTGAAAAAGGGCAATATCCAACGGCAGCTTCTTGGCAAATTCAATCGTCTCTTGAATCGTTTCCTCCGTCTCACCCGGCAAGCCAATGATAAAATAGCCCCAATTCATGATGCCCGCTTGCTTGGCCCAACGCAGAGCGCGTTCCGCTTTGGCCGGGTCGGCCCCTTTGCGCGCCCTTTTCAAGATTTCTTCATTGCCGCTTTCGATGCCCCAGGAGATGAGGCGGCAGCCCGCCTGTCCCATCAGCGCCAGCATCTCTTCATCCACGTAATCTACGCGGCTGTTGCACGTCCATTTGATGTTGATCTTTTCGTCAATCATCCGCCGGCACAATCCCACCACCTGCTCCCGATTCACGGTAAACAGGTCAGCGTACATATGGATATTGTTCATGCCCAACTTTTTGAGCTGCCACAATTCGGCCATGATATTTTCCGGCGACCGCAGCCGCACGGTGTATTGGTAGCTGACGTGTTTAATGCAGTAGGTACACCCAGCGGTGCAGCCGCGGCTGGTGACAATGAAGGTGAACGGCCCTTTGATATAGGGCATCCGGTAGGATTGCAAGGGGAGCAGTTCGTGCATGGGTAAAGGCATGTCGTCGAGGTTGGCAAGGAACGGCCGTGTCCAATTCACCACAATCTCCTCACCGCGCCGCCAAACCAGCCCCTTGATACCGCCCAAATCTACGCTGCCATCCTCATGAAACGAGGGAGCATACATAGGATCATGCTCGGCAAAGATTTTCTCGATATACGGCGGGCGCTGGTCAATTTTCCCTTCCAGATGGTCCAACAAATCCCGAATCGTCAAATCCGGTTCGCCCAGCAGAATCATATCCAGCGCCGGGTATGACCGCATCGTCTCCCGTGGAATCGGCGTCACATGAGTGCCAAAGGCGATCGTCGTCGCCCCGCGCGCCTTGGCCAGAAAACAACCATACATATCATTTTCCAGTGTCGGGGCTGTGACTTGAGTCAAGTAATATTTAGGCTGCAATTCATCCAGCTTGCGGGAAAATTCCGGCCAGCCCATCCGCTCGGCATTGGCGTCAATGATGGCGATTTTATGCTGCGGGTGCAGCAGGGCGGCCATCTGCGCCAGCGATACCTGGGGCCAGACCATGTTTTCACGGGTACGCCGCCCTACCCGATGCTGGGTGCGAATCCACAACTCGCCATCGGGTGTGGGCGGATTGACAAGAACAATGTCAACGGCCGTTTCCGGGCGCTTCTCGTCCAGCAACCCCTGGCGGATAATCTCATCCGCATCAGGGAAATTCGCCATTCGCAGCTTGGGAACCCGTCGTGTTCCTAAATTATTACGCAAGGGGTTGCCTGATTGCGGCCGTTTCCCGTTCTGCTTTACTTTTACCTCATCAACATTCATTTCATTCATAGCCTTCTCCGGCCCCGAACCCCGCTTAGGACACGTTCGTTTATAACTTTGGCGTTTGAAAAATTGTAACCAGGTAATTGGTAACTGGTAATTACCTAGTTACTCAATTACCAATTACCAGCAAACTGCAAAGTTCATTTTGAACAAACCCTTAGGAATGGGAACCGCATAACTTATAAGTTTGGGGTGATAGTTATTAGTTATCATCAGTTATTCGAACAATAACCAGAGTCCCACTTCCGTAAGTTAATAAATTCTCATCCCTTAAAATTATTTACCTAAATCCTGCTGCGTGAGCGCTTCACGTTGGCCCAGTTCTTCCAATACCCGTAACAGCACCCAATAAATAATCAATTGAACGCCCACCAGCGTAGACATCGCCGCCGCCAACAAATAAAGCCACAACCGCTGAATGCCTTCGGCGCCGGTGCCGGTGCCTATGCCGACGATAAGGCTGCCTAATCCCAAAACAATGCCGCCCAACAACGCCACCGTCCCCATCCAACCAAAATGATGGTTGAGCGGTGTTTTGAACACAGGCTTACCAAACAAGCCCTGGCGAATCGGTTGTTTGTGGAAAATAGTAACCATGTAATTAAACGTAATCCCCAGCGCAAAAAGGCTGATACCGGCGACGACAGCTACCAATGCTGTAAAAACGGCCGCTACGCCCCAGGCCCCTAGTTCAGTTGTGCCACCCAGCCGGGCAATTACCAGCCCCACCCCAATCAAAACAGCAAGGACAATACTGACCGCGCCAATCAGCCCCAAAATGCGCACCGGATTATAGGTCAGGGCCGTCCAAATCATAGATTGCAGGAACAGCGTTCCGTCATGGACAACGCTCAATTTAGACCGGCCCAACCGTTCACTATAAGGGATAGGCACCTCGGCCATTTTAATATGCTCATGAACCGCCCGGGTGCTCATCACCGGCGTCAAATTCAGGCCATCGGGCAGCGGATAAATACGATCCAACACGTCACGCTTAAAAACGCGCATCCCGCTGGCGCTGTCGGTGACGCGCCGCCGGCCAATGAGACTGAGCAAGTTAGCAAAAAAGAAGTTGCCGATACGCCGGGTGATAGGCATTTCGCTTTCGGCTCCGGCCATGCGGGAGCCAATCACCAGTTCAGATCCCTTCAATGCTTCTTCGCATAATTGAGGGAAATATTCTGGCGGATAAGTGCCATCGGCATCCAGAAAACCAATTAGTTCGCCCCGCGCCTTACCGAAACCGGTTTTTAATGCACCGCCATATCCTTTGTTTTGCTCGTGCTGGATCAGGCGAACGCCTTCAATGCTGTTGGCAATTTCTACAGTTTTGTCTTTAGAACCATCATCTACAACGATGAGTTCCAGATCGTCCACATTCACTTGGCGTAAAGCATCACGGACGGCTAGAACACGATGAGCAATTTCGGCAATGCCATCTTCTTCGTTATAAGCGGGAATCACAACAGATAAAGTTGTCATATATCTCTACCAAGACATCCGATTTCTTTAAGAAATCGGATGTCTACCTCCATTTAATAATAAACGACGCGCTCCGGTACAGGCATGTCTGCTTCGATCTCTTTAATCACACGGGCGGGGACGCCGCCAACAACGGTGTGTGGCGGCACGTCTTTAGTAACGACAGCGCCGGCAGCCACGACGGCTCCTTTGCCTACGCGCACGCCATCGGTGATAACGGCTCCAGCCCCTAGCCAGACATCGTCTTCGATAACGATGCCTTCGGCCGTGATACCTTGTGCGGTAAACGGCCGTTCCCTATCATCAAACAGATGGTTCACGGCAATAATCTGGGTAAATGGGGATGTGTACACCCGGTCGCCAATAGTAACGCCCCCCTGCCCGCGAATCACACTGTACTCGCCAACCAGGCTGTTCCGCCCAATTTTAATGCCCGACTGCGGCATGTCGCGGAAATTGTACACGTGCAAAATCGCGCCGTGCATTACAATCGTCTCCTCGCCAATTTCAATCCCGTGGGGACAGGCATGAAGGTAAACGCCCTGGTCAATGTACACGCCGCGCCCTAACTTGATGTTGCTGGCAAACCGTAAACGCACCTTGTTTTCAATCGCCGCCAGGCCATCCATACGCAAAATTAAGCGATACAAAACACCCCGGATGGCAACCCCCAACAGCGTGGGAATCCAACCTGCCAGGGCATAGAGCGTTTGCTCCAGCAAATAGCGGCCCAGTCCATCGGCCTGCCGGCTCAAATATAGTTGCATACTTTCACGGGTTGAAGACAAGATAGAAAATCCTTATAAAGTAGGCGCGCTCCGCCCCATGTAACATAGCGTTTTTATGTTACACAACCGGTACCTGGTTAAGCGATGAAGCAGCGATGCCGTAAACAGCATTATAGACCACAATGAACTGTCTCAATGTCCGTTATCGTTTGAGCCAATCATTGCAACACGTAAAATCAACACCCATTGTAAATCTGTAAGATGGGAATTCAAATGACCGCCATTTGGTAAATTACCTGTGGCTGGTATGAATTATCTTTCGGTTAGCTTACGAACCGTCTTACATGACCGCCCGGGCCAGTTTCACGTGAAAATGTTTGACTACAGTGCCGTTTACATAGGGGACAGCCGGATGGTTTTCCCCATTGAAGGATGCTGCTTTTAACCAGTATGAATGATGGGGCACGGGGCGGCAATAGCCAGATAGTCTTGACGATGAATTTTAGGTGATTTAACCGGCATAGTTTATTATATGGATTGGGGGCGCTGGTAAAGACAGCATGGAGGTGTTTCGTGAATATTGGCGTTATTTTCCCTCAGATTGAATTTGGTAATGATCCGGCAGCTATTCGTGACTACGCGCAAACGGCCGAATCACTCGGCTACACTCACATCCTGGCTTATGATCATGTGCTGGGCGCGAATCCTGACCGGCCCGGCGGCTGGCAAGGGCCATACACGTATCAAAACCCGTTTCATGATCCGTTTGTTTTGTTCAGCCATATGGCCGCCGTGACGCAAAAAATAGGGTTCGCCACCGGGATTTTGATTTTACCGCAGCGGGAAACGGCCGTTGTCGCCAAACAAGCAGCCACATTAGATGTGTTGAGCAACGGCCGTCTCCGGTTAGGCGTCGGCAACGGTTGGAATAAGGTCGAATACATCGCTCTCAACCAAAATTTTCACACACGGGGCAAACGCATCGAAGAACAAGTTGCCCTGCTGCGCCAATTATGGACAAAACCGCTCATCACCTACGAAGGGCGCTGGCACACCATCCCTGATGCCGGACTGAACCCCCTGCCCGTGCAGCGCCCCATTCCCATCTGGTTTGGCGGCCATGCCGACGCCGTCCTGCGCCGCATCGCCAGCATGGGCGATGGCTGGATGCTCAACACGCCGACGGCGGAGCAGTCCCAACCGGAATTGGAAAAGTTGGAGAGTTATTTGGTGGAAAACGGCCGTTCCCGCGCCGACATCGGCCTTGAATCTCGTTTAAGTTACGGCAAGGGGAACCCGGATGATTGGCGACCCATCGTCACCGGTTGGCAGACAGCCGGGGCTACTCACATGACGCTCAATACAATGTACCTCGGCTTCGACACCCCGGACAAACACATCAATGCCATTCGCGCCTTTGCCGAGGCCATTTTATAACCTGCCATCGTCCTGAATGCCCCTTCACAAATCGCTCTGAAGAGGTTATCCTAGAGATGAACGAGTTCTACAAAGGATAGGACTGGACACTGGCGTTTTATGATTCATACGTTGGTAATTAGGTAATTACGTAATTACTCAATTACTCTGGCAGTGGGTCAACTCGCCAGACTCCAGAATAGGAGATAAATACCCATGACTCTATATGCTGGCGGAAAGCCTGACACAAGTGATGTTCTCAACGAAGTACCCGAAGAGGAACGGATGAGAGCGTTGGTCCAGACCATTAGCGCGTACATCGAGCATTATCATGGGGGCGCCGTAGAAATGGTTTCGTATGAAGATAACAAGCTAAAAGTCAACATGACCGGCGCTTGCCAGGGCTGCGCCCTGGCCCCAGCCACGCTGCACGGCTGGGTTGAAGGCACAGTGAAGCAGTTTTTCCCCAATCTGGCCGGCGTCGAATCCGTTTAGTGATGATAAGACACCTGATTTCTTACTCGACATTGGCGAAAATCGCACATTTAACAAAAAAATAGACACTCTGTAATCATTCGAGAGGCATGCGCCAATAATCGGGCTTCAAAGAGCGTGTTTTGAACCCCATTAGCGCACAAAGTGGCAGCAAATCGAGTTTATGCGGGTTGGTAATCCAAACGCAGGAAATGTTGCAACACGAGGTCAACCTCCCCCGTTTCAATTGCCATTTCCACTGCTCCGGTTAACCAGTCAATCGCATGTTCCTCTCGATGCTGCCGAATAATGTCGCCGTAAGTCTGAATTTGGCTCGAACGTTCCCGGTCAAACCGCTGTTCCACATAAGCCCAGGCCAGATGAACGACGACCATATATCTGTCTACCGCCTCATAGGATCGCACTCGAAAATCAGCCAATCCCAACTGTGTTTTGGCGTAAAAGCTGACGACTTCGCATGACCACCGCCCAGAGTACCCTTGCAAGACCGCTTTGGTCGAGCAACTAAGATCCGTACTCATGAAGTACGAGAGAGCTTTTGCTCTCGGGCGCCTTTTGGAAAAGAAAACACGGACATCTGCGGGTACATCGGCTAAACGGCCGTCACGCCGTCGCACAAAATAGATGGATTTATCCCCGTCCGTAGTGGTAACGCACACTTTGGTATACCACTTGTGCCTTAACTCTTGGGCATGTTTGTCAACGCGCGTGCCACTCAAAAG
>JAJRYT010000005.1 GCA_024275635.1 Chloroflexota bacterium | reverse complement strand
TTGCATGTCACTCTTTTTATGCGATGTTCAAATATTCGTACTCGAGTAAAGTTGCATTGACTAAAATCAGATTCTCACTCTGGTTACAAAATTATCTGGAAATATTTCTGATTTCGAATTTTGTACAAAGTCGAGCTGAGTAGTTGCCTACATTCTATATGTTGGCCGATTCCGTTGCAAGCCCTGCGGGGCATAAGCCAGTCTGTTGGTTGTGTTATCTTGACCGTAATATGCGAAAAGAGCGCTAATTCGTACTCTTTATGCACATATCGTGCGCCGTTACCTCCCCCGCGCCGCCGCGAGCGGTAAACACTTTAAACACATCTTCTAAAACCAAATACATCCTACGCTCCTAAAGATAAGTCCACATCGCCGCGACCGCCCAAAACCCAGTGCGTCACCGCGTAAAGAATCCCAATCGCAATCAAGACTAGCACAATAATGACTGTGGCGTAGGCGGCGGCAAAACTAACGCCGCCTTGTTCCCACTCGCTCAAGATTGAGGCCGTCACAATGCGCCAACGTGGGCTGACCAGGAAAATAATCGCCGACAGGCTGGTCATGTGGCGCGTAAAGCTGAAAATCAATCCGGCCAGCAAAGCGGGCGTGATGAGCGGCAGCGTCACCTTGCGGAAGGTGTACTGCGCGTCGGCGCCCAGGCTGTTGGACGCTTCCTCGATGGCTGGGTCAATCTGCTGCAGCGCGGCCACGCCCGCCCGCACCGAGGCGGGTAAACTGCGCACTGCAAAGGCAGCGATGATGATGTACGGCGTGCCAATCATCGCCAGCGGCTCGCCGATGAAGGCCAGCGTCCCGCCCACGCCCAGGAACAGCGTCGCCCAAACCAGCCGGTCTCGGCCTGCCAGTTTGCCGACGATGATCACGGCCGCAAACAAATACACAATCATCAAAATAGGCTGGGGAACCTGGAAAAACACCTGAATGTAATCGGCGAACTGCCGGGTGGCGTTGCCCCAAAATGGACTGTCAATGGACAAGGCCAGGCGGCTAATGGGTTGGGCGACGTAGCGGATGAGGTCGGCCATCATTAGATAGCTGCCTAATCCGGCCAGGATTTTGCCCGAACTTGTATCACGCCGCGCTAGAAAGAAATACGCCGCCATTGCCAGGTAAACACCGCCGAGCAGGTACATGAGGCCGGTTTCGCCCAGCGCGTTTTGGCCCAGGCGCAGTCCCAGGGCGATGGTGGCGCCGATGAAGAGGATGAGGAGCTGGGTACGGCCGTCGCCAAACAACGTCCTCACCACAAACAAAGCCAGCAGCAGATACAACCCCGCCACCAAAATCCAGGGCGGCGTCACAAACGATAAAATAAACCCAATACCCAAAATCGTGCCCGGCACCCCCGCGCCCAAATTCGAGCCAAAATCCAGCACATCCTTGCCGCTAAACGTCTTGCGCACCACCAGGAAGGCGATCCCCATCCCCAGCAGCCCGGCAATCGGCGTGGCCATAATACTCAGGAACGTCGTATCCAAAATCGCTTCAATACCCCGTCCCAGCATCAGCTTCCAATGGTCCAACGACGGCGTAAAATCAATCCCCCACACCTTGCTAAATGAGCCGACGATGATAGACGCATACAACACCACAATCAACGCTGACGTGGCATAAGTGGCAGCGATAAACGTCCAGCGCGTGATCGGCTCCTTCACCATAATATGGCCGCTGGCCGGTTTGCCCGTCACCGAAATATACGAGCGACGGCTGACCCAATAGCGCTGTAAGATAAAAACAACCAGCGTAGGCAGCAGCAGCAGCAGCGCCAGCGTAGAAGCCTTTTGGTAATCAAATTCGCCCGCCACCGCCAGGAAAATCTTCGCCGCCAGCACATCCACATTCCCCGAAATCAGCAGCGGATTACCCAAATCGGCCAGTGATTCCACAAACAGCAGCAAAAATGAGCCTGCCAGACCGGGAATGAGCAGCGGCAGTGTCACCGTGCGGAAGATGTAAAACTTGGACGCGCCCAAACTGTGCGCTGCCTCCTCCATGTGCGGATCCAGCCGTTCCAACATGGCCCGAATGATGAGATACGCCACCGAGAAAAAGGTTAGAACCTGCACAAACACCAGCCCGTCCAACCCGTAAATATCATTGCTGCCCAGGGCGAATTCCATCCCTAAAAAGCGGCGCGTAATCAGCCCGTTGCGTCCAAACAACAAAATAGTAGACATGGCAATAGCGAACGGCGGCGAGACGGTGGGAACCAGGGCCAGAATATGCACCCATCGTTTGCCCGGCGGGGTGCAGCGCACCATCGTGTAGGCGAAAATGAAGCCCAGAATGGTACCCCCTGTCGCGCTGAGGAAACCCAAACGCAGCGTGTTGCCAAAAGTACGCCAGGCAACGGGTGCGTAATAGGGATCAACATAGCGGGCGAAATACTCGATACTAAAAGCGCCGTCGCTGTCTACGAATCCCCGCCCAATAACGCGCACAATGGGGGCAAAAACGAAGAGAATAACAAAAATCCCCGCGACCAACAGGCCAATAAGCAATGCCGAGTCGCGGGAGATGAGGGCAAATTCACGGTAGCGGCGCACCAGATTCTTGCGCCAGGAGGATTCCTGAACGGAAGTTGCGGCCATGCTTTTTCCTCTAAAACATTTTCCCGGAAACTGACAGTTTCCGGGAAAATGGGGTTAGCAATAGCCGAAGATTACAACAGTCTTGAATACTTTTGTAATCTTCGACTGTGATTGTATTACTGCTTCAGGTCGTCGGCTCCCTGGATTTCGTTGCTGAACCGATCCACGTTAGCTTTTTTGTTATCACCGGCCCACTGGAAGTCGTAATTGATGAGATTCACTTCCAGCAGTTCAGGATGGGAAAGCTCGACGCCGCCGACGGTAGGAGCCTGGTAAGCCTTATATTTTGGCCCCAGGGCTTGCGCAGCGGGGGTTAAAGCCCAGTCATACCATTTTTGGGCCGCGTCCAGGTTTTTAGCCCCGGTGACGATGGCCTGTCCACCAATTTCGTAGCCGGTTCCTTCTTCGGGGAAGGTTAATTTGAGTGGCAGACCCGCTTCGATTTGTTTGACGATGTCGTGGGAAAAGACGATGCCAACGGCCGCTTCGCCCGCGCCAACGAACTTAGCCGGCGCCGAACCGCTCTTAGTGAATTGCAACATCTGTCCGGCATATTTTTGCAAATAATCCCAACCTTTTTCTTCGCCCATGATTTGCAAGATGGTGGACATGGCGGTGTAGGACGTGCCGGAGGTGGAGGGATGGGCGACCAGGACTTGCCCTTTGAATTCTGGTTTGAGCAGATCATCCCAGGAGGTTGGCGCATCTACGTCGGGATGGGCGGCCAGCCAATCTGTGTTGGTGGCGAATCCCAGCGAACCGACGTAGATACCTGTCCAATAGTTATCCGGGTCGCGGTATAACTCCTGGTTGAGCAATTTGTCGGCGTTGGGCGATTCGTATTGCTGGAATAGGCCTTGCTGCGCGCCAGAAATGTAGGTGTCGATGGGACCGCCCCACATGATGTCGAACTGGGGATTATCCCGTTCGGCTTCCAGGCGGGCCAGCGCCTCGCCGGTGGACATACGCACAAAGTTTACAGTGATGCCAAACTCAGACTCAAACTCTTGCTTCATACCCTCGCACCATTCTTCTTGGGGGACACATAAGAGATTTAATTCGGTGCTTTCTTGGGTTCCCTGGCAAGCTGCCAGCAATATAGCTAGTAGAAGCAGGGAAAGGATTAATAAGACGCCTCGTTTCTTTGACATTTTTCCTCCTTATGATCTTAGAAATATTCGCCAGTAATTATGAGGGGAAAGTAGTGTACCTTAACTAGATAAGGCTTTCAACTTTTGCTTCTCTTTTTCCCATGCGGTAACATTCGTTGAATCGAATATAAATTAGGACTTGATTATGGATTCTAAGCTTTCTCGTTGGTGTGATGGTTTAATTGAGGCGGGGTGGTTAACGGCCGTTATCGCCACCCCACTATTTTTCAATATCCATTCAGACCGTGTATTTGAACCGGATAAGCTCACTTTGCTCCGTTCCCTGGCTGTGTTAATGCTGGCCGCCTGGTTGGTGAAATTTGTTGACCGGCAAGGCTGGCAGGGATGGAAAAGGCTGCGCTGGCAGGATGAAGACTCTATCTGGCGCAAGCCATTTGTGCTGCCTGTGGCTTTGCTTGTTCTTGTCTATCTCATTTCGACAGCGCTTTCCGTCACGCCGCGCATCAGCTGGGCCGGGTCGTACCAACGGTTGCAGGGAACCTATACCACGCTGTCCTACATCGTTGTTTTTGGGTTGATGATTGCCACGATGCGGACGCGGGCGCAGGTGGGAAGGGTGGTAACGGCCGTCATCATCACCAGTATCCCCATCTCCTTTTACGCGCTGCTGCAACATTTCGATTTAGATCCGCTACCCTGGGGCGGTGATGTGGTACGGCGTGTGGCCGGGCACATGGGCAACGCTATTTTCGTCGCTGCGTACCTCATCATGGCCGTTCCCCTGACCGTGGCCCGCATCATCGACGCTTTTACCAAAATCTTGAGCGATGAAGAGTTGGCCGTTGCCGATGTCATCCGCTCTTCCATTTACATTTTTGCGGCTGCGATTCAACTAATTGCCATTTATTGGTCGCAAAGCCGCGGTCCCTGGATAGGGCTGTTTGTGGGATTATTTGCTTTTATTTTGATTGTCCTGGTTTCCCTACGCAATGCGTCGGCGGAAACGGGCCGGTTCCGGCTGGCCGAAGCGGGCAAAGCGCTGGCATTATCAGTGGGCGCAACGGCCGTTTTGTTTGCCGTTTTCTTGTTGTTATTTAATGCGCTGACGGACGGCGGGCGGTTAACGGCGCTGGCCGGCTCGGCCGCTTCATTTGCCGCCTTCGCCGCCGCCGTTGGTCTGGTCATCCTCGTTATCTTTATCATGATTGCTGCCCGTCAGGGGTGGCGCTGGTTGTGGTTGAGCTGGCTGCTGCTCTCTTTTGCGGTAGCCGTGTGGTTGGCCGCCTTTAACTTTGGCGATAAATTGGATGAGCAGTTTGGGGAAACGGCCGTTCTCGGCAATGTCACCGATACCCTGGTCGCCTGGCAAAAACTACCGGCCATTGGCCGCTTGGGCCGCCTGCTTCAATCCGAAAGCAGCACCGGTAAAGTGCGTGTTTTAATCTGGGAAGGGGCGCTAGATTTGATAGCCGTTCACGAACCGCTGCAATTTCCCAACGGTGAACAAGACGATTTCAACTTTCTACGTCCCTTGTTTGGCTACGGGCCGGAAGCGATGTACGTGGCCTACAATCGTTTTTATCCGCCGGAATTGGCGACAGTGGAAGCCCGCAACGCTTCGCCCGACCGTTCACATAATGAAACCTTTGACGCCCTGGTAATCACCGGAGGACTAGGCTTCCTGGTGTGGCAGGCATTGTACTTGAGCGTTTTCACCTATGGTTTTTCCTGGCTGGGTGTTGTGCGCACGCGACGCGACCGTAATTTGTTGATTGCCGCCTGGATTGCGGGCGCGCTTTTGGTGACACTGCTCATCACCCAGACAATGGGGATGCCGTTCCTGGGCGTGGCTATCCCCTTTGGCAGTATTATCGGCTTGATTGTGTATTTGATTTACTATGCTTTGTTCGCCCAGTCAGAAGATAACAAGACGGCTGACGATCCCTTTCATGTAGATCGCTTGCTGATGACGGCGTTGGTGGCCGCTGTGTTGGCCCACTATGTTGAAATCCACTTCGGCATTGCGATTGCGGCCACACGCATCCATTTCTTTGTCTATGTGGCCTTGATGTTTTTGGTCGGGTACAGGATGCCTCAATTACGGGAAACGGCCGTCTCCGATCCCACACCTTCCCGCAAACGCCGCCGTATCCGCCCGGCCCCGGACAGCCCGTGGGCGCCAGTCCTGCTTTTCGCTTTGATGATGGCCTTAACCCTGGGCATTTTAGGCTACGAATACATGACCTACTCCTTACCGCCCGACAAAGTCGTGGCCGCGGCGTCCGATCTGCCAGCATCGGAGATCTTCCACCAATCCCTCTTCATCAATGCCCGCAAAGGGTTTGTGGATTCCCCCTTTATTTTCCTCATGATGATGCTGACCTGGACGCTGGGCGTCTTGGTAGGCGTGAGCGAAATGATGAAAAGCGGCGAATTGGATTTTTTCACTGTTTCCGACAGGTTGGCTGCGGGGCGCAAACAAACGGCCGTTATTATTTTAGGCGTCATGGCTTTGGTTAGCTTGGCCCTGCGCTTTTTTCCCGCCTCTGCGCCGCCGGGCGCGACGGCCGCCCTGGGGCGCAGCCTGCTATTCTTCTGGGCCGGATTGACTGCCTGGGCGGCCTTTCGCTTGCAACTGAACATGCCTTCCTCTCGCCTGCTGGCTGGTTCGGTGGCAATGGCCGGCTTGATTTTTACATTGCCCATTTTAATTGCTGGCGGAACGCTTTTTGGATTGGGAACGGCTGTTCTCAGCCTGCTTCTCCTTAATCTGCTGTGGGATAAATCCTGGTCGGATGCCCTGATTCCAGCGGCAGTCATGGCTTTCTTATCATTGGCTGTTGGCTTGTTCTATACCTTCATCCATGCCTCCATGCTGCGGGCCAGTTTGCTGTTCCAGCCCACCACGCCGGTAGATACCATTGAGCAGCTGCGCGTGCTAGAAGCCAACCAGTCAGCCGGCCTGCTGACAGTTTTTTATGCCTTCGTCATTTTGCTGCTCTTTTCAGCTGCTTTTGCCCTGGCCGGACCGTCATTCCGCCGCGTCAAGACGTTTGGCTCGTCCCCGGCTTACATCAGCCTGGTCGTGTTGTTTGCGCTGGCCTTTGCGGTTATCGGCCGTACCAACATGCGCATCATCCAGGCCGATATCGTTTACAAACGGGGCAAACCGTTTGACGACCAGGCGACACGCAGCCGTGATAGTGAAACCTGGAAGGTGGCGACGGCCATTTATGAAGAAGCCCTTAACCTGGCCCCCAACGAGGACTTTTACGACCTGTTCCTGGGCCGAGCATATCTGGAACAATCTACGATTACGACTGATCCGGTTGAGCAGACCCGTTTGCTTAACACAGCCGAAAAACGATTAATCCGCGCCCAGAATATCAACCCACTCAACACAGACCACACCGCCAATCTGGCCCGCCTCAACACCCGGTGGCGGCAGTTGAGCGCCTCCGATACGGACAAGCAGGCGCGGGTAGAAGCCGCCGCCGCTTATTACCGGGAAGCCCTTTCCCTCAGTCCGCAAAATTCAGTCATTCGCAATGAATACGCCCGGCTTTCCTATGATCTCATGGGCGATTGCGATCAGGCCATCGCTTTATATGACGAATCGGTTACCATTGACCCCTACTATACCGTCACCTATTTTGCCCGCGCCGATGTGTATGTGGCCTGTGCGGCCAGCGCAGAGGAGGCGGTGCGGCTGGACTATTATGACAAGGCGGCGGCCAGTCTGAAAGCCGGATTAGCCCGTGATGAGGATAATGTGCGCGCCTGGCTGCAAGCGGCCCAAATTTATCAGCAGCTAGGCCGGTTTGACGAATCGTTGGCGGCGTATGAGGAAGCCCGCAGTCGTAACGGCGGCGAGATCGCATCCTGGAACCTCGATTTTTTAGTCGCCAATTTGCATTTGCAGATGGGGGATGAGGCGTTGGCGCTGGCGTTGGCCGAGCAGTCGTTGGCGGCGGCTCCGGCCGAGGCCAGCGGGCAAATCCAGCAGTTTATCAACCAATTAGGCGGCGGTGAAACGTCGTCAGAACCGCCGCCCCCTGCGGCTGAACTGCCGGGGGAGATTGTGGAGTTGGGCGAGGAACGGCCGTTAGCCCAACTCGACCCCGCCGCTCGCAACAACTATTACACCGCTTACCCGCCCACCGTCATTGATATCGCCAAAACCTATGAGGCCGTCATCGTGACGGCCAAAGGAGAAATGCGCTTCCGCCTTTTTGATGACGCAGCGCCGTTAGCCGTTAATAATTTCGTCTTCCTGGCCCGCCAGGGTTTTTATGATGGCACAATTTTTCACCGTGTGCTTGCCGACTTCATGGCCCAGGGCGGCGATCCTACCGGCAGCGGCGCTGGCGGTCCCGGCTACCAATTTGCTGATGAAACCAATAATGGGCTGCGCTTTGACCGGCGCGGGTTGCTGGCCATGGCTAATGCTGGCCCAGCGACGAACGGCAGCCAGTTTTTCATCACCTTTGTGGAGACGCCCTGGCTGGACGGCAATCATACTATTTTTGGCGAGATGGTCGCCGGGGATGATGTCCTCAGTTCGCTTACACTGCGCGATCCCGTCGCCGCCGCTGTAGCGGGCGATCGGATTGAGCGCATTGAAATTGTGGAAGTAGATCGGTAATCCGTAACCCGTAATCCGTAACCCGTAACCCGTAATCCGTAATCCGTAATCCGATCACGGAACACGGAACACGGAACACGCTTATGATTACCCTAATCGTCATTTTCCTGATCGCTTTAACCATCACCGGCATGAGCACACCCTGGGTAAGACGGGCTGCCATCTGGTTTGGTTTCGTAGATACGCCCACCAGGCGTAAATTGCATGGCACACCGATGCCCTTGCTGGGCGGCGTGGCTATTTTTGCCGGAGCCATTTTGGCCGTCCTGATTTTTGCCAACCGCCTCCCACGAGAGGTTGTGGCTGTATTTCTAGCCAGCAGCATCGTTGCCCTCACCGGCCTGATTGATGACCGGCGCAATTTGCCGGCCTGGTTGAAGATAGGCGGGCAGTTCCTGGGGTTTGTCATTTTGGCTTACTGGGGCGTGCGCGTGCGCTTGCCGGTTCCTCTGTGGCTGAATTACGCTATCACCTTTATCTGGTTGGCTGGTATTAGCAACGCGATCAATTTTTTGGACAACATGGATGGGTTGAGCGCTGGCGTCAGCGGGGTGGGAGCGGCCTTTATTTTGTTGATGGGGCTGCAAAATGGGCAATTTTTGGTCTCGGCGCTGGCGGCGGCTGTTTTGGGCGCCTGCCTCGGTTTTTTGCGTTACAATTTCAAACCGGCCCAGATTTTTATGGGTGATGTGGGATCGCTTTTCCTGGGATTCATCCTGGCCGTGTTGGGTTTGCAGCTGCGCTTCCCGGAGAACAGCAACTTTGTGACCTGGATGGTGCCGGTATTTATTCTGGGCCTGCCGATTTTTGATACGACTTTAGTGACGATTTCGCGCATCCGACGCGGGGTTAGCCCCAACACGGCGGGAAAAGATCACATCAGCCACCGGCTGGTGGCGCTGGGATTCAGCCAACGGGAAGCGGTGCTGCTCCTTTATCTGGCAGCCGGGATGTTTGGTTTGATTGCGCTTTTCATTGCCGAAGCATCGGTTTTAGAGGGCTATTTAATGGGAACGGCCGTTACCGTTATCGCGTTCTACGCCGTCTTGTGGTTAGAAAAACAATACAAAAACCGTTAGGAGAAGCAAATGACAAAAGGAAAATCTGGGTTATCGGTTTCCAGACGCCGCGAGGAGATGCGGCAAAAGAAAGAGAGGCAGAAAAAGCGGCTGATGATTGTTGGCGGCATCATCGTAGGCATCGTTGTGATAGGTGTTCTTATCTGGCAAATCTTCACGGTGTGCTGCGCGCCGGAACCGCCGTTGGAATTGGCCGGGGAACGGCCGTTAGCCGCCATCTCGCCATCTGACCGCAACGATTACTTCAGCCAATATCCGCCGATGGTCATTGACACAGCCAACTCCTACGAAGCGGTTATCACTGTTCAGGGGAAGGGAGAGATGCGGCTGGCCTTGTTCGATGACGAAGCGCCGTTAACCGTCAACAACTTCGTTTACCTGGCTAACCAGGGCTTTTACGATGGCTTGACTTTCCACCGGGTCATTGAAGATTTCATGGCCCAGGGCGGCGACCCGACCGGCATTGGCTCCGGCGGTCCAGGCTATGAATTTGAGGATGAGACCGGGGCCGGCCTTACTTTTGACCGGCGGGGCTTGTTGGCGATGGCGAACGCTGGGCCAGACACAAATGGCAGTCAATTTTTCATCACCTTTGTGCCTACGCCGCATCTGAATGGGCTGCATACTATCTTTGGCGAGCTGGTAGCTGGGGATGATGTGTTGAGCGCCCTCACCCTAAATCCTACAAGCCAATCGGCTGACGTGATCGAACAGATTGTGATTGTAGAGGAGTAAAAACGACTTTTTCGTTTGTGTACTATGCCCTCAATATTTGGGGCAGACCTGCGGGAGGTTTTAGCGCTGGTCCGGCTCATAGTCCTAACCTCCCGGAGGTTCCCTGATACTAAAAACAAAAAGCCCATCCATTCGGACCGGACGGGCTGCCACATGAAATGGTTAAATCGCCCGGTCAGGCCGGTTGTAACTCAGAAACCGGCGCAAAAGCCGAACTCTTTAGCGCGCTCCGTACACTGGTGATCAAATCCTGGCTCATCACCGGCGTAGGCAAATAATTCGTAATCGTGGCGCTCAAAACCTCTTTCAACACATCAAACTGGGCTTTGGCGTTTAACATAATAGCCGGCATAAGAGCGGTTGACCTTTCCTCATTATTGGGACGGCATACCACAAAGCCATCCTTGTTTTGGCGGGCGACATCCATAATTAACACATCCATTTTATGCCGCTGAACCTGGTTTAACGCATCCAGCCCATAATCCGCTTCTAACACTTCATAGCCATCTCTTTCCAGGATCAGGCGCAGCAGATACCGCGTAATAGGCTCTTCTGTAATGACCAAAATTGACGTACCCATCTTTTTCTCCCTTTTGTTTGCCTTGTTGGCACAGGGTGGCGTGATTGCAGAAAGGTTTTGCAATAGGGAATGATGTGCGGAGGGATGGCAACGCCACGGTAATGATGATTGTGAATTGTTAGTTGAAGTTTGAGGTACTACGCTCCACCATTTACTGTAACAATCAGCTCTTACAAAAAACCTTACGCTCAGAGCCAAACAAAAAAGGGTTCTGTTGCAAATAATCGAACTGAATATTTTTTGCAACAGAACTCTTGAAGCCGCCTCTGACATAGAGGGGACCCTTTGTGTCAATATAGGGTGGGACACTTTACACTCAGAAATTAGTGTAGGAATCTGAGGGCGAAGGAGTTGCTCGAAGAGATGACGTTCCATTCGGTCAGCCGAACAATTTTGACCATCGTTGCCTGTCACCGTTGACAGTAACATTTCAAAGTCAGTTTTTACTTTTTGCTGTATCATGGGTATTGAGTTGAAAGTCATGCTTATCTCCCTGCGTTATGATTTTGTCGAATCTATAACTTACCAGGAAAGTGACATGGCTTTCAACTAGTTCTCAACTCATTTGAAACACACCTTTTGACAATTTGACAAAGGTTTGACAAATCACTCTACAGCAACGCCATGAAAATACTTGAAGTTTTAACCTACTACCGGCCCTGGATCAGCGGGCTAACCATTTACGTAGAACGATTGAGCCGGGCGTTGGCGCGGCAGGGTCATGATGTGACCGTCCTGACCGCCCAATACGATCCCGATTTACCCCGCTATGATTTGATTGATGACGTCAAAGTCGTCCGTATCCCGGTTGCTTTTCGCGTCAGCAAAGGGGTCATCATGCCCAGTTTTGGCCCAACCGCCTGGAAATTGGCTCAAAAAACAGACATCATTCATCTGCACCTGCCGCAGTTTGATGCGCCGGGCGTGGCGATGCGCGGCCGGCTATTAGGCAAACCGGTCGTCATCACCTATCACAGCGATTTACAGCTGCCACACGGCCTGTTTAACCGGGTCGTGGACAAAGTTGTTCACTTCCAAAACCGGCTGGCCGGCGCGCTGGCCGACGCCATCGTCACTTACACACGCGATTTTGGCAGCCATTCTCCTTACCTTTCCTACTACCTGGGCCAAAAACTGCACATCATCCCGCCGCCGGTAGAGTTGGCTGATTGTTCAGATGAAATATTGCAGCAGTTCCAGCAAACGCATCGGCTGGAAGGTGAGGAGACGATTGGCATTATCTGCCGATTGGCCGCCGAAAAGGGAGTGGAAGTATTACACAAAGCGTTACCTTTAATCCGGAAGAGTTTCCCGAACGTGCGTGTGCTACATGCCGGACAATACAAAAATGTCCTGGGCGAAGAGGCGTATGCGGCTAAATTAGCCCCATTGTTTGAGAAATACAAATCGCATTATCATTTGTTGGGCAGTATTGAAGGGGCGGAATTGACGGCTTTTTACAAGAGTCTGGACTGCCTATGCATTCCCAGCCTGAACAATACGGAGACGTTTGGCCTGGTGCAGATTGAAGCGATGATGAATGGCGCGCCGTCAGTGGCGTCGGCTTTGCCGGGGGTGCGCCAGCCAGTGACGATGACGGGGATGGGCGAGGTGATTCCCATCGGCGACCACGAAGCGTTGGCGGAAGCAATCATTCGCATTTTACGCAATAAGGCGGCGTATGTGCGCGATCCGGCAGTGATTGCCGAAAGTTTTAGCCCGGATGAAACGGCCGCTTCCTACCTCAACTTATTCCATGATTTGCATAACGGCCGTGCCGACAACACCGCTCCCGAACCGCCCGCTTACGACCGCCTGCGAGCCATGCGCGATGCGATGCAGGGGAGCAGGGGTGAAGGGGTGAGCCGATGACCATTCACAATTCACCATTCATCATTCATAATTCACAATTTTCCCACGACGATCTGCTCTGGCGGCACTTAAAAACCGTCCCCGCCTTCCGCGCCTTGCTGCGCGCCGTCGAAGCCCGCTTTTACCAACACACCGAGATGCCCAAACCGATCCTTGACCTGGGCTGCGGCGACGGCCATTTCACCCAAATGACCTTCAACCAGCCGCTAACCGCCGGAGCCGACCCCTGGTGGGGACCGCTGCAAAAGAGCCAAAAGTCTGGTATGTACCGCCATCTGGCGCAAAGCATGGGCGACCATCTGCCCTTCCCTGATAACCATTTTGGAACTGTCATCAGCAACTCGGTGCTGGAACACATCCCCGACATCCAGGCCGTCCTCAACGATGCCGGGCGCGTCTTACAACCGGGCGGCAAACTCATCATCACCATGCCCAGCCACTTGTTCACCGAACAGCTAGGCGGGGCCGAATTCTTAGAGAAGCTGGGCGCAAACGGGTTAGCCGACCGCTACCGCCGCTTCTTCAACTTCGTTGCCCGGCACGTTCACACTGACCCGCCGGACGTGTGGGCCGAACGACTGGCCCTGGCGGGTTTCGCGGTTGAACGCTGGCAATATTATTTCTCGCGGGAAGCGCTGCACGCCCTGGAATGGGGACATGTGCAAGGGCTGCCGTCGGCCATCCTCCACTTTTTAACCGGCCACTGGATTCTGTCCCCTTGGGAAGATAATTTGCGGCGTACGGAACGGTGGGTACGGCCGTTTTACGAGGAAGAATTCCCCACCGAAGGAACCTACATCTTCTTCGTCGCCCGCAAAGAAGCCGCTGGGCCGATAGAGGCCAGCTTGCCAGCGGCACGGCCGTTTTCTGTGGAAGAATTGATGATTAATGATCAAAGATTGATGATTGATGATCGGGAATTGGAAAGCGTGCCTGCGCCGGAGCCGTCTGCCGTTCCTGAACTTTCAGAGGCAGAAACGCCTGAGCCAACGCCTGCGGCCACACCAGTCAATCATCAATCATCAATCATCAATCCTCGCATCATTCCCGCCATCCTGGTTGCGGCCAGCCTGTTGAGCGCCATCACCGGGCAGGCGATTTTGAACGCCAATCCGCCGGAACCGATAGCGGGGCTGCGCTGGTACGGCTACAGTCTCATCCCGCTCTTCATCCTGGCCTGGCGGCAGCGGGGTGTGAACTGGCCCGGCCTGCCTCAAATAACCTTTACCCGGCCCGGTAAAATCCCCCGCCACCGCTGGTATTATTTTCTAGCCCTCTTTTTGGCCTTCCTGGCGCCGCGCATCGTCAACAATCCCTCCAGCGCCCCACAGCCGGGACTGGCGATTATGCTTTGGCTGGCCGCCGGTGGCATCGCCTTCTACGCGCTATCCGCCTTCCGCCCCTCGCTTTCCGCTCTCCGCTTCCCCCTACCCGCTTCCCGTTTCACGCTCATCGCCGCCGCTGCCCTTTTCCTCACCGCGCTCATAGCGCGCGCAGTGAATTTAACCAGCCATCCCTTCATTCTCAACGGGGTTGAGGCCAGTATTGGGCTGGATGCGCAGCAAGTTGCCAACGGAACGGCGCAGAACCCATTCGCCACCGGCTGGCTGACCAATCCGACGCTGCTTTATTTTTTACTGGCCGGGCCGCTGCGGTTGTTGGGGCCGTCTACGCTGTCTATCCGGCTGTTGTCGCCGCTGGCTGGCGCGTTCACGGTGGCCGCTACTTTTTTGCTCGGCAAGCGGTTGTGGGGGCGCGATGTGGGGCTGATTGCGGCCGTTTTGCTGACCGGCTCTCATCTTCATTTGCATTACAGCCGCCTGGGGATGACGAATATCTGGGACCCGCTGTTGGTTTTGCTGGCGCTGGGGCTGTTGGCGCTGGCCTGGCGGGAAAGCGGCCGTTTCCTCTGGCTGTTGGCGGGAACGGCCGTGGGTCTTAACGCTTACGTCTTTACCGGCTCGCACCTGCTGCCCTTAATGCTGGTAGCGCTGGCCATCCTCGTTTTGTTATTTGATCGGGAAACGCTTTGGCGGCAGTGGCGGCACATCCTGGCCGCGGCGGCGCTGGCTTTCATCATCGCCCTGCCGCAAATCATTTATTACAACAACAACCCGGCGGCTTTCATGGATCGGGTCAATGCGCTGGGCATCTTGGAGGGACAGACGGGCTGGATCGGGCAGGAAGCGGCGCGTACCGGCCTCAGCCAGGGCGAGATTTTGCGCGACCAGTTTGCGCGGGCGGCGCTGTCGTTTAATTACAGCCTGGACAAGAGTGGAGCATATCGTCCAGAACGGCCGTTACTCGGCTTCGGTATGGCCGTTTTGTTCGTGATTGGGCTGGCCATCGCCGTCGCCCGCCGGCGCCAGTTCCGCTACAATATCCTCCTGGTCTGGGTCATCATCCCCGTCATCTTCGGCGGCGCGCTGCTGCTGGAATCCCCCAGCAGCCACCGGCTGGTGGTGACCACGCCGGCCCTGGCGCTGTTGGCGGCAATTGGGTTGGTGGAAATGGGGCGGCTGATGGTGGAAGGCAGGAAGCGGAAAGCGGAAAGCGGAGAAGCGGAGGAGAAGCCCATCACAACGAGCGCAGCGCCCGCGCTGCTGCCGGTTTTGTTGGCGATTGCCATGATGTTGGCGCTGCTGGACATCAACTTTTACTTTGGAACTTACCGTCAGCAGCACACCTTCGCCGACCGCAACACG
This sequence comes from Chloroflexota bacterium, assembly GCA_024275635.1. Taxonomy (GTDB): domain Bacteria; phylum Chloroflexota; class Anaerolineae; order Promineifilales; family Promineifilaceae; genus JACKCC01. The sequence continues at coordinate 22,840 of JAJRYT010000005.1, read as the reverse complement.
GAAATTGCCGACGGAGTCGCCAATTATCTCAACTCGCTCAACGGGAACGAGTGGACGGCTTACTTCTTTGGCCCGCCCAGCATGTATGTCGGCTTTCCCACCATCCCTTTCCTCGTCGAGGATTTCCAATCCGACCGTAATTTATATGATGTGAATGAACCGGGCGAGGCGCTGTTACCGGCCCAAACACCCAATCGCACCTTCATTTTCCTGCCGGAACGGGCAAACGAGATTGAAAGAACGAAGGCGATGGTTGCGAACGGCCGTTTACAAACCATCCCCGGCTTCCACGCCAACCCCCTATTCTACATTTACGAAGTAGGCGAGTAGCGCGTGTGCGCGTGTGCAAATGATAAGTAAACCCAATTCCTCATTCATCAATCATCATTCATCAATCATCATTCATCCTTCCTCATCCCGGAGACTGTCATGTCCATAGAAACCCACCAATCGCCACCCTGGAACCGGGCAACAAAAGTCATTGTCGCCCTGGCGGCGCTGCTGCTGGTCGCGCTGCTGGCCCAACGGTTTCACACCCTCATTGGTCAATTAGTCGCCGCTTCCATCCTGGCTTACATCCTCAACCCCATCATCATCTTCCTGAACAAGCGCACCAAACTCAACCGGGGAACCGTTTTGATTGCCGTTTACCTGTTGTTAGCCATCGGCGTAATTTGGGCGCTGGCCGCCTTGGGCGTGGCCGCCTTCCAGCAAGTCAGCACATTCATTGACCTGGTTCCCGAACTCATCGCCGACATCACCGGCTTTGTCCAGACCATCACCTCCCGCACCGACCCCATTATCATCGGCGCTTTCACGATTGATCCCAGTATCATTCCCTGGAATGCGATTGGCGACCAATTATTGGGATTGGTGGAACCGATTTTGGGACAAGGCGGCCAGATTATCAGGCAGTTAGCCGGCACAACCATCCGCTGGGTAGGCATTCTGTTCTTCGTTTTCATGATCTCAATTTACATCGCCAACGAAATTCCGCGACTGGGCGGCTACGTGGCTAATTTTGCCCAACAGCCCGGCTACCGTCAGGATGCCGAACGGCTGACGCGGGAATTCGGCCGTATTTGGAGCGCGTATCTACGTGGTCAGGTGATTTTGGGGCTGGTCATTTTCCTGGTAGTCTGGCTGGGGCTGGCCGTTCTGGGCGTACAAAATGCGCTGGCGCTGGGCCTGCTGGCTGGCTTGCTGGAATTTATTCCCACGCTTGGCCCGCTTGTCAGCGCCGGCGTCGCCATTACGGTTGCCTTTTTCCAACCAACCAATTATTTGGGATTATCTGGCTGGGAGTATGCTCTGGCGGTGTTGGCATTTATGGCGATTGTGCAGCAGTTGGAAAACAATCTGCTTGTGCCCCGCATTGTGGGCGAGGCGTTGGATTTGCACGCGCTGGTGGTCATTATTGGCGTTTACATGGGCGGTTCATTGGCCGGAATTTTAGGCGCGGTGCTGGCGGCGCCGCTGGTGGCGACAATCAAGCTCATCGGGATGTATGCCTGGCGCAAGATGTTTGATTTGCACCCTTTCCCGGAGTCGGAATCGGAACGGCCGTCTTCCCCATCCTTACGCGAACGCAGCCGCAAACTGGCCAACGCTGCCCAAAATCTGATAAAGAGGAAAAAATCATGACCCATCGTCTGATGACCCATCCCCTGGTCGTTCAACTACATTTTGCTCGCTCTGAATTATTGCGCTGCCTGGATGGCCTTTCCGATGAAGATGCCCGCCGCCGCATCCAACCGATGAACTGCATTAGCTGGATGGTGGGTCACCTGGCCGACCAAGAAAACAGGTATTGGGTCATGTTGGGCCAAAATCGGCGCATTTTCCCCGATTTATACAAACTGGTCGGTTATGGCCGACCGGCAACCACGCCGCCGCTGGCCGACATGTGGCAGGCGTGGCGCGAAATCACCGCCGCCGCTGACGGTTTTCTGGATACGTTAGCGCCTGACCTGATGCAAACTCATTTCGAATGGAAAGGTGAGCCAATTGGCGAAAACATTGGCACAATGCTGCTGCGTAATATTTACCATTACTGGTTCCACACGGGCGAGGCCCATGCTGTGCGACAGATGCTTGGTCACACTGACTTGCCGGATTTTGTAGGGAACATGGAGACGGCCGTTTATCGCCCAGAGGTATCTTCTCAATAAACTGGGGAGATTACAAAAGTTTTAACAACATATTGTCTGCATAACGCCCGTTTTGAAACTTTTGTAATCTTTGCCCCGAAATTTTGAGAAGATACACCCAGAGTAATAAAAGCAAGAGATAGAGGGGGAGCCGTCCTCATCTCCCTGCTTGTTCCTGATTCTCGATCCCGCCCCATATTTTTCCCAAAACCGACAAAAGTCGTGGCGCAGCCGTTCCTGAAACAGTATTATTTGCTTTCCGGCATTCGTACATCACCAAAAATCTGGATTAAGGAACTGATAACATGATCCCCTATTTGATAATGACATTTTTCTATTTTCTTGTCGCCATCATTGCTGCATTGGAAGCCTCGTTTGCAAGCTGGCAAATCTTGCCCTGGTTTAATGGCATGGTGTGGCTGCGCGTCCATTTCATAACACTAGGAGTTATCACACAAATTGTTTTTGGGGTAATGCCGATCCTATCCGCCAAACATCACGGTATACCGCGCCCCAAAATGCGTTGGGATATTTGGGCGTCGCTGAACGCTGGTATTGTATTGCTGCTGGTCGGGATTCCCTTAGTAAGCAGTGTCCCGATCATTGCCGGCGGCACGTTGGTCTTCATTGCCACGACGCTACTGCTCGTGCAATTGGCGGGCATTCGCGCCCAATCGGGAAAAGCGCTGGCGGTGACGGACGGCCGTAAGTTTTATATGGCGGGTCTGTTCTATTTTTTGATAGGCATCCTTGTAGGTACGGGATTGTTCACGAACTGGACGGGGCCGCTGGGCATTGTAGGGGATGCGGGGGAAGTGCATATTCATGCCAATAACTGGGGCTTCATGTCGCTGGTTTTTGTCGGGTTTTTCGTTGATTTGTATCCGAAATGGGCTAAACGGCCGTTATCCAACCCCAAAGCCATCGCCCCCATTTTCTGGATGATGACGGTAGGCGCTCTGGCCCTTATCTTCAGCCCCTGGTTTGCCAATACGACCCTGGCTGCAATCGGCGCGGTTTTACACACATCCGCCAATATCTGGCTGCTGGTCATCGCCATCAACCCGCTGCGCGGCGACAAACCAGCCTGGACAGCCGGGATGTCACATCTGCTGGCCTCTTATTTCTGGCTGTTCGCCCCCTTGTCAATGGCTCCCTTTATCATCTTCGGCATCGAAAGCGTCCTGCCGACCAAATCGCTGGAAGCGACAACGCCGCAAGCGCTCATTTATGGCTGGCTGCTGCAATTGGGCTATGCGGTCGTGCCTTATTTCTTCCACCGCTTTTTCTTTGATGAAGAAAAGGCTGAATTAGGTGGTACCTGGCTTAGTTTCGCGCTTGTGAATTTGGGGGCGGTTTTCTTATGGGCCAGCATTCTCATTAAGCCCATTCGCGGGCCGCTGCATGGCGGCGCTTATATGCTATGGGTCATTTCTTTCATCCCGGTAGCCATTGATTTATGGAAAAAGATGAAAACGGGGATAGCGCAGGCAGAAACGGCCGTTTACTGCCCGGAATAACAGAAATCCCGCAAACAACAAAGGGCCTCATTTAGCTGGACGAAATAGATTTGTAGGTAGAACAATTTAGCAAATCGTTTTACAATACCAGACATGAAGTCGAGGCTGTTGTTTGGATTGTTGGCTGTCGGGTTATTTGTATTTTCAACGAACGGTCGTTCCCACGCCCAATCGCAAGCCACCCAACAGCATCTCGTCCAACCCGGCGATACCTGGATCGCGTTGTCCTGGCGGTACGGCATCAGCCAGGAAACGATTCGGGCCGCTTACCCGCACCCTAACCGCCAACGGCAGCCGGTCATCGGCACAACACTGCCTTTGCCAGACAAAGGGCGGGAATTGACGGGCCAACTTCTGAGATTGAGTGAGGGCGGGCTGCTGGCAACGGCCGTTTCCCACAACATTTCTCCCTGGCAGTTGGCCCGCATAAACGGCCTGCCCCACCCTTACCGCCCCACGCTCTACCGCCCCCTCTTCATCCCTGGCGGAACCGAACCGCCGCGTGAACTGCCCGTTGGCTTTACCAACCTGGAACTGTCCCACATCACACCACAGCCCGGCTGGGCGCTGGCTTTTCGCGGCCAGACGACGCAGCCGATGACCATCACCGCCCAACTGGATGGGATGGCCTTTGCTAGTTTCGGGAACGGCCGTTTCCACGTCAGCCTCATCGGTATAGACAACTTCTACGCCAATCGCCAACCCACACTAACCATCCAACCAGCCAATCAGCCCCTCTGGGCACAGCCCTGGCAGTTTGTGGACGGCCAGTGGAGCTACAACCAGATCACCCTCACCGGGCAAGCCGCCGCCATCACCCAGGAACAGATCGCCGCCGAACGCGAACGATTGTTTGCCTTGTGGTCAATCAAATCGCCGCCGCCGCAGTGGGCGACACCATTTCAATTACCAATCACCGATTACCTGGAAATCAGCTCCCGCTACGGCGCACGCCGCTCCTACAATGGCGGGCCGTATAATTCCTCTCATGAAGGGACTGATTTTAGCGCGTATGGGGGAACGGCCGTTTACGCCCCCGCCGCCGGAACCATTGCCCTGGCCGAACCGCTGACCGTGCGCGGCAATGCTGTCGTCATTGATCATGGGTTCGGCGTCTACACCGGCGTTTACCACCTTTCCTCGCTCGCTGTCGCCGTCGGGGGCCACGTTCAACCCGGCCAGCAAATAGGCGCTGTGGGCAGCACAGGTTTCTCCACCGGCAACCATTTGCACTGGGATTTTCTCGTCGCCGGGCAGTGGGTGGATGCACTCGCCTGGAAAGAACAAGAGATGGCCTGCTGGGTGCTGGCCGGATGGGGGCAGCCCTGTCAGTAAATTAAGAAACTTTTGCCACGAATGACACGAATTTAGACGGTTCTAATTCGTGCAATTCGTGTCATTCGTGGCCGAAAAACACGGAGGTTTACAAGGCACAGGTGCGGAAACCGGCGAAGATGTTGTTCCGGTCAGGCGTGTAGAAGTTGCGCCAGGTGTTACGAATGACGCGGGAACGGGTCACCCAACAGCCGCCGCGAAGGACTTTTTGCTGACCGAAGGAGGGGGCTGAGTAGGTATCGTAGGGATCAATCTCAAAGCCAGGATAAGCGTCAAAGGTATCGGCCGTCCACTCCCATACATTACCTATCATCTGGCGGCAGCCAAAAGCGCTGTCGCCCGCCGGTAAAGCGCGCACGTCAAGCGGACCAGTGGCCGCCGAATCCAGATTGGCTTTTTCCCAATCGGGCAGGTCATTGCCCCAGGGGTAGCGGCGCTTGGTTGTGGTGAAGGAACGGCCGTCCGGCGTCGGTTCCGCGCTGGCGGCAATTTCCCACTCCGCCTCCGTCGGCAGGCGGCGGTCAGCCCAGGCGCAGTAAGCGTTGGCTTCGTACCAATTGATGTGCATTATCGGCAGCGACGCTTCAAGCGGCCGGTAGCTGTCAAACCAGCGCGTACACCAACTGCCGTCAGCCTCGCGCCGCCAGTAAACCGGCTTTCCCGCCCCGGCTTGCTGCCGCCAGTCCCAGCCTTCGTCGCTCCAGAGTTCGCGGGCATGGTAGCCGCCCGCTTCAACAAAGGCGCGGAACTCGGCATTGGTCACCGGCATGGCTGCGATGCGGAAGGGCGTCACTTCGACCGGATGCGCCCATTTTTCGTTATCCAGCATAAAGGGCAAATCAGGCGTCGCTCCCAGCATAAATGTGCCGCCAGGGATTGCCACATCATGGGGATCGAAATCGGTTTCGATGTCAGGCAGCAAGGGTCGCGCAACAGCTATGCCTGGCTGCGGGTAGCCCATTGTCTGCCGGATGTGAACCATCGTTTCGCTGTGCATATCTTCATGGTTAATGACCAATCGGTAAAAGTAAATCTCCTCCTCAGACGGTTCGCGTCCGGTCAATCGTCCAACAAGGCAGTGCAGCACTTCCGTGATGTAATCGTGTGTCTGTTGCCAGGAAGGAAATGCTAAATCCCAGCGCTCCGCATTGGGAATATTGAACGAATCGTACAGACCATCAGCGACGTTGTTTAAGGGAGGAGTCTTATCAAAATTGCGTAAAATCCAGCGCTCCTGGAACCAACCCACGTGGCCCATCTCCCAAATTGGCGGTTCAATGGTACGGTTTCGGGAACCAAGCATCTGTTCGCGGGATAAACCAGATAAAACTTCCAACTCCCGTTTTCGGGCGTCAAGCAACTGTGTGACGATTTCTTGCGCTTCTTTGGTCAATTGATCAGGCATGGCTATTTTCATTGTTGTGTCCTCGTCAGGTATTGCAAACTAAATAACTGGTCGTCGTCTGTCCAAACGCTGGCAACCTGGAAGCCTGCCTGGGCCGCTAAAGCGGCGAATTCTGGCAAGGAGTACTTATAAGAGGATTCAGTCCAAACGGTTTCACCAGCGGCAAAAGGAACAACGCGGCCATTGACCCGGACGTTTTGGTCGCACTGGCTGACCAGGTGCATTTCAATCCGGCCAGCAGCTTCGTTGTAGAAAGCGCGATGGGCGAAGGTTTCCAGGTCAAATTCGGCTCCCATCTCGCGGTTAAGCCGAGTTAAGATGTTAAGGTTGAAAACGGCCGTTACCCCGGCGGCGTCATTGTAAGCGCGATGCAAAATGCCCCGATCTTTCTTTAGGTCAACCCCAATGAGCAGTTCACACTGGTCACCACAAACGGTACGGATGTGCCTTAAAAAGGCCACGGCTTCTGCTGGATGGAAATTGCCAATTGTAGAGCCGGGATAATAAACAATCCGCCGCGACACAGGCTGAACGGGCGCTGGAATCTCAAAGGATGTTTCATAATCGGCGCATACCGGCAGTACCTCTAAATGAGGGTAATCGGCGGCGACATCAGCAGCTGATTGCAGCAAATGTTCTTTGGATATGTCAATAGGGACAAAACCGGCTAACTGGGGCAGGTAGTCCAAGAGGGTGCGGGTTTTCTGGCTGCTGCCGCTGCCCAATTCAATAAGCAAACAGTTTGAACCCAGTATAGCGGCAATTTCAGCAATGTTCTCGTCTAGAATTAACTGTTCAACACGGGTCGGATAATACTCCGGCAGTTCGGTTATTTCATCGAAAAGCTGCGATCCAACCTCGTCGTAGAAGAGCTTGACCGGTAATGTCTTTTGCGGCGTTTGTAAACCGTTTATGACTTCTTGCCGCCACCCATCGGTATCTGGCTTATAGTCGGACAGCTTGATGTTTTTGAATAGATACATGTCATTTCTCCATGAAACGTTGGTTTCCGGGGTCTTGTCCCTGGGATGAACAGCTATGGGAAGCGTCACCATCAAGAGTTGAGATTATGAAATTGGTACAGGAGATTCGGAGGTTTTTCCGGGGGTGGGACTTCTGGCGGGGGATGGGCGTCATTTTTACCCATGATAAACAACATAGGGCATGCTACATGAAGGGGAAACAATAATAATGCTGGTAGTTTTTTGTTATGAATTCTGAAGCTAACGCCCAGGGCTGAGGTCATGATTATTTTCCTGTAAGTAAATCTGTGGAAATTGGTTTACTGTTGAAGGATAGGCGAGAGGGTCAACTTTTTAAGTAATCGTTATTACGTTTGTAACCATTCATGCGCCGCTGCATCTAATCAGGCAGCATGGGCAATTCCGGCAATGATGATGTCATCCCTGCACCGGCAGCCCTGGCTAATACATCTTGATTTAATTGAGGAGAGTTATTCACATGGACATGGTTATTGATTTTCCCGGCGGCTCCCGTGTAGATGCCCATTTTGGTCCGTTCACCGTTCCTACGGACCAGCCCGCTTTTGGCTACCAGCCGGATGCGCCAACACCATTTGCTACGTTTTTGGCGTCACTTGGCACCTGCGCCGGTATTTATGTTTTAGGTTTTTGCCGCCAGCGTGGTATTTCAGCGGAAGGTATCCGCATTGCGCAAAGTCTGGAAGCGAACCGGATGACAGGTTTAGTCAACAAGGTGAAGCTGGATATTCAACTGCCGCCCACTTTCCCGGAGAAGTATAAGACGGCCGTTATCCGTGCCGCCGACCAGTGTGCTGTTAAAAAACATTTCGAGCATCCCCCCCAATTCGAAATCAGCGCCAGCACGACAGAAGCTGTTCCGGCATGATTCTTAAAAAATAGGCCCACCCAAAACCCGCGCCTGATTGGACCAGGCGCGGGTTTTTTGTTTTTTGCGGTTTGCATTTTCGCATTTCACAGGTTAGAGTGGCAGGCAAAGCAATAAACGTAACCATTTAACGAGAAAACCATCTAACCTGATGAATGACAATTATGATGAAGCTGGCTTGATTGCGCGGCTGCAAGCAGGTGACAAATTGGCCTGCGCCGAATGTATCGAGATTCATTCCCCGGCCATTTACCGGCTGGCGCTGCGATTAATGCAGAATGAAACTGAAGCAGAAGATGTGCTGCAAGAAACGTTTTTGAGCGCCTTCAAAGCAATTGATAAATTTGAAGGGCGATCAGGCTTGGGCACCTGGCTGTACCGAATTGCTTACAACGCGGCCATGATGCGCCTGCGGAAGCCACAAAAGTACATCCTCTCGGTTGAAGAAACGCTTTCCGAAGAGGACGGCCGTCTCATTCCTAAACAGTTATTTGATTGGTGCTGTCTGCCAGAAGAAGATTTTGCCAGCAGCGAAGTACAAAAGGAGTTAGAGCGGGCCATTTACGACCTGCCGGAAAAATATAAATCGGTTTTTGTTTTACGTGAATTGGAAGGGCTGTCTACACAGGAAACGGCCGCTACCCTGGACATCTCGCCAGCCAGCGCCAAAGTACGGCTGCACCGCGCCCGTTTGTGGCTGCGCGAACGATTGACGCCTTACTTTACAGAAATGGTTCAGGCGTCTGCGCCGAAATCGAGCGTCATCTAACCGACTGCGAAAACTGCCGCGCCATGGTAGACGCCTTACGCAAAACCATCCTGCTCTACCACAAACTCCCCAACCCGACCTCCCCCAGCACACGCGCCAGCGCCTTTATCAAGCTTTAGACCTGGAAACGCACCTCAAATAATGCATCTTCACTAGATAACGCCCTTGAAGATCTGATACCAGTTATTATTCCCTGCGATGACACGCTCCTGCGGTCTACCACTTGCTTCATGCTTCATCCCTCCATTGTCAAGGAAATAGAATTCTCTTATACTGGCATGGAAACTCAACTCCATTGAGGCGACAAATGCGTGATAAATACAAAGAATGGTTAAAACAAGCTGATTATGACATGGATACGGCCCAAGTTATGTTTAACAGCGGTCGCTATTTTTATGCAGTTTTCATGTGCCATTTGTCCATCGAAAAAGGGCTGAAAGGCCTGTTTTCCAAGGTTATGGATGAAACGCCGCCCAAGACTCATAATTTGCTCTACTTGCTTGACAAAATTGGCAAGAGACCTAAACAAGAATTAGAAAAGTTCATCGCCAAATTGAATACCGCCAGCCTTGCTACCCGTTATCCGGATGATCTGGCTAAAATTCAGGAAGCCTATACCGCAGAAGTGACGATGGAAATGATTATAAAAAGCAAGGATGTGCTCCAATGGATCAAGACGCAGTTATAAAAACAATCAAACAATTCAAGAACGCATTAGAGTCACTCAATATCCGGGTTGAGCAACTTATCTTGTTTGGCTCTCATGCTACCGGCACAGTCCGTGAAGATAGCGATATTGACATCGTCGTCATTTCATCAAGCTTTGCCAATAAAAGCTATTGGGAACGCATTGACATATTAAGCGAGGCCATATACAAAGTCTTTGCCCCCATTGAGGCATCAGCATTTACGCCTGAAGAATGGAAATCTGGAAAATCCTTGATTGTGGACTATGCCAGGAATGGTGTGTTAGTACAGTGAGACGTAACATCTCAATAAACCGGGGAGACCTGCGAGGTTTTAATACGATAGCTGGTCAAAATTTATACCTATTATGGAAACCTCGCAGGTCTTTGCCGCAATTTATTGAGAAGATACAGTGAGACAATAAAAAAATCTCCCCAACTCAATGATGGTGATGACCATTCTCGTGGTCTAAATCCTCTTCACCCGTCAATTCCTCAATAAAATCAATCACGGCATCATTGAAACTATCCACCTGCTCCAGGTTGGGCAGGTGTCCGGCGTCGGGGATGATAACCAGTTCGGCATCCTCAATGGCTTCGTACATCGCTTCGGCTTCGGACACGGGGATAATCTGGTCTTCAGCGCCATGAATAATGAGTGTGGGCACGTCAATATCGGCTAACATCGGCATAGAATCGGGGCGATCTCTCATGGCCGCCAACGCGCCTATTACACCTTCCACCGACGCGCCTTCCATGATCTCTTGCACAAATTCGACCAATTCGCCATCCTCGTAAGAGCCAGGGGCCAACAGTTTAGGCAGCATACCGGCCACGATCGGGCCAGTTCCTTCCGCCTTCACAGCGGCGGCGGCGGCTTCGCGGCCTGTTTTACCTTCTTCGGAATCGGCGCCGGCGCGGGTGGCGGCGAGGATGAGACCGGCCACATGATCCGGATAGCGGCGGTAAAAATCTAAAGCGATGTAACCGCCCATGGATAACCCACAAACCAGAACCGGGCTGTGAATATTCAAATGCTCCAACAGTCCGGCGATGTCGTCGGAGAACATTTTCATGCTGTAAGGGCCAGGAACGGAATCGGAACGGCCGTGTCCCCGCAAATCCGGCGCAACCAACCGGACGACATCCGACAAATCTTGTAGCTGCATCTCCCACATGGCGCTGTCCAACGGGAACCCATGAATCAACACCATCGTTATTTGGTCGCAGGTATCCTGGTAGGCCATTGTAAAATCATCACTTCGGTCAGTCATCTCATTTTTCTCCAACAAGAGCGGGGATTAAGAGATCAGGGGATTTTTTCAATTATATTCCCAAATCTCTTAATCTCCGCCTTTTGATTTATGTCAACTTTATTATGATTCGCCAAAGGCAAACAAACTGCCGATGGATTGGTGCAGATAATTATAGCGAATCGCGTCGCCAAACGCCGGGGCAACTGATAAAACTTTCATCATAGGATGCCTGTTTTCCGGCGGCCGGTAAACGGTATCGGTGGTGACAATTTCAGTGATTTCGGGAACGGCCGTCACCCTCTCCAACGCCTTCCCCAAAAACAAACCATGCGTACAAACCAGCGAGATTTGTTTTATACCACTCTTCACCAATCGTTGACTCAATTGGGAAACAGACCCCCCCGTAGCGATTTCATCATCAAACACCAGCGCACGCGTAAACCCCTTCACCTGTCGTTTAATCAGGCCGCCAATTTGCACCTCCGTGTACGAAATACGTGTTTTACTGGCCGTCGCCACCGGCAAGTTCAACTGCTCGGCAAAACGGGCCGCCGATTCCGCCCGGCCCATATCCGGGGAAACGACCACATATTTTTCCGGGTCCAAATCACGCCGGCGGAAATAATCGCCTAGCAGCGAACGCGCCGTAATCGGGTCGGTGGGCACGCTAAAAAAACCATGCACCTGCGGCGAATGGAGCGTCATCGTCATCACATGCGTTGCCCCGGCCGCTTTAAGCAAATCGGCAATGAGGCGGGCGGTGATAGAAATACGGGGCGCATCTTTTTTGTCGGATCGGGCATAGGAAAAGTAAGGAATGATGGCATGGATTTCGCGCGCTGCCGCGCCTTTGGCAATATCCAGCATCATCAGCAGTTCCATCAAATGGTCACTGACCGGCGGCGTGAGCGATTGCGCAATGTACACAATTCGCCCGCGCACGCTGGCGCTCAGTTGGACAAAAAGATTATCGTTACTGAAACGGGAAAAATAGGTTTCTTCCAATGGCACACTCAGATGGGCGCAAATTTTGGCCGCCAATTCAGGATTGGAACGGCCGCTAAAAAACCGGACATTATTCGGATCCAACGACTCATGTCTTTCCATCATCAAACACCTCCTAAACAAGAAAAACAATCAGGCAAAAGCGGTGCGGATCTGCATTGCCTGGGCCAGCCGCTCCTTGTATGCCGGGCCTGAAATCTCTATGGTCCCAAACCGGCGTAAATGCTCAGTCATGAACTGCACGTCTAACAATCGAAATTGGCGTTTTCGCAGCCGTTCCACCAAGTAAACCAGGGCTGTTTTGCTGGCATTTGTCTGATGGCTAAACATGCTTTCACCAGCGAATAATCCCCGCAGAGCCACGCCATATAATCCGCCTACCAATCTACCCCCGGACCACGTTTCTACGCTGTGGGCAAATCCTAATTGATGCAGACGGACGTAAGCAGCGATGATCTCCTGGCTGATCCAGGTTTCTTCTCGACCAGAAGCAGGAGCAGCGCAAGCTTGCATAACGGCCGTAAACGCCGTATTCACCCGAATCTCAAAAATATTCTTCTTCACCACCCGCGCCAACGAACGAGACACATGAAACCGATCAAGTGGCAAAATAGCGCGTGGATCAGGTTCATACCAATAAATCGTTCCATCCTCATGCGCCATCGGAAACACTCCCTGACTGTAAGCGGAAAGGAGTAAATCGGGAGATAGCACAGTCGCGTCACCCATTGCCGCAAAAATGATGAATGATGAGCGATGAATGATGAATAAAGAGACGACATTCCGCATTCATCATTCCGCATTCATCCTTACTTAAACTCAACTCGTGGCTCAATATTACACGTACTCTCCCACCAGGGGCGAATACGGCCGCCTGTCGGGTGGCCCACCATCTCCTCCAGATCGTAGATGATTTGCCAGAGCGCATCAAAATCAACCCCGGTTCCCAGGCCCATCTTGTAAGCCATAAACACCAGGTCCTCCGTGGCCAGATTGCCGGCCGCGCCGGGCGCAAAGGGGCAGCCGCCCAGCCCGCCCACACTGCTGTCAATAATACGTACCCCGGCCTGGATGGCCGTCGTCGCATTAGCCAACCCCAAAGCCTGCGTATCGTGCAAATGAACAGCCAGCTTGCTCATATCCAGCCGCCGCCCCAAATCTTCCATCAACCGGCCAACCTCCAACGGGTTGGCGTGGCCGATCGTATCGGCAATCGCCAGTTCATCAGCGCCCAGCTCCCAAATTTTCTCGGCAACCGCAATCGTCTTAAACGGATTCGTCGGCCCTTCAAATGGGCAAACCCAGGCCGTCATTACATAAACACGTGTCCAGATGCCATCCCGCTTCGCCTGAGCGACCAGATCGCGGGTAATCTCCAGGGCACGTTGGGATGACATGCGCGTGTTGTTTTGACTGAACGACTCGCTAACATAAACGCCGAAGGCCATTGATTTACAGCCCGCCGCCAGCGCCCGGTCATAGCCGCGCTGGTTGAAAACCAATCCCACAAAATCTATGCCAGGGTATTCATGGCGCGCCCGTTGGGAAACGACGTCGGCGTCGGCCATTTGCGGCACTGCCTGGGGATGAACAAAACTGGTTAGCTCGATATGTTGTAAACCGGCGGCAACAAGGCTGTCAATGAGGTGGTTTTTTTGTTCCGTATTAACGGGTTTGGCTTCATTTTGCAAACCATCGCGGGGGCCAACTTCGTAGACCTTCAGGTATTCGCTCATGGATGTTAAGTATCAGACTTCAAACAACAGGTGTCAAGTGATGAAACAACCAGTTTAGGCATAACTGAGATATGCCTTCTCACAAACTCGCTTTAATCGTTCTCGCGGTGCAACGAAATGTCCTGCCAGGAAACCGGGTCTTCAATGGGTTCCAGATGCGTGAAAACGGTGACGGGCGGGATCGCCTGACGCAAGTCGCGCTCAATCTCCTCTAACAGCGTGTGTCCTTTTTTCACGCTCCATGTCCCCGGCACCTGGATGTGGACGGACACAAACCGGTTTGCGCCCGACTGACGGCTGCGCAGCGCATGGAAGTTGATATCTTTAGTCTGGTAATGAGTTAACACGGCCGTTACCTTCTCCATCTCCTCCGGCGGTAGCGCCGTATCCATGAGTCCCAGAGCAGCCTGACGCATAAGTTTGACACCGGCATACACAATTTGCGCGGCCACAGCAATGGCGATGAGGGGATCAAGCCGCTGCCAGCCGGTGAGCGCTACCGCTCCAATCCCCAGGATAACCCCGACAGACGTCCACACATCAGTCAGTAGATGGCGGGCGTCGGCTGTCAGCGTAATTGAATTGTATTGGCGGCCCGCTCGCAGCAAAACGCGGGCCACAAAAAAATTAGCCAGTCCGGCCGCCAACGACACGGCCAATCCAATACCTACTTGTTCCAAAGGCTGCGGATTGAAAAGGCGCGGCACCGCCGAATAAGCAATCGTACCGGCCGCAAATAAAATCATCAGCCCCTCAGCGCCGCTGGAAAAATATTCCGCTTTGGTATGACCATAGTCATGCCCTTCATCCGGCGGCTGCGCGGCAATAGTCAGGCTAATCAGGGCAAAGATGGCCGCCACCAGGTTCACGCCCGACTCCAGCGCATCCGACAACAGCCCGACCGAGCCGGTCAGGGCATAAGCGGTTACTTTAAGCAGAATGGTGAGAACGGCCGTGCCAATCGAAAGCCAGGCAAACCGTGTCAAATTTGTTCGCTCAAACATCGCGGTACCGCTTCATAATATTGGGAATCAGATATTCATTAAACGCCCGTTCCGCCCCATACGCCGGTTCCCAACCCCAATCCCGATGAGCCGCTTTATCAATCAATCCCGCCGGCCAGCTGTCAATAATCCTCTGCCGCTTCCCATCCGCTTCAAAGCTGATGATCGCATTGGGAAACGCCTGCGCCACCAAATCTCGAATTTCGGCCGCCGTCAGGCTAAAACTGGTAATATTATACACCGTTCGCGTGAGTCGCTCCCGCGGCGCTTGCGCCAGCTTGAGCAGCGCCATCACCGCATCGGGCATCGCCATAAATGGAATCACACTGTCTTCGCGTACAAAACAGGCATAGGGGTTGTCCTGCGCCGCCGCGTGCAGCATCTCCGGCCCATAATCGCTGGTGCCGCCAGTGGGCGTGGTGAAAGCGCTGATCAATCCGGGAAAGCGAATGCTGCGAAAATCAAGCATGACCGGGCTGGCAGCGGCCAACTGCTGATAATGGCGACTGTAATACGCTCCCAATTGCTCGCAGTACAGCTTGTTGCAGCCATACATGGTTGTGGGATGATTCCAATCCCATTCGCGGACAAAATAATCGCGGGCTTTTGTTTCCAAGTCAGGCAGACCATAAACAGCAATGGAACTGGGAAAGATGAAGCGAACGGGATCACCGCGCCGCTGCGACTGCTCAGCCGCCAGTTGCAGCAATCCCAGCGTCCCTTCTACGTTAACCCGGTGAGCCAACTCCGGCGCAAATTCCCCCCTGGCAGAAAGCAGCGCCGCCAAGTGAAAGACGGTATCAAATTCATATTCCGTCACCAGACGGGTAAGCAGATTCTTATCTAAAATATCCCCCTGGATATGCGTGGATAAATGTTGCAAATCAGCCGGTAAGGGCTGTAAGTCTAATGTTAGCAGATCGTTGGCATCCGATTCCGCCAGACTTTGGATGAGGGCCTGTCCAATTTCGCCAACAGCCCCGGTAATCAAAATAACTTTCTTGCGCATGTTAACCTCTCCATATTATCGTGTTCATGTAGGATATCTTCCTTAACCTTTACCGGAGTCTGGTGAATTTCGGATTTCTCTCTGGTGCGTAAGTCGATTTTGAAAATCGCCCTACACTGGAAAAATTAAAAACGCCAGTGTCCAGACCATTATTGTTCGATCGTTAAAAATTGAGTCGTCGGCGCGCTCCAGTGAGTGAGAAACGATCAAACCAGAGATTTCGTTTTTGCGGTATGGATTTTATCAGATTTCTAAGGACACGTGTTATACTTCGACGCGAGTAGGCAAGTCTGCAAGTTTGCAAGTCGGCAATCTGGCATTCTCGCAAACTCGCAAACTCGCTCACTGGATGTTCTTATGCGACAACGTGATATTTTTTGGTTTTGGGTTCCACTTTTTGCCAGTTGGCTGTTGATGACGGCTGAAGGGCCAACGATTAGCGCAGTGATTAACCGGCTGCCGAATGAAGTGGTCATGCTGGCCGCGGCCGGTATTGTGATCAGCCTTTCGGTAACGATTGAAAGCCCAATCATCAATTTGTTAGCCACATCAACGGCTTTGATAAAGGATCGGGCATCGTACCTGCTGGTACGGAAGTTTACGATTCATTGGATGATTCTGTTAACGGCCGTTACCCTCCTCATCGCCTTTACCCCTGTATTTGATGTGATCATCGTGGGCTGGTTGGACGTGCCGCGGGAAGTTGCCCGGTGGGTTCGCCCCGGCCTGCAAATCATGACCTTTTGGAGCGCGGCCATTGGCTGGCGGCGCTTCTTACAAGGCGTCCTCATCCGGTTTAACCAGACGCGGAAAGTAGCCTGGGGCACGGCCGTTCGTCTGCTGATATCCGGCAGCGTCGTCGTCGGGTTAGCGCTGGCAACTGATTGGCCGGGCATCATTGATGGCGCAGCAGCCTGGATGGCCGGGGTATTGGCCGAAGCGCTGTACGCGACATGGGCGGTACGGCCGTTACTGCGAAACGAACTCAGTCCTGCCAGCGTCGCTGCCGATGGCGCCCCGTTGACCTACCGCGCCTTATTCTGGTTCCACTTGCCGCTGGCCGGCACATCATTGCTCAGTTTGCTGGCTCAACCGCTGGTCACCTCCAGCCTGGCCCGGTTAAGCCAGCCCACCAACTCCCTGGCCGCCTGGCCCATCCTTTTCCAAATCACCTTAATGACCCGCGCCGCCGCCTTTTCCCTACCCGAAATCGTCATCGCCTTGAGCAAAAAGCCGGACATGTTCCGCCCGCTGCACACATTCAGCTTCCGAATGACCGGGGGGCTGGTTTTGTTGATGGCGCTGATTGTCTTCACGCCGGCCGCCGGATTTTACATTTTTGTCGTGCAGGATATGACCCCCCTTGTCGGCGAATTGGCCCAAGCCAGCGTTCGCCTGTTCCTTTTCTTCCCGGCGCTGGCAGCCATCACTTCCTGGCTGCGCGGCCTGCTCATTAACGATGAGGCGACCAAATCAATCAATATGGGGATGGCGATCAACTTGGGGGTAACGGCCGTTATCATCATCATCGGCGTCATCAACAAGCTGCCCGGTCTGCCCACCGCCGCCATCGCCCTCAACCTGGCATCGTTAATTGAGAACATCTACCTGGCTTTACGGGCCAAGCAGGTGTTGACACTGGAACTGCCATTGTTTGAGATGAAAGCGGTTAGGAATTAGCGGAAAACAAACAACAAAAAACGGGGAACGGAAAACAATAAACGGAAAACGAGGAGGAGATGTGGCGAAAGGGGATGACATTCAGGCGCGGCTGATTCAATTTGCGGCCAGGATCATTAAGGCTTGTGGCGCTTTGCCCAGAACACAGGCGGGGAAACATATATCAGGACAGCTCATACGCAGCGGCACGGCAACAGCAGCGCATTATGGCGAAGCGCGCAGCGCCGAAAGTCCAGCTGATTTTGTCCATAAACTCAAAATCGGCGTAAAAGAACTCAACGAAAGCGAAGTATGGTTGCGCATCATCGTCGCCAGCGATATGATGAAAGCTGAAAAACTGGCGGATATGTTAGATGAATGTATCCAACTCCAACGCATCTTAAACGCCAGCATCAAAACCGCCCGCCAATCATCAAGGCGTTAATCGTTTTCCATTTTCCATTTTCCATTTTTAATTTTCCATTTTCCATTTTCCATTTTTAATTTTCCATTTTCCATTTTCAATTTTTAATTACCCATGATTCAAATATTACACCTCCCCCTCGGCCCCCTGCAAACCAACTGTTATATTCTGGCCTGCGAAGAGACGATGCAGGCGGCGGTAATTGACCCGGCGTGGAACGGCCGTTCCATTGCCGCCACTGCCGACGAAAAAGGGTACGCCATCACCCACATCCTCCTCACCCATAGCCATTTCGACCACGTGGGCGGGCTGGCCGAGCTAAAACAAGAAACCAACGCCCCCATCTACATCCACCCCGACGCCGTGACCATGTTGAGCCAGGCCGATATGTCGGCCCGCTTCTTCGGCCTCACCGTCCCCGACCCGCCGCCCGCCGACGAGATGCTCAGCGACGGCCAAACGCTGAACATTGGCAACATCACGGTGGATGTGTTGTACACGCCGGGACACGCGCCGGGACACGTCAGCTTTCATGCCCCTGCCTATCATGTGGTCTTTGATGGCGATGTGTTATTCCAGGGCAGTATCGGCCGTACCGACTTGCCTGGCGGTGATTACAACCTGCTCATCCAAAGCATTACCGATAAACTAATGGTTATGCCCGACGAAACGCAAGTCCTCTCCGGTCACGGCCCCGCAACAACGATTGGGGCAGAGCGGCGGCGCAACCCATTTTTGCAATGATGGGGAGAAAACAGGCTCAGCAAAAGGGGTTTCCCCCTTTGTAAGACGGCGCAGGAGTCAACATGAATGAGCCTGTAGCAGGGAGCGTTTGTCGTTGACAATAACTCCATAACCGTTGCAATATGCCGTCAAATGACTGTATAATGCAGGCATTCGTACAACTTTGCTTATTCAGGAGAAAGGATTATGCCTAACATTACCATACAGGCGCAGGTCACTCCCGAACTTAAACGACAAGCGGAAGCTGTCTTTTCCAGCATGGGCATGTCCACCGCTGAAGCTATTCGCATTTTTCTAAAACAAGTTGTCAACAGCGGCGGACTCCCCTTCCAGCCTACAGCTAAACGGCCCAACGCCGAAACGTTGGCCGCCATGATGGAAATTGAAAACAGCGGCGGACAACTATTTCAAACAACCGACGATCTTTTTGCCGACTGGAACAGTTAACCCATGTCGCTTGCCATTCGACAGTCCACAAAATTTCGGCGAGACGTAAAAAGATTGCAACGACAAGGATCTGATTTATCCAAACTGGAAGCAGTTGTCGTCGCTCTTGCCGCGCAAGAGCCGCTGGACGAACAATACCGGGATCACGCTTTGATCGGCAACTGGAAAGGTTATCGCGACTGCCACATTCTGCCTGATTGGCTGCTCATCTACCGCACCGAACATGATGAATTGCAGCTTGTCAGAACTGGTAGTCATGCCGAATTGTTTGGCTAGTTAGGAAGTCAAATACCGCCACCATAAAACTCTACTCTCTTTTCTTCCTCTGCTAATCTCCGCTCCTCCGCGAATCTCCGCGTCCTAAATCGATCAACTTCGTCAACAAAACAGTGCAAAATCACACCAGAGCGTTATAATCCTGCCCCATGCGGGTTTGGCGAATTTTGAACCCGTCATCATAAATTTTTTGGGACTAAATCTTGAGGAGCAAAATGGAAACGATTATCAGTTCAAAAACAAAAACCGTCATCATTAGCCCGGAACGGCCGTTTACCATCATCGGCGAACGCATCAACCCCACCGGCCGTAAAGCGCTGGCGCGGGAAATGGCCGCCGGCAACTATGACCGCGTTATCAGCGACGCCCTGGCCCAGGTCGCAGCCGGCGCGCATATACTCGACGTTAACGCCGGCATCCCCATGGCCGACGAACCGGCCATCATGGCCAAAGCCATTCAAATCGTCCAATCCGTCACTGACGTCCCCATCTCCATCGACTCTTCCATCGTGGCTGCATTAGAGCGCGGGCTGCAAACCTACGAAGGCAAGGCGCTAGTCAACTCCGTCACCGGTGAAGATGAGCGGCTGGAAGCGGTACTGCCCCTGGTGAAGAAATATGGCGCGGCCGTTATCGGCATCTCCAACGATGAAACCGGCATCTCCCAAGACCCGGATGTGCGCTTTTCTGTTGCCAAAAAGATTGTCGAACGGGCAATGGATCATGGCATTCCCAAAGAAGATGTGATCATTGACCCGCTCGTCATGCCCATTGGCGCGGTACGGTATGCCGGCCGCCAGGTGTTACACATCCTACGGCGCTGCCGCGAAGAATTGGGCGTCAACACCACCTGCGGCGCCAGCAATGTCTCCTTTGGGCTGCCGGCCCGCGTAGGCATCAATTCCGCCTTCCTGGCCATGACCATTGGCGGCGGGCTAACCTCAGCCATCACCAACCCCCTGGAGGCTGAAATGAAACAAGCCATTATGGCCGCCGACGTCCTCACCGGCAACGATGAAAATTGCATGAATTGGATTCGCGCCAATCGTAAACCGGCAAAGGATGGCGCGGCTGAAAAAGGCCGCCGTCGCCGCCGTCGCGGGTAAAACAACCAAATTTCCCCGGAAACTTGATGTTTCCGGGGAAATCCCCTCCCTTATTTATGCCACCTGACAATCAGACAAACCAAAATCATCAAGTCATTTTTATACCATCCGGACGGCGCGGCCGGGTTGCGGCCGGCACGTCTGTGTTGGAAGCCGCTCGCCAACTGGGCGTGCAAATTGAAAGCATTTGCGGCGGCCATCTGACGTGTAAAAAATGCCGGGTGCAGGTGGAAGAAGGCAGATTCCCCAAGCATGGCATCGTCTCGCAAGCTGACCATCTCTCGCCAATTAGCGCCGCGGAACAACAAGCGCTGGAACGGCTCAAAATCACTGGCTGCCGCCTTTCCTGCACGGCCGAAGTACAGGGAGACGCGCTCATTTTTGTACCCGAAGAAAGCCGGGGGCAAAAGCAAATTATCCGCAAATCAGCTACCGAACGGGTCATCAAGATCGATCCGGCTGTTCGGCAGGTATATGTGAAAGTGGATACGGCCGTACTCGGCGAACATCGTGGCGACTGGGGACGGCTGCAATCCGCATTAGCCAACCAATGGCAGCTTAAAAATTTAACCATAGAATTACAGGCGCTGCGCCGCTTGCAAGCCGTCCTGCGCGAGGGCAAATGGGCCGTAACCGTTACCCTTTGGCAGGAGCGAGAAGTGATTGATGCGCAGCCCGGTTACGTCGAAGGCATTTACGGCCTGGCGGTAGACATCGGCAGCACCACCGTTGCCGGACATTTGTGCGATTTGCGTACCGGAGCAATTTTGGCAACCGAATCCATGATGAACCCCCAGGTGGCGTATGGTGAAGACCTGATGAGCCGCATTTCTTACGCCGTCATGCACGCCGATGGTCTGAACCGGATGCACAAAGCGATCTTGGACACCTTGAACCGGTTAGCGGCGCAAGCGGCGCGGACGGCCGGTATCCGGCCGCGGCAAATTCATGAGGCGGTCCTTGTCGGCAACACAACGATGGTTCATATTTTGCTGGGGATTAACCCGGTAGAACTAGGCGGCGCCCCTTTTGCATTGGCTAACCGGGACAGCATGGACATCAAGGCGCGGGAACTGGGGCTGCGCTTGCATCCGGGGGCCAACGCGCATCTGCTGCCAGCCGAAGCGGGACATGTGGGCGCGGATAATGTGGGCGTTCTGCTGGCTGAAGAGCCGCACCGGCAAGACGAGATTATGCTCATTGTAGATGTGGGGACAAATGCAGAGATTGTGCTGGGCAATCGGAATTGGCTGTACAGCGCTTCCAGCCCCACCGGCCCGGCTTTTGAAGGGGCGCAAATTACGCACGGGATGCGGGCCGCGCCGGGGGCGATTGAGCGAGTGCGGATTGATCCGGCGACGAAAGAAGCCCGCTTCCGTGTGATTGGCGAGGAGCGCTGGTCAGACGAATGGGCGTTGGGGCCGGAGGCGTCGGCTGACGAGCAAACGAAATACCTGGCAGCCGGAATTTGCGGGTCGGGTATTATCGAAGCAGTCGCGGAGTTGTTTCTAGCGGGAATATTGCTGGCCGACGGCCGTTTCAACCCCGATTGCCAACACGAACGGATGGTGTGGAACGGCCGTAAAGGGGCCTACATCCTGGCCACAGCCGAACAAACGGCCAATGGCGAACCGCTCCTCATCACCCAGGATGATGTACGTAATGTGCAGTTAGCCAAAGCGGCGCTGTACGCCGGGGCCAAGCTGCTAATGAACCGGGCCAATGTGACCGCAGTAGACCGGGTTATCCTGGCCGGCGCGTTTGGCAGTTACATTGACCCTAAACATGCCCTGATTTTAGGTTTGATTCCTGATTGTGACCTGGCACAGGTTTACGCGGTGGGCAATGCCGCCGGGGATGGGGCGCGTATCGCCCTGCTAAACCGGCAAAAGCGACTGGAAGCGCAGGAATTGGTAAAAAAGGTGCGGTATGTGGAAACGGCCGTTGACCCCGATTTCCAGGAAGAATTTGTCAGCGCAATTCACCTGCCCCACGCCAGCGACTCGTTTCCCCACATTGCCGATGTGTTGCCGGAGGGTGCGGCCGTGTCCGCCTCCGGTTCCCGCAACAGAAAGCACAAACGCCGCCGCCGCGCCCCCCAATAAGTAATCGTTCCCCCTCCCGGAGGCTGGGATGGGCAAAATTTCACCCAACTCGTGAGCCTCCGGGAGGAGTTGTCGGGGGCAGCCCTCCCCCCCGGCAACTCTGCTACTTTGCCACCTTGCTCTGCTTGATCTGCATGAACTTCTTGGCCGTCTCCACGGCCACCGCCGCGTCCCGGCAGTAAGCATCCGCTTCGATATCCTCGGCAAAGGCGTCGTTCAGCGGCGCGCCGCCCACCAGGACAATGACGTCCTGACGTATCCCTTTCGCTTTCAGCGCGTCTATCACCACCCGCATGTAGGGCATCGTCGTCGTCAGCAGGGCGCTCATCCCCACA
>JAJRYT010000152.1 GCA_024275635.1 Chloroflexota bacterium | reverse complement strand
TAGTCAATGCAACTTTACTCGAGTACGAATATTTGAACATCGCATAAAAAGAGTGACATGCAAATATTATTTGAATACAAACCCACGCGGTCGAGTACGGTTTGGAAGCAATCTGTTAGGAATGTATAAAGTCGAGCTAAGAACCTTTTCAATAAATAGGACTTTGGCAATACAGACGCGAAAGCACGCGCATGATAGAATGCAACTGTGTTTTCGCGTCTGCTATTTTTATAAATGAAAGAGGTCTAAAGATGAAGAATAGATTATGGAGTTTGCCCTTATTATTTATTTTCGTACTCATAGGAGTCCTGCGCTTATCGGGGACAACAGCCCTGTCATTCGCAGCGCCAACGGCCGACACCTTTATTTATTTGCCGATCATTTCTAAGCCGCCATCAGCCGATTTAACCATCAGCAGCCTGGAAGTCAGTCAATCCATTCAGACAACCGGGAATACGGTTGACCTGGTCGCTAACCGCAGCACGGTTGTGCGCGTGTTTGCCCAAACCATACAAGGGGACGAGCCGACGGGGGTTACTGTATCCCTTTCGGCCGCACGCGGCGGAACCGCATTGGGAACCGTTACCGTTGGCCCGCAAACCGTTCCCGCCGCCCCCATCCGGTCTGATTACAACAGCACCTTTAATGTCATTTTGCCCAACGCCTGGCTGTCCGGCAGCGTGGTTTTGGATGTTCAGGTGGACTCAGCAGATGTCGTCGCTGAGTCCGATGAAAGCAACAACACGACTTCGATGACCCTGAATTTCAACCAGACGCCGTCTCTCACTGTCAAGATCGTTCCCATCAATTATACGCATCAAGGCGCGACCAATCCGGGCTATTATCCGGGGGATGCCGTTGACCACATCAGCGATTGGATCATGCGCGCCTACCCCGTTAGCGCAGTTACAATTTCTTACCGCAACCCTTATGCCTTCACAGGGAACCTGGACAATGGCAGCGAATGGTCGCGGTTATTGAATGAGATTACCAGTCTGAAATCGTCTGACGGCGCATCAGCCTCGCAGATCTATTATGCGTTTGTTCCCATTCAGAATGGGAGTCAGCAGTGGTTTTATAGCGGTATTGCCGGGATTGGCTGGGTTGGTTACAAACGTGTTTCAGTGGGGCTGGATTTAGGCGCAGGCGACAGCACCGGTACTTTGGCGGGACATGAAATTGGGCATAATTTGGGCCGGTATCATGCGCCCTGCGGCGTGTCCAATCCTGATCCCAACTACCCCTATGCCAACGCCAGCATCAACGACTATGGGCTGGATATTGTGTCGCCGTCTGTTACGCTGTTGAGTCCGGGAACGTACAAGGATATGATGAGCTACTGCGGGCCTGCGTGGGTTTCAGATTATACGTACAACGCATTGTATGCGGATTTGCAGAGTTACTCGGTTGTGGCCGCGCCGGCGGCCAACAGCATGTTTGTCCGGGTGCAGTTTGATGAAGCGGGAACGGCCGTTCTTCAGCCGATCTATACTTTCGAAAGTGTACCTACTACGGCAGCGACTGATGGCGATTACGTTGTGGAACTGCTGGACGGGGCTGGTCATGTCCTGGCGGCGCAGTCCGTGACCGTCGTCCAGGCCGAAGAACCAGGTGTGACAGCCCGGGCGATCTATGCTCATATTCCGGTTCCCCAAGAGCCGGTGGCGGCGGTGCGGTTGATTCAGGGAGAAACGGCCGTCCTCCAACGCCAACTCACGCAATCCCCGACCACCCTGGCCCAAATCATCACCGTCCGGCAAAAAGCCGACTTCGTCACCGTGTCCTGGGGCACGCCGGACACCCTGGCTCTGGTGCGCTACACAACCGATGACGGCCAGACCTGGACGACGCTAGGGATGGATGTGCTGGGCGGTCGGTTGACTATATTGAAGGAACTGCTGCCGCAGGGGAACGGCCGTTTCCAGGTCATCCCCGCCGACACCGGAACAGCAAGTGGGTTAACGGCCGAATTAGTTTTGCGTTAAGGTGTCTCGGTCATCGCCAACAGTTTGAAAGTCACCGCCAACCCAGCATCACAAGAATCGGCCTCTGTGCAGGTTTTCTCACCTACGAAGATATGCCACCCTTTCTAGTTGCCAATCCACAACTTTTGATAATACCTCTGGGTTGTCTGGGTATAGCAACAATGTATGGATAATCAAGCGCAAAGCAGTTAGGAAGACGTTTACTAAACTTCTTTATCTTGCAATCGGAACAAAATTCGACGAATGCTAATAATAATCAGCAGAACCATCAAGAGTTGATACCACCGATTCGTCGCCACTTGAATAAACGTTCTTGAAAATGAAAGTTGCGCGTTAAGGAAAAGCTGCTGTGAAATAGAGACAACGATAACGATAACGGCCGTTACCATTAACAGTTGAAACAGCAGCGACAAAGAAAGCACCACCGACGAGACAAACTTCCCCACCAACGCTGTAAAATTAAACGAGCGCAAATGCAGCAGCCGATTTGCTTGATAAACCGCCTGCTCCCCCATCTTGAGCATCTGCTCAATCCGCAAATAATCTCGACCAGTCAGCCCTTTTTCTAACCGTCTCTGCGTCCCCTTAACCAGCCGCTTACGCGCTTCTGCCCCTGCATCCTTCACGTAGCGCCGATACTCCCGCCCTAAATCAATATCATGATCAAGCCGAGCGGCCAGCGTATCATACAGCAGCGTTGCCCGAATCATCCGCACTGTGTCAAAACTCATGGGAATCTGGAAGCGGCTGGTGACGCGAAAAAAGCCCAGCCATAGTTGCGCGCTGGTGCGCTCCCACCATTCCGAATGACGGCTTCGCGTGGCAATCAATCCTTCCCAATACACATCTTCAATCGCCTTAATCACCCTTTCTGTATCAATGGGCGGCAGCGGTTCCAGCAGCGTCAACGCCAGCCGCGCCATCCCTTCCAAATCTTCCTGCTTTTCCAAATGATAAATTTCGTGCAGCGTCCTGCGGCGGGTTGCTTTCAGCGCGCCCATCGAGCCAAAATCAATAAAAACGAGTTTGTTGTTCCGCTGGACAATGATGTTGGCTGGATGGGGATCGGCATGGAAAAAGACGCTCTCCCACAACCCCCAATAACTGACCCAAAGCAGCCGTCGGGCCACAATTTTGGGGTCAATATTTAACTCACGAATGGTTGCCAACGCATGCAAATCATTCCGTTCGACAGCCGACAGCAGTTCGGACAGCCAGATGCCGGAGACGAACCCTTCAACAATAACATCTTCGCCGGAAAATTGGGGGTAAACGCGGGGAGCGGAAAAATACGGCCGTTTCGCCTTCTTGGCCCGTCGTCTAAAAATCTCCTGGAATCGTGCTTCCTTGTAAAAATCCAGCTCCTCCATCAACGTGCCGCGCACCTCTTCCAAAATGATTTCCGTAAGGCCGGGACGCACCAGCGTCAACGCCTCCATCGCCCCAAACAGCCAGCCCAACACCTGAAAATCGGCTACAAACAGATCGCCAATGCCCGGACGACGCACTTTGACGGCAACGCTGTCCCCATTGTGCAAAACTGCCTGATAGACGCAGGCAATGGACGCCGAACCGATGGGTTCGGGGTCAAATCGTTGAAAGGTATCGGCTAACGGCCGTCCCGTCACGCGCTCAATCGCCGCAATGGCTTGTTCAGTGGGGAAGGGGTCTACTTGGTCGAGCAGCTTGGTAAGCTCTTCGCAGTAGGCATAGGGCAATAAATCGGCGCGAACCGCCGCCTGTTGTCCAAATTTGATGAAGGTGCCGCCAATGCGGGCGAAGGTCTGGCGCAGGCGAACGGCGCGGGTCATGGTTGTATCTCGCTGCCGCAGTTTATCCCACAGGATGCCACCCAGAAAGATGAGCAGCCCGCGCAGCCAGACAAAGATGCGGCGCGCCGTCAGCCAAAATCCGGCCCGGAAGGGGGAGGAAAGGCGCATGGTGCGCGGGGAGATGGTGGAAACGGCCGTTATCGTCAACGGTTTTCGGCGCGGCATCGCTCCAATAACCGCGTCGTCCAGCGGGGTTGCAGGGAAAGGCTCTGGCTCGATTTGGGCAAACGACGCTTCTTCACGCAGGGCGCGGTAGCGTCGCTCCATGCCCTTTTGCACCGCCCGGCGAATTTTCTTTTGTCGCTTCTTTGTCATTATGGCAGCAGCTTGTCGGTTGTTTTGGCCGCGGCGCGCACCATGCGCCGGGTCAGGCGGCGGCTTTGCTTTGTGTACCCGGCTCGCAGCAGATCAAAGGGAACGACGGTCATGTCTTGCAGGACGGCCGTTCCCCCCTTCACCACATTCGGCAAAAAAGAGACCATCGCCCCATCCTTCTTTTTGCGCGCCGATTTTTTACTTGCTTTGCGATAGATTGCCATTCCTCTATCAACCGCCCGCGCCGACCGGCGCAGCGCTTTACTCAAATGCCGCTCCGTCGTATGCGCGTCCCGCAGCGACGCCGATTTTTTGCGCCTTTTTTTCTTCTTCTTGGCGCGCTCAAAAACAACAGGTTTACCGAGAATATGCTCCGTTTTTCTCATCTTTTTTTCCTCTCTCTGCGAATCTCTGTATCTTCTCTGCGTAACTCTGTGTAACTTCCTCCCCATCAAAACGGCAGTTTCAGGTGCGGCCGTTTTCTCTTTTTCTTTTCCTTGTACACAATCACGATGGGAACCATTATTGTGCCGTCCAGATCATCCCCCAGCGCGTCGGCGACCTCATCCAGCACGTCCACCACTTCATCCATCAGCGGCCCTTTGCCCTTTTTGAGGCGTTTAATGCGCTTCGCTTTGGTCTTGCCCATGTCAACAATCACCGGCGTGGCTACTTCGATTTCAACGGCCGTTTCTCCCACTTCGTTTACAGATTCATCACTCATCGAAAAATCTCCTTGCTAAACCTCCCGGAGGTTTTGGGAACCTCCCGGAGGTTGGTCTCATTCATACGCTAACGCTTCGCGTACAATCAATCTTGACGCATTACGGGCGGGTACATAGCTGGCGATAATGGCGAGGAGGATGACGACAGCCAGCCACAGCAAAATGCCGAGCGGCGCAAAGGCATACGCGAGCGGCGTTTTGATGAAGCTGACGCCCACGGCCGCGCTCATCATCCAGC
Source organism: Chloroflexota bacterium (assembly GCA_024275635.1). GTDB lineage: Bacteria > Chloroflexota > Anaerolineae > Promineifilales > Promineifilaceae > JACKCC01. The sequence continues at coordinate 8,844 of JAJRYT010000152.1, read as the reverse complement.
CCATCGGATAGGCCAATATAGCCGCCAACAGCCAACTGAGCAAACCGACAAACACCCCTTCGATAATCACAATTTGCATAATATCACGGCTGGGCGCGCCAATGGCGCGAATAATGCCAATTTCCTGCGTCCGTTCCAATACATTCAGGCTCATCGTTCCCGCCAAACTCAATCCGCCAACGAAGGCAAACAGCCCCGCCATTGACATCAGGAGCAGCAAAATGGGCATCGTCAGGTTCTCGGCCTGCGTTCGCATTTTTGTATGGGTATCAATGGTGCGAATGCGAATGTCGTTGGCTTCCAACTGGTCGTCTAATTGATTGGACAAGTCGGATTGCGCGGCGGCGGTGTGCTGGGTAGCGGCAACGACGACGCGATTGACCAGCCCCTGTCCGCCAACGGCCGTTTCAAATTCATCATACGCCACATACGCCATCGGAATTTCGGGGCGGGGTTCGCCCAAACCGACCATTTGCGTCGTCACAACACCTACCACGCGCCAATCAGATTCTCGCCCATTGATCTGCATCCTGATTGTGTCATCGAGGATGATATCCGACTCTTTACCGGCAAAATCCACGTTGATAACGATGCCGTTCTCGTCATCGTCGGCGAGCCAGCGGCCGTCAAGCAGCGTCGGCTCTACAAACTGACTGTCTGGGGGGATGGCAAACAGCGTAATATCTTCCGTTGATTCCGTTCCATCGTCCCGCACACGAAAAGCGGGCGCAACGTTCCAACCTTCGACAGCGGTGACATTGGCAACGGCCGTTACCACATCTTCCACCTCTGCCAGCCGATACGGCCGTTGCAATTCCACCGTCAAATCCTGCTGCCAGTACGCCGCAATGCTGTCAATCGTCAGAAACAGCGATTCCCGCACGCTGAGCGTCGTGATAAAAATCGCGCCCCCAATCGAAAGCGTCAACAGCGTCAACGCCAGCCGCCCCTTGCGCCGAAAAATATTCCGCGCCGCATACGACACCGAAATAGACAGCCCGCGCAGTTGGCTCAACCAGCGGTCAATCAACCCCGACCCAAATTGACCGCCGCCCGATTGGCTGCTAAACGCCTCGCGCACCGTCAACTGCGTCCCTTGTAAAATGGGAGCCAACGCAGCCAGCAAAGGCGCCAAAATGCCGACGATTAGCTCCAGCAGCAAAATAGCGGGCGGCGCTTGAAAGCTGTTAACGTCAAAATTCATCAGCTTTGCCAACTGGACGGTCATCACCCGCGCCCCAATCATTCCCAGCGGCACAGCGATGAGTACAGCGACGCCGCTAAAAATGAAGATGGTTGTCAAATACATCATCAAAATGTCGCGGCGGGGCGCGCCAATCGCCTTCATGATCCCAATCTGCGGCACTTGCCGTGACAAGATGGCGGAGACGGTATTGAAGACTAAAAATGTACTCAACAGCAAGGACAAACCGCCCAACGACCCCAAAATCAACAAGAGCGATTGCACCACGCTGTCCATCAGATGCTTCCCCGGCGCGGGAATTCGAGCGCCAAACACGGGTAATCCAGCCTCTTCAACTTCGTCGGTCGCTTCTTGTGCCACTTGTTGAATGTGGTCTACGTTTAACGGATCGTCGGCAACGGTGAGTTTGATTTCAGTGAAGTTGTCGGATAAGCCCAGCCAAACGGCCGTTTCCAGCGATGTGTACCCAAAAATGACCTGATTCAACAGTTCGCCAGAAACAATCGTCAAATCATGCGCCGTCCCCACAATTTCGATTTCTTGCTGAACGCCATTGGGCGCTTCAATCAAAACAACGTCACCGACATCAACCCCCGCCGCTCCGATTGAGGAGCGTTCGATCAACAGCGTCTTATCTCTAGGCGGCCAGTCGCCGCTGACTGAACGAATTTTATCAATCTGTGTTCCTTCAAAATCAGGCAGCGCCACTAATTTGAGCGCGCGCCATTCGTCCCCAATTTTGATGCGCGCCCAGATGGTTTGCCGCCCTTCAGCTTCAGCAACGGCCGGGAGATCGGAAACGGCCGTTACTATCTCATCATCTGCCCCGGCCGTCAGCAGCGTGGCGCTCGTGGGGTTAATCGCCGCCAATCCTTGCGCCAAATTTTGGGAAAATATCGCCTGCGCCCGAAAGGTCGCGCTAATCGCCATCAATCCAATCGCAATTGACGCGATCACCAACCCTGTGCGCGCTTTGTTATACCAAATATCCCGTAAAACTTTTCGTGTGCGAATGTTCATTGAATTGAAACCGGTCTCTTATTGCATCCGACGCACCATCACACGCGCCAAATTCTTTTTGGACAATTGAGATTCATCCATCAGTTTAATAAATCTTTCTCGACTGATGGCAACAAGGATGACGCCCTCTGGACGCTCTGGCGCGGCGCGAACCGTTGCCATTCGTTTGCCGCCGCGAAGCAGCCCAATTTCGCCAAAATATTGCCCGCTGTCCAATCGTGCAATTACGGCATCATTTTGATCCGGTTGAATCACCTCAACCTCCCCTTCGATGATGACAAAAAACTCCTTCGCCTCGTCCCCTTTTTTGATGATCGTTTGACCTGGGGTAAAGAAACGATGGCCGGTTATTGTCTCCGTCTGTGAAAATTCAGGCGCGTCGAGGGCGGGGATAACGGACAAAATGTGATTAGCCGTCATCCGCTCACGCATGAGCCGCGCCATCACTTCGTTGGTGATTTTGCTGCTGTCGAGTAAGTTAGTGAAGGTGTCCCGATCCAGCGACACAAGCGCGGCGTCCTTGTCGGCAACAACACGCACGGCGGCCCCTCGCGGCGCGTCATTCATCAACCCTATCTCGCCAAAATATTGACTGCTGTCGAGAACGGCCGTTACCATCTCCGTCCCATCTGGATAGCGCTTCACCACCTCCACTTCCCCGCGAATGATGATGTAAAACTTGTCGGCGCGGTCGCCTTGTTCAAAAATCGTGGCTCCTGCTGGATAGGTCACCGGCTCCAGCCGCGCCGTAATCTCCGCCAACTGCTTCTCGTCCAGCGTCTGCAACGCCCGCGACACGTACTGATCCACAATCTCGCCATCGCTAATCAGCACCACCCGCGATACGCGGCTGGCTAAATCCCGGTCGTGCGTAACCATCAGAATCGTTTTGCCCTGCGCGGTTAGCTCTTCAAACAGTTGGAAGATGGTATCGGCCGTTTTCGAGTCCAGGCTGCCCGTTGGCTCATCGGCAATGAGAACGGCCGGGTCGTTGGCCAGGGCGCGGGCGATGGCCACGCGCTGCTGCTGTCCGCCAGAGATCGCCGACGGCAGCTTGTCGGCATGTTCGGCCATTTCTACCATTTCTAGCAAATCCAACGCCCGTTCCCGCCGCTCGTTGGGAGAATGTAAGCGGGCAAATTCCATCGGCAGCATGATATTTTCGATGAGGGTCAGGGTGGGCAACAACTGGAAAAATTGGAAAATGACGCCCAGATTTTGGCCGCGCCACAGCGCCACTTCATCTTCGCTCAGTTCATGAATGGGCGCTCCGCCGATAATCACTTCGCCCGATGTGGGGCGATCAATGCCCGTGAGCATGTTGATCAAGGTGGATTTACCACTGCCTGATTTGCCAATCACGGCCACAAATTCGCCCGCATCTACTTCTAAATCAACTCCTTTTAAGGCCAAAAACGGGCCGGCGGGGGTTTCGTATGATTTGATGATTTGGCGCAGATCAATGAGGTGTTGGGAAGAACGGCCGTTTCCACCAGTCGCATTATGTTCAGTTCGAGAAAATAGATTTTTTAACATGGCTATGCTGTCCAATCGTTATGAAAAAAGTATACGGCCGTTATCATCCAGCCGTCCTTCTAAAAATTGCGCCTTCAACCGCTGATGCTGTAATTTGCCATTATACGTCAGCGGGATTGTTTTGGGTTTGACCAGATAAACGCGGGCGGGGCGAAAACCGAAACGGCCGTTAAACGCTTGCACAATGTCGATAACAATATTTTCAAAATCAGTGGTTGGCGGCGACGAATCGCCGCTCGTCGGTTCATTGCCGCGCACTTCGGCAAAAATAACGACCTGTTCCCCCTCAACGCCGCCGCGATCAATGCCTACGGCCGCCGAGTAGCGCACATTTTCCACCCCATTGACAACTTCCTCTATTTCCTGTGGATATACATTATGCCCGGCGTGGATGATGATGTTTTTCTTGCGGCCAACGATGTAAAGATAGCCGTCCTCGTCCAGATAGCCCAAATCGCCGCTGCGAATGGCCCCATCCCGCCAGAAAAGCCGCTCCGTCGCCGCCGGATTGTTGAAATAGCCGCGTGAGTTGGCAATGCTTTGAATAACAATCTCCCCAATTTCGCCTACGCCGACGGGCTGGTCATCGCCGACAAGCTGATCGTCGGGCAAAATCGTGACGCTGATGTGGGGAAACGGCCGTCCTACCGACACATGCCCCCGCGCATCTACCTTCGGCGGCGTAGATGGTTTCCACATACTCACCCCCACCGTCGCTTCCGCCAAGCCATACCCGGCGACCATCACATTTTGCAGATTAAACGCTGCTTCAAACGCTTGAATCGTGCTGGCGCGAACGGGTTCAGCCGCATTCAAGGCTACGCGCAGGCTGGACAAATCATACGCAGTTGGGTCAGTGATGCGGCGCAGCACCAGCCGATAGGCAAAATCGGGCGCAGCGGTAAACGTAGCGCGATGGGTCTGAATCGTATCCAGCCATAAATCAATGTCGCGCAAACTGGTCGGCAGCAAATAAACGGCCGTCGCCAAATAAAATGGCACCATCGTCTTCAAAATCAACCCCATGTCGTGATAAACGGGCAGCCAACTGACAAAAATGTCGGCCTCGGTAATCTCCATCCCCACTATCATTTGGCGTACATTATCGAGTAAATTGCGATGTGAAATTTGCACCCCTTTGGGATTGCCTGTGCTGCCGGAAGTGTATTGAATAAAGGCCACATCGTCTGGCTGAATTTGGGGAAAATCACCACCGGATGCGAAGGATTCTGCGTTGGCGACGGTGATCAGCGTCAAGCCGCGCTGATCAGCTTGCGCTTTGAATCCTGCTAACTGCGCCGGCGGCGTGTCGGATGGGAGCACGACAATTCGCGCTTCGGAAAGTTGCACCATTGCCAAGATGCGAGCTGGACTAAATCCGGGATAGATGGGGACGGCAATGCCCCCTGCCCGTTGGACGCCATAAAAAGCGTCGAAAAAGTCATGGCCGTTGGGCAGAGCCATCACAACACGCTCGCCGCGTTGGATATCGAGAGATTGCAAAAAGGCGGCAAAGCGGTTGATGCGCTGCCACATCTCCTGATAGGTGCAAGATTCCTGGAGGTAGGCATAGGCGGGGGTAACGGCCGGTACTTCCGCCCGGTACGCCAATAAATCAATCAAGGTTTTAATGTCAGGAGGCGGCATTTTCCTACCTATTTGCGGCCGTTATTCGTTGTTGGATCAATTGGTGGAGATCGGAAACGGTTTGCAGACGGGTTAATTCGGCTTCATCAATTTCAATCTGATACTTCTCTTCAGCGGTGGCGATGATGTTGACCACATCCACCGAATCAGCGCCCAAATTTTCCAACATATGATCCGCCCCATTGACCTGCCGAATTCCCAATTGCAATCGAACCAAATTACAGATGTCGTCAAGTGGAATAATCATGAAATCAGTATATCAGACTAACAACAAGCCCCAAACAGATTGGTACTGGTCCAAACCTCCTGGAGGCTGACAAGGCAAGATTAAATTGCATAAATGAGCCTCCGGGAGGTTGATTAGCGCGCATTGGTTTGCAAAAGGTAAGTCACTTCATCGGCAATGGTTTCTGCCATTGTTTGATCCATGTCGGCGTCGAGGTAGAGAAAGTCCCAGGAAAGTGCGCCGAACAGGATTTTGGCGAAGGCGGTGAATTCGGGGCCTAGCCGGTTGTTGGAAATGAATCCGTGTACGTCTGTGAGTTGAATGGCGCCGTAGGTAGGCTGTAGATTGAGGGGGCCGGGGTAGGAAACGGCCGTTGTGCCCATGCGGAACGATTGAAAGCGAATAAGCGTTTTCATGAGTTGCTTGCTCATGAGCATGGCCGGAAATTTTGCACCGCGTTTTGAGGAGCGCGATAAGGCTGCCTGAAACTGTTGTACTGTTTGCCAAAAATCAGGGTTTTCGTCACAAAACAGAGTGTACCGCAGCATGGCGATATAGCAGCCAAAATATTCATTGGGAACAGGTGGGGTGAGATACGGCCGTAAATTAGCAAACGTGAGGGCGCGCAGCGGTAACGGCTGATTTTTGTACAGATGTTTATGCACAGCCAACAACAGGGCGGTGGACACAACGCTGTTCATCGCTACGCGCTGACGACGGGAGCGGCGTACAATCGCTTTCGTACTGGCTTTGTTTAACTGTCGCGTCACAATCAAGTTGCGGGCGGTTGCGACATGCAGCGGCGCCGCGCGACCTTTGCCTAGCTGACGCCGATAACGGATTTCATCGGCCATTTGACCGGCCATGTATCGCAGAATACGGCCGTTTCGTTTCATCCCCTGCATTTCTGACGGCAATATCTCATCAGCCGCCGGACGCAAAAGGCGACTCGCACCCATTTCATCAACGTCTTCCCCCGCACACAACGACAACAGCCGATGATAAAATTGCACGCCAGAAGCGGCATCCATAATGGCGTGATGATAGACAAAAATCAAGTCAACCACTTTGTTTTTGCCTGTTTGATACAAATACGTACAACGGATGAGCGGCGCAGTTTGAATGTTGACGGCCGTGTTCAACGCCGCAGCGGCGACGGTTTGCCACTGCATGTCATCTTGCCATGCGTCAATTTGTAAAGGAATCGGGGGCGAATCAGTTGATTCGGTAAAGTAAAATCGTTTGCCCTGCGCTGTGATGCCGACGTTTAGCAGCGGTTGTTCCCGCTGAAGCCGGTCTAAGGCACGGCGCAGCGCCTCCGGCGTGGGGCCGTTGAGCAGGCGCAGCACGCCGACCACGCTAAATGGCTCAAACTGCCCTGTGAGGGTCAGGGCGTGTTCCATGTTACCTAACGGCCGTTTCATCACTTAAAGTTGAATCTGAACCTGGCCTGGATTTTGCTTTGGTTCATGTCAATTACCTTCTTCCCGGCAAAACAGTTACTGCATATCGTAAGCGTTCACTCCCCCCTGGAGACTTTTGAAGTTTTGACGCTCTGTGTGGTTGTGTACTCGACTGCAAAACTTCAAAAGTCTGTTGGCGGCTGAACGGTTACCTGCATATCTTCGCTACCTTCAATTCTCTCAAGCTGCGCAACCAGTTTAGTGTAATAGGTGTCTAATACATTGGGAATGCCTTTCGTGGCTTCAAGCAATCGTTCACGACCAAGAACAATCGTATTGCCCTCAAACTCCTCGAAAACGCGAATGCCGTCCAAAAGCGCCAGCCTCAGATCGCGCATGAAGTTTTTATCGGCCGTTTCTATCATTTTGAAATAGCGTCCCATCTGCTGCAACAAAGCATCGTCTCCATGCTGCACAACAGTTTCCAGCATCGTCGCCAATTCATCATGAAGCCGCTCTACTCTTTGCGCTTTTTCTGATTGGTCAACGCGCTTAACGGCATTTGAACTCCACCGCACATCTTCATCTGGGGCGCATAAACCGCTTGTCACCGCCCACACGCTGTGCAGCGGTTCGCCCATCACAGAGCCAATATATTCTTTCGTAAATCGTTTGTGGATTTGCTGCATGAGCTGCGCTTTATACGGGGATAAAGCGTCAGGTAATTCATGGCGCGTGGTAGATTGTTCTTGAATAGTGAATTCATTGTGCAGCGAATTTTCCAACTCAATGACAAAATAAAGATAACGCACCCAGATTCGATACGCATTAGCCAGCGTCATGGACTCTAACCCGTTGGGGCCGATCAAAACGCCCCAGGCCATGCCGAAGTTCAAGCGACGCACCACGCCAATTTCATACATGCCTAACATCGAGTCAATTTCAGGGTTTGAGTGATGAAGAATCATTTGGTAAGCGTGGGTAGCGTCCATGCCGGTATATTCGCGAATAATTTTGAGGCCGCCAGGATGAAGATGGGCAAACTCGGTGAGATCGTAGACACGGCCGTCAATGATCATCCAATACCCATTTTCCTCATCATTATGCAAAGCGACCTCAGAGGCATCATAACTCGTTCGCTTCTCAATGTGAGAACCCGTATAGGTGGTAAATATCTCCTGCAAATACCGTTCATCAGCCACCAGGCGATACAATTCATCCCGTACCGTTTGCGCCTTCTCCGCCTCAGAGCCATCGGCAAAGCGATGAATAATCGCTTTCATGCCATCCATGACCGCATTGGCAAAACGAGTTCGCCCACAGACATAGAGGTATGCGCCTTGACCGCCGTCTTCTTGGCGGCGCAAAAGGTTCCAAAGCGCCGGCGCATTCTCTGCCTGCAACATCTCATCGCCGATGTAATGGCGCGTTCCCGGTTCAAACGAGAAACGGCCGTCGCTCCCCAATTTAAGATCAACGTCCGCTCTGGAAAATGCGGCGCGGACATGCAGCTTGCCTTGCGCGGCCATTTGCTCTAACTCATCTCGATAATAGATGTCGGCCGGCGCGCGCGCCCCCAGAAAAAGCCAGCTTTCGCCCGCGTCGGCTTGCCGCGCCCGTTCCAGGATGAAGCTGCGGAAGGGGGCAAACCCGGTTCCGCCGGCAAACATCACAATGGGCGTGGCCGAATCTGGCGGCAGACTAAAGCGCGGCGGGTGTACGACCTGAAATGAAACGGAACCCATATCTTCAGCCATAATAGCCGAGGTGTCAGTGAGATAATTCGAGGAGGTTCCAAATCGCTCGGC